>CAUVIG010000149.1:0-5827 GCA_963551745.1 uncultured Actinomyces sp.
CGTGCGCGGATGTGCTGCGCGAGGAGTACAAGCGCATTACGGACGCGGGCCTGACGGTGCAGATTGACGCGCCGGATATCGCGGAGGGCTGGGATCAGATGAACCCGGAGCCGTCCGTTGAGGATTACCGTGCGTTCTCGCGCGTGCGTATTGACGCGCTGAACCATGCGCTGGAGGGCATCGACCCGGATCTGGTTCGTTTCCACGTGTGCTGGGGTTCGTGGCACGGCCCGCACACGACGGATATCCCGTTCAAGGACATCGTGGATCTGGCCCTGCTCGTGAATGCGAACGGCCTGACGTTCGAGGCGGCGAATGCTCGCCACGCGCACGAGTGGACGATCTGGCGCGACATCGAATTGCCTGAGGGCAAGTACCTGATCCCGGGCGTGGTGTCGCACTCGACGAACGTCGTGGAGCACCCGGAGCTGGTGGCTCAGCGCATCCGTCAGTTCGCGGACATCGTGGGCGACGAGCGCGTCGTGGCGTCAACCGACTGCGGCCTCGGCGGCCGCATCTACCCGTCGATCGCGTGGGCGAAGCTGGAGGCGCTGACGCAGGGAGCCCGCCTGGCATCGAAGTGATCGACCAACTGCAGCTGGGGGTGTGCGGGGCGGACGCCGGTCCGCCCCACACACCCTTCCCAGGGTTTTTTCAGGCAACGCTCCCTATATCTTGAGCTTAGCCTCACACAATGAAACGTGTGTTGCAGCCCCCGCTTCCGGGTCGGCCTGCCGCGGTGGGGATCGCACGCCGCGTCGGGTTCCGGGACTGGGGGCTGCGGCGCGTCTGGGGCATCTTGACACCCACGTCTCAACTCGCTTTTCCGTCATGCGAGTGACGGAGCATATGCCTTTGTTATTCTGGAAGTAGGCACCCATTGTCGAGGCTGTTCGAGGGAGAACATCATGGCAGCGTCCAACAGAGAAGGCACACACTCCATACGGTCGCGCATCAGTCTGCTCGCTGCCTCTGTTTTCATCGTCGCCACGGCCTGCGGCTGCCAACAGACTACACCTGCGGCGGAGGGGCCGTGGGCGGCCGATATTGAGCAGGCGCGCAATGAGTGGGCGTCCAACGAGTTCGTCCAATCTGTCCTCGCCGACTCCACCATCAGCGAGGCAGAACTCCAGGACATGCGTCAGCGCGTGCTGAGCTGCCTGACGGACAAGGGCGTGACCGGTGCGTCTTTTGGCCCGAGCGGCACGCTGAGCGTCCCCGATCAGCCGGTTGGCTCCTCCATATCCGCCGAACAGCAACAAGAGTTCGTCTCCGCCTGTTCCAACGATGCCGGTCAGCCGATCATCGAGGCGCTCGAGTTCAACATGCGAGTCAACCCGGATCACCGGGATGTCAACGAGCTGTACACGCAGTGTTTGATCCGCAACAAGGCGGTTGAGCCGTCCTTCACGGCCCAAGAGTTCGCGCGCGCTCGCGAGAGCGGAACGCCTCTCTCAAGCGCGCTGCCGTTCATCGATCCAGCTCAGGGACCCGACATTTTGCAACGATGCCTCGAGGACCCCAGCAAATGACCACAACCACCCTCAGGATTTGAGATGACAACTTCTCGCCGCTGGCTCGCCCTCACCGCGTTCGTCGCTCTCATCGCCGGTGCGGGTGGGGTCAGCGCGGGTATCCTCATCGCCTCGCCGCCCACCCCGGCCTCGCTGGCCTCGTCATCTGCTCCATCAACGGTCCCCGTCACCACGCGCGAGTTCACCGACACGCGCTCCCTCACCCTCACGATTCCCCCGGCCTCGCCTCATGAACTCACCTCCCCCATTGCCGGGCGCATCACGGCGCTTCAGGCAGCGCCGGGAACTCCCATCACGTCAGGTTCTATTCCCTGCGAGATCGACGGCCTGCCCCTTCTTGCCTTAGCCCTGTCCACCCCGCTCTATCAGGACGTGGTGGACGGAGCCACGGGACCCGATATCGGTGCCCTGAACGCTGAGCTTGCGCGGCTCGGATATGCGGCTCCCGTGGAATCTCAGCGGGTCACGGCCGCCACGCGAGCGGCCCTGGCCTCGGCGATGGGCGTGAACGACGGAGCCGGAGGTCTCCCCTCCCGCATCGAAGCCTCTCGCGTCCTGTGGATCCCCTCGCCGGCAGTCACCCCCTCATCGGTCCCCGTTCACCTGGGTGACAGCGTCGATACACAGACCGTTCTCCTCACCCTAGAGGACTCCCGCGACGCCTTGCGCCTCTCCGTTCCACCGGACGCCTATCCCGCGGACCACGTCATCACCCTGGGAGACACGGACTACCCGGTCCCCTCTGACGGCATCATCACCGACCCCACCCTGACGGCGACGATCCTCTCCTAGCGCGAATACACGGCCTTCGTCCGCTCCACCCCGAGCGGCGATGGACCCGTTCAGCTGCCCGTCTCCTGGAAGCTCGCCTCCCCCATCACCGTTGCGGTCATCCCGCCGTCCTCAGTGATCGGAGACGCGACGGGCGCGTGCGTCTTTGAAGACGGCACGCCAATTCCCGTTTCTATCGTTTCTTCCCAGCTTGGCCGAACCTACGTCCTGCCAGCTACCCCACTCTCCGCCGTCGACACCGCCGTCGAGGGACGCTCATGCCCGTCGAGCTAGACAACGTCGGGCACAAGTTCGCCGCAACCCCGTGGCTCTTTCGCCATCTGAGCGCACGCTGCGAGGACGGTGCCCTCACCGCCATCATCGGCCCATCTGGTTCTGGCAAGTCAACGCTGCTGTCGCTAATCGCGGGATGGGAGACTTCGACCGAGGGAACGATCACTGTCCCCCGTCCGGCTGGTTCGCAGAGTCCCCGTATCGCGTGGGTCTTCCAGAACCCGTTCGGTGTCCGCGCGCGCAGCGCCATTGACCACGTTGCGCTGCCCCTGTTGGCCCGCGGCATGAGCCGGGCGCAGGCCGATGCGGAGGCACAGCGGCTCCTCAACGCTTTCAATCTGGCGCATCTTGCGACCCGCCCATTTCGGGATCTGTCGGGCGGCGAGGCTCAGCGTGTGCTCCTCGCCCGCGGGCTCGCGTGCTCCCCCACCCTGCTCCTCGTGGATGAACCGACCGCGCAGCTTGATCAGTCCACGGCGCGCGACATTGCCTCCACGCTCGGCTCTCTGCGCGAGGACGGGGTCAGCGTCGTGATCGCGACGCACGATCCGTCGATTCGCGCGCAGTGCGACGCCATCATCGACCTCGCACACTTCCAGGACGAGGAGGGACAGCGATGAGCACACTCTCGTGGCGCGCACTCCTGTCCGAGGCCTGGAGGGACTGCCTGAGCGGGACGGCCCGCGTCGGGATTCTGACTGTTCTGGCGACCGCCCTGGTCGGAGGCGCGATCTGCGCCGATGCGTTCTCGCTTCGTTCCCTCAGCGTTGAGGCGGCCTCTTTTCGTGCCCATCTGGGATCGGTGCGAGTCCTCCAAGCGCGAGGCAGCATCGACGGAGCCGCCTGCGAGGCCCTGTCGCGAATCCCCGGGGTGCGCGCAGGAGCCGTTCGCTCGGTCGAATCCGGATTGTCCCCGCTCGCCCTTCCGGCCTCGTCGCTGCCTCTGTACGAGATCACACCGGGAACCGTCTCTCTCCTGGGGACAACAACGGCCGGTCCGACGGGAATTTTGCTCCCTGAGCAGGTAGCCGAGGACCTCGGCACCCCTCAAGGAGCCCTTCTTCCCCTCACACACGGGCAGGCCGAAGTCGCGGGCACTTACCCGTGGGACGAGAACGACGGGCGCCGCCCCGGCTACGCCTACGCGGCTCTCGCCCCCGTGCCCGCGATAGGGACCTTCGATGAGTGCTGGTACGAATCCTGGCCGCACAGCGACGACGTCGATGCCTTAGTGCGCTCAGCCCTCGTTGGAAGCAACGACCAGAACGCCCAGGTCCAGGCCATGAATCCCACGCGCGGGACGACCTTCGACGCGGCGGGGCAACTGCGACATAGGCCAACCTGGTGGGCGTGGATCGCCGCGAGCGCCATCGGCGCCGCCATCGGGGCTGCCGCTACGTGGTGGCGGCGGCTCGAGATCGCCTCGGCCCTGCACGCTGGGCTCCGCACGTCGGATACGACGGTCCTCCAACTGTGTGAGGCCGTGTCGTGGGTGGGCTGCGCATTCGTCCTCACTTCCGCCATCTGCCTCGCGATCCTGAGCGGAGCAGCGCCCGGCGATCGCTCCGACCTGATGCGCCTGGTCGCTACCGAGGGCATCTGTGCTGCGTCGTGGACTTTCATCGGTGTCGTCATCGCATCGACGACGATCCGCGAGCGCCAGCTGTTCGCTTTCTTCAAGGGCCGATAGGTACCGGCGCGTGATCGCGCCTACAATTGGCGTATGAGCATCCTCGTGATTCAAAACGACCCGATCGTTCCGGCGGGTCAGTTGTCCGCCTTCCTCGGCGGTCACGAGGTGGTGCGCGCCTGGGAGGAGCCGCAGCGCCTCCAGGACCTGGCGGCTGCTCCCCTGCCGGGCGCCCTCATCCTTCTGGGTGGCCGGGCCAGCGCCTACGACGACGAAGCATGGCCGTGGCTGGAAGCCGAACGCGAGCTGCTGCGCCGCTGCGTCGCCGCACAGATTCGAGTGCTCGGAATTTGCCTGGGCGCCCAGCTGATCGCCGCGACCTTCGGTGGGCGCGTCAGCGTCGCAGACCCGGCGGGCCCCGAATATGGCGTCATCCCGCTCGTGTGGGGCACGAATGACCAGGCGGGCGGAGGCGGTGCCGTTCCCCTGCGCATGGCCCTGGCCTCGACCCACGCGGTGTTCGCCGACCACGGTGACGCCATCGTGGAGCTCCCCCACGGCGCGCGCGAGTGGGCGCGCTCGGACAAGTACACACAGATTTTCTCCTACGGCACCGCCCTGGGCGTGCAGTTCCACCCCGAGGTGACGCGCGAAAGCGCCACGGTGTGGGCAGAGAATAACGAGCGTGTGAACACTGAGGACATCGTGGCCGGATACGACGCCCACGAGGGCGAGCTGGCATCCACCTGCAAGACCCTGGCTGACTGGGTCTGCGGCGTCTTCTAAATCGCACACAGAATCGCAGTGTGGGCACCCCCACGCGGTACCCACACTGCGATTGACAATCGGGCCTCGTCGCAGCGAGCGGAGCTGAGGCCCGGCCCATATTTTAGAGGAAAACGGCGCGCCTACAAGACTTTTCCGGGAACCAAGACCACCACGTGGGACGATTTGACAACGAGGCTCACTACAACCTCATCACGGCGCGCGACGCACCCGGTCAGGGGGCCGCGACCTGCACAAACGAGCCGGTGCCGTACGCCCACACGCGACGCTCGGCGGCCGAGACGAAGACGGCCTGGCCGCGCGTCAACTCCACGCTGTCCCCGCCCTGTTCCTCGCTCACATGCAGGGTGAGTGACCCGGAGGTCGCGATGACGATGCGCGGGCCCTCCCCGGGCACGGCGACCTCGTCCACGCGGGACGTGTGGGTGCCGGGCGCCAGCGTCGTCACCGACAGCTCGAACTCCTGGGCGGGTGCCAGGAAGCGGTCCGTGGTCGCCGAGGGGTGCTCGGGGGCCACTCGCACGGGCGGCAGCGCCGAGAACTCGGTGATTTCCACGAGCTGTGCGGAGTCCACGTACTTGCCGGTCAGGCCAGCGCGCACGACGTTATCGGAGGAGGCCATGACCTCAATCCCCAGGCCCGACTGGTAGGCATGGATCTGGCGCGGCGGAATGTAGACGGCCTCGCCGGGGCGCAGCGACACCGGGTTCATAAGGAAGGCGACGATGATCCCCGGGTCCCCGGGGTGTTTCTCCCCCAGGACGCTCACGAGTTCGTCGGTGCGCGGCGAGGGGGACGCGCCCGACACGAG
>CAUVIG010000150.1:0-5816 GCA_963551745.1 uncultured Actinomyces sp.
TTCCACGAGGGGGTGAGGCTGATGCCCCGCCCCCTCGTCGTATCTGCGATACTTGGGGGTATGAGTGACCTCCACTTGATAATCCCCGCCGGCGGCGCCGGCACGCGCCTGTGGCCGCTGTCGCGCCGCCGCCGCCCCAAGTTCCTCCTTGACCTGGCGGGCATGGGCCGCACCCTCCTGCAGGGCACGGTGGACCGCCTGGAGGAGTCGGCCTCGTCGGTGACCATCGTGACCGGTCAGGCGCACCGAGACGGCGTGCTCGCCCAGCTGCCCGAGTTCGCCTCGTCGGATAATCGCACGCTCCTCATCGAGCCGTCGGGTCGCGATTCCATGGCAGCGATCGGCCTGGCCGCCTACGTCGTGCGCGAGCGCTTCGGGGACGACGCGATCGTCGGCTCCTTCGCGGCCGACCATCTGATCGCCCGCCCCGAGCTGCTGCACGACGCCGTCGAGACGGCGATCGGCGCCGCCCGCGAGGGCTACGTCGTGACGATCGGTCTGACGCCCACCGAGGCCTCGACCGCCTACGGTTACATCGCGCCCGGTCCGGCCCTCGCCGACGGCTCCGGGGAAGCCGACGCTGAGCGCGGCGCCCGCCGGGTCGCCGATTTTGTAGAGAAGCCGGACGCCGACACGGCTGGCCGCTACGTGTCGCAGGGCTATCTGTGGAACGCGGGCATGTTCATCGTGTCGGCGGGCGTGCTCGCCGCCCATCTAGCCCGCCTGCTGCCCGACATGCACGCGCGCCTGGAGACCATCGCGCGCGCGTGGGGTAGCTCCGAGTTCGATGACGTGCTGGCGGACAACTGGCCGCACCTGACGAAAATCGCGATCGATCATGCGATCGCCGAGCCCGTCGCCGCCGACGGGGGAGTCGCCGTCGTTCCCGCCGACGCTGAGCTGGGATGGACGGACCTGGGTGACTTCGAGGCCCTCACCGGCATCGTCGCGCGCAGTGGGAACCTGGGCGAGGCGCTGCGCGTCGAATCCGATGGCGCGGCAGTCTTCGGTTCCCTCACGCGCGGCGGTGAGGAACCCCTCGTCGCGCTCGTCGGCGTCCCCGACGTGGCCGTCGCGCTGACCCCCGACGCGATCCTCGTGACGCGTCGCGACCGCGCACAGTCCGTGAAGGCCGTCGTGGACCAGCTCGCTGACCGGGGTCGCTCCGATCTGCTCTGACGTGTCGCCGACGCGCGGCGTCAAGCGTCCCCAGCGGGGCTCCTACGAAGGGGGACAAGATCGCCGTGCCTTGTTCACTCTCGGGTGAGGTGCGCCGCCCCGCCCGCCGCGAGAGGGTGCAGGGCTGGTAGCGTGTTGGGCAGCAAGAAGCCCCGACGAAAGGCATCACACGTGAACAAGCGGACCATCGCCGCCCTCGCAACTACCGCGACCGCGGCCTCCTTGGCCCTTGGAGCTTGCTCGACCACGCCCGCCGCCGCCCCCGCAGCCTCCGCGAAGGTTTGCGCCGCCATCTCCGGAGCCCACGGCGACGCCGCCACGGACCCCGTCGCGACCGCGCTCGCGCGCGCCGCGAATGACGCCTCTGTCGCCTTTGAGGCGGCCAGCGGACAGGAGGCTCCGGCCGCGCTCGTGACCTCCAGCTGCACGCTGATCGTGGGCGCGGACTCGACCATGGCGGCCTCGGTCTCCGAGGCTGCGCGCTCCAACCCGAAGGTGCGCTTCGCCCTCGTGGGTGCCTCCTTCGTCGACTCCAAGGGCGGCGCGACCTCCCCGAAGAACGGATCGATCGTCGACGTGGACGCCTCGCAGGCCGCCTACCTGGCCGGCTACGCGTCCGCGGGCATGACGACCACGGGCACGCTCGCCGTCATCGGCGGAGAGCGCGACAACGTCACTAGCTCGCAGATGTCCGCGTTCTCCCAGGGCGTGGATGCATACAACCTGGCCAACGGCACATCGATCACCGTGCTCGGCTGGAACCCCGTGACGAGCGAGGGACCGTACGCGGGCAGTGCCGACGAGGTGCGCACGGCGACCGCCGACGCGATCACTCAGGGCGCCGACATCATCGCCCCCTTCGCCGGTGAGGCCAACGAGGGTGCCGCGCGCGCCGTCACCGAGGCCTCCAACCCGACCGTGCGCCTCGTGTGGTCGGGCCTGACGAAGAACGACCTGAAGGGCCTGACCCGCGACGAGGCCCAGTCGGCTGAGGCCGCGCCGATGTCCGGCCAGTCCGGCGCGCCGGCGGCGCAGCAGGTGGACACGCAGTCCTTCGCGGACGTGTTCAGCTACATTCAGATCTCCGACGAGGTCCGCTCCGCCATCGGTGCTCCCGTGCTGACGGGCGTCGTCGTGGATTACAAGGCTGCGATGGACACCCTCATCGCCCAGGCCTCCGCAGGTGAGAAGGCCTCCGTCGTGCCGGTGTCCCTTGCCTCGGGCGGCGTGATCCTCACCGGCTTCGGCGCCTACACACCGATGCTGTCTTCCGAGCTCAAGCTGGGCCTGTCCGACATGGCCGGCCAGATTGAGACGGGCGGCATGGTCATCTCCACGCCCTTCGACGTGTGAGCTGAGTGCGCATACGACGGTGCCCCGGGGACGCGTCCCCGGGGCACAACTCTTAGGTCTCAGGCTCCCAGCACTGCCAGCGCAGCTCCCGCGCACAGGCCGTCCGCGTCCAGCACGAAGGCCGGGTCCACGCAGTACAGGCCAGGGCCTGTGGGCGCGGCGGGGGAGGTGCTGAGTGCCCCCGCAAGCGCGGTGCGGACCCGCTCCTCGGGCACCGAGGCAGTCAGGGCGCGCCCATCCGTGGAAACACTCAGGGAAAGAGCAGCGCCCTCCTCGACGACCGGCACGCCCAGGCGCTCCAGAAGCGTCGCCAGCAGCCCCGAGGCCTCGTCGATCGACACGGAGGCCGCGCGCGGACCGGAAGACTCCAGAGAGGCCAGACGGGAAGCGCAGCGGTCCACGTACGCGCCGATCATTCCGTCGCCCACGGACTCCCAGCCTCCCTGCGAACGGGGGAGGGAGGAGTCATCGCCGCACGCGGCCACGGCCTCGTCGATGAGGGCCAGCTCAGCGTCGGGGGCCAGCGCGCCCTCGCGCGAGCGGTCGATCGCTCGCCCGCCGAGGTAGATGAGTGCCTCGCCCGACGCGCGGACGTACACGGCGGCGTCCGCCATGACCATGCGCACCGAAAATGCCGTCAGGGGAGCGGGGAGCGCACGCGGCATGAGCAGGGCGTGCCCGGCGGATGCTTCGATGATCGCCGCGCCGTCGCGCGCCGCGTCCTGATTCTCAGGGGTTTCGTAGCTGATGATCAGGCGGAAACGGCCGCCGGTTCGCGCGGACAGGAAAGAAGCGATACCCGCAAACAGCAACGGGTTTGCACAGCGTGTCATGTGCTGAGGGTAACACCTCGGGTGGCCGGCACAAAAACGGGTATCACGAACGAGGCCGGGACTCACCCTCGGGATACGGAGGAGGGGCGCAGGTGGGGGAGTGCGCCGCTATCCTGGAGGCATCCACGAAGGAGGAACCATGCAGCTGACGAACCTGATGGACCCGGTCGAACTCACGCGTCAGATGATCGATATTCCCTCGGTGTCGGGAGACGAGGGGCACCTGGCTGACGCCGTCGAGGCGGCCCTGCGCGGCGCCGGATTCGGATCGGTCCCGTCCCTGGAGATTCTGCGCGACGGGGACGCCGTGTGTGCGCGGACCCGTCTCGGCCTCGACCAGCGTGTGGTTCTCGCCGGGCACCTCGACACCGTTCCCATCGCCGACAACGTTCCCGGTCGCTTCGAGGAGCGCGACGGGGCCCCGGTCCTGTGGGGTCGCGGGTCGGTCGACATGCTCGGAGGCTGCGCGGCGGCGCTCGCGCTCGCGTGCGGCGTTGGCGCCGTCCTGCGTTCCGGAGACGATGCCGCGCTGAGCGCCGACGTCACTTGGATCTTCTACGACCACGAGGAGGTCGCCTCCCACCTCAACGGCTTGGGGCGTGTCCAGCGCAACCACCCCGAGTGGTTGTCGGGGGATCTGGCGCTGCTGGGCGAACCCACCGCCGCCCACGTGGAGGGCGGCTGCAACGGCACGCTGCGCGTCATCGCGCACTTCCCGGGGCGTGCCGCCCACTCGGCGCGCGCATGGATGGGCGTCAACGCGATCCACGCGATGGTCCCCGTCATCGAGCGCATCACCGCCTACGGAAACCCCGTCGTTACGGTCGATGGCCTCGAATTCCGAGAATCCCTGTCGGTCGTGCGCGTCGAGGGCGGCATCGCCAACAACGTGATCCCCGAGGCCGCCTCGATGACCGTCAACTACCGCTTCGCCCCCTCGATGGGCGCCGACGACGCCCTGGAGTGGGTGCGCGGCCTCTTCGAGGGGACGGGCGCCACGATCGAGGTCGACGACCTGTGCGAAGGGGCCAGGCCGGGCGCGGACTCTGACATCGCCCAGCGCTTCCTGTCGGTCGCCCGCCAGGTCGCGGCCTCGCGGGGTGAGGAGCTGCGGCTTCGCGCAAAGGTCGGCTGGACCGACGTCGCGCGCTTCACCCAGGTCGGTGTCCCCGCCATGAACTTCGGGCCGGGCGACCCGCTGCTGGCGCACACGCGCGACGAACATGCACCTGTATCCGATATCGTGAAGGTGCACGACACGCTGCGCGCCTTCGTGCTCGAGCAGCCGGCACCGACGCCGGCACCACACAGGGAGGCATGACCATGACCAAGCCGACGCACACCTACCGCCGTGGATCCGTCGTCCTGCGAGGTGACCAGATCCCGCGCATGACTGCTGATGCATCGCTGCTTCAATCCGACCAGAGCGCGGATTGGAAGCACGAGGACCCGTGGCGGGTCCTGCGCATCCAGTCCGAGTTCGTTGAAGGCTTCGAGGCCCTCGCGGAGGTCGGCCCGGCCATCTCAGTGTTCGGTTCTGCTCGCAGCCGCCCCGACGAGCCCCTCTACGTGTGCGCCCAGCGCATTGGCGAGCTTCTCGTGGATCGCGGCTACGCGGTCATCACGGGCGGTGGCCCCGGCATGATGGAGGCCGCGAACCGCGGCGCGTGGGAGGCAGGCGGCACGTCAATCGGCCTGGGGATCGAGCTGCCCCACGAGCAGGGCTTGAACCAGTGGGTGAACCTGGGCGTCAACTTCCGCTATTTCTTCGCCCGCAAGACTATGTTCGTCAAGTACTCGCAGGGCTTCATCGTGATGCCCGGTGGTTTTGGGACCATGGATGAGCTCTTCGAATCCGCGACGCTCGTGCAAACGGGGAAGATTCGGTCGTTCCCGTTGGTCCTCGTAGGCACTGACTACTGGTCGGGTCTGGTCGACTGGATCCGCTCCTCAATGGTCGATGCTGGCATGATTTCGCCCGGCGACGTCGACCTGCTGCGCGTCGTGGACGACCCGGAGGAAGCGGTGCTCCTAGCGACGGGTGCCGAGTAGTTGTACATCCCTTATGCGGGTGTTTTGTTCTGTCAAACTCCTTTTGCCGCGGGCCTAATTAATCGATGGGCTTATTCTCCTTTGATTACTCTTTGCGAGGTGTTAAGGAAAATCGGCAATTATCCGGTAAAATAGGTGTGTTACCCCGCCTGAGGAGGCGCGGGCATAACTCTGAGAAGGAGTACTCTCATGGCAGCAATGAAGCCTCGCACGGGGGATGGACCCCTCGAAGTCAGCGCCGAAGGACGCGGTATCGTCATGCGAATTCCCAGCGAAGGGGGCGGGCGGCTCGTCATCGAGCTGAACGCGCAGGAGGCGGCGGAACTCGCCGAAGCTCTCGGAGCGGCCATCTGACAGATAGTGACGAAGCGGGGGGTAAGGATAGCCTGTTGCGGCGCG
>CAUVIG010000151.1:0-5743 GCA_963551745.1 uncultured Actinomyces sp.
CACCGTCACCGGCGCGTAGTGCAGCTCCTCGCCGCGTGCCTTGCACAGGTCCGGGAAGCAGGCTTGGGAGTACTCCGGGCGCGTCGGGTCGAGATCGTGGACGGCGCGGAGCTCGTCCTCATCATCCCCGATCGCCCAGGCGATGATGCTCGGGTGGGCGCGATCGCGGCGGATCGCGGCCTCCAGGGCCTCGTCGCGCGCGACACCCGGTCCGTACATGTTCGACGCGCAGCTGATGACGTACAGGCCGTACTCATCGGCCAACTCCAGGAAACGGGCGTGCCCGGGCGCCTGCCCGATCACCACCGTGTTGACGCCGTGGCGCTTGCACCACACGATGTCGTCGATCATCTCCTGTAGGCCCACCGCCAGGCCCGTGCGCCCGTTGCACTCGTCGCGCTGCACGCCCCGCAGGACCAGGGGCCGACCCCCCAGGCTCAGCCCCTGGGAGGTGATCTCCACGCGTCGGAAGCCGACGTACAGGGCGACCGTATCGCGCACCCCCCGCTTGTCGGACAGCGTCACGATCAGCCGGTACAGGGCAGGCTCTTCGGCGCTCCAGGCGATCACGTCCAGGCCTCGAGCCTCAAGTGCCTCACCCGTGGGCGCAGTCGCCGACCATAGCTCCTCCCGCTGGTCCTCGCCCAGGAGCACGGCGCGCACCAGCGAACCCGACGAGGCCTCGACCTGGAGGCGCAGGCTTCCTGAGCTGCCGTCGTGGGACGCCACCGGGACAATGTCCACGATGTGAGCTGGGGGGCGCGCCTCAAGGGACACCTCGCGGAACAGACCGTGGGAGCACGCCGGGGAGTCGAGCAGGAGCACGCTGATCGCGTGCGTGTGCGTCGGCTCGAGCGCGCCCGTCACGTCGAAAGCTGTGGGAATAAACCCGTCCGCGCAAAACCCTACGAACGTGCCGTCCAGCCACGCATACAGCGGGCCCGAGAAGCCGCCGAAGGTCAGGGTCATCATCCAGCCGCGCTCCCAGGCCTTCTTCAGGGGAGCATCCAGCGTGAACTCGCGGCGCAGGATCGAGGCGCGTACCCGGTCGGGGGGCGGCGTCCCGTCGAATTGTGCCTCTTCTTCGGCGCGCGCCCTCGCCTCGCGACGCACCCACGAGCCATCCAGCTCCAAGATGCCGGGAACAGACGTCGCTCCGAAACTCCTCTGAGAAGGAGTTCGATCGATGAGCTCGGCGGCGGTACCGCTGACACCGGTGACCTGCCAGGTGCTCGACAGCAGCTGGAGCGGCCTGCGTGACCTCCACGTCGCGTGTACCGTCAAGCGGTTCACCGACGCGCCTGGGTCCCGCAGCCACGTGACGTCCGGCTCCAGGATGTACCTCATGTTACAAAAGTATCATTCTTTTGTTAGTCAGCAAAGGGCAAATTTTGCTGAAAGACAGTAAAATGCGCTTTGATATGCGCTAAGTTCCCGAGTGCCCAATAGGAACGTGATCACACGTGGGACTTATGTCCATGTTTGTGGGCGTAACTTTTCCTTAGCTGTGTTTGGACGGGCGCAGACTAGACCCCGGCCTCGTCCCTGAGAGCAGGAACGAGGCCGGGGCTGATGCGTGCCGCGGGGGAATGCCCCTCGCGCGTCCGTCGCGCGCTTACTTCGCGGCGGACTCGCGATCTGAGTCGCGCGTAATCTTACGGGCGAAGCCGTAGAGCAGCCACGTCGCGCCCGCGAAGAACACGAGGCCCAGCACGTTCGCGACGGGGGTGAAGCCATCGCCGATGAACGGCAGCGCCAGCGGCGACTCCGAGCCCGTCGCGCCCGCGATGCCTGCGTAGACGACGCCGAACAGGGACTCGCCGACGATCAGGCCGGTCGCAGCCAGCGTGCCGAAACGCTTCGCGCGCTCCACGTCCGCCTGCTTGTCAGCCCACCTGTTGTACAGGAAGCCCACGAGCGCGCCGATCGGGATCAGGACCGTCAGGGAGGCGGGCAGGTACATGCCCATGCCGACGGCCAGCGGAGGCAGGGCAAGCTTGCCCTTCGACGCGGGGCGCAGGACCTCGTCAATGATGATGACAACAACGCCGATCGCGGCGCCGATGCCAAGGAGCTTCCAGTCGATGCCGCCGCCGAGCACGCCCTTTGCAAGCGAGGAGATCAGCGAGGCCTGCGGGGCCGCCAGCGCGTTCGGGCCGGCGCCGGGCGCACCCTGGAAGCCGAAGGAGCTCTGCATGAGCTCCAGGACCGGGGGAATGATCAGAGCGCCGAAGACGACGCCGATGATCAGGGCGACCTGCTGCTTCCACGGGGTCGCGCCCACCAGCTGGCCCGTCTTGAGGTCCTGCAGGTTATCGTTCGCGATCGTCGCGATACAGAAGACGATCGCGGAGGTGAACAGCGTGTAGGCGATGAGTGCCGTGTTCTCTTCCGCGGTCGAGCCGTGGCCGTGCACCGCCAGGATGACGACCGCCGTGATGACGACGACCAGCAGGCCGACGCCGGACACCGGCGAGTTCGACGAGCCAATCAGGCCGGCCATGTAACCGCAGACCGCCGCGACCAGCAGGCCGGCGAGCAGAATGAAGAGCACCGAGATGGCGATCAGAACAGCAGTGTTGTGCTCGATCTGCGTGCCGCGCATGAACCACCACAGCAGGCCCGCGATCGGAATCATGGCCACGAAGATGGAGACGATGACCCACTTGCCGGGGATGTCCTGCTCGGTGCGGTCGATCTGCGCGCCGTTTTCCTGTGCGCCGCGCGGGGCGCGCAGCGACTCGGACATGCCGCGGGCGATCGGGCCCATGATCTTGATGAGCGTCCAGATGGCGGCAACCGCCATGACGCCCGCGCCGATGAAGCGCACGTCCGACTTGAAGACCGTGGCCAGGGCCGAGGTCAGGTCATCCGTGCCCTCCAGCTGGCCGTTCGCGTACAGGGGCAGCAGGACACCGTAGGAGGTGATCATGCCGATCAGCATCGCGATACCGACCGTCATGCCGACCAGGTGGCCGACGCCGATGAGGGCGAGGGACAGGGAAGTGGAGATCATCGTACCCGTCGAACCGATCTTGAAGGCCGTGCCAACCTCGGAGGCGACGACCTTCATGTAGCCGAGAAGTGCCATCACGGCCGAGGCCAGAGCACCCCAGGTGATCGCCAGGAGGCCGCGCTTGTTGTCCTCGCCCGCATCCTGGGCGTCGCCGACCTTCAGAATCTCAGCGCCTGCCACGCCCTCTGGGTAGGGAAGGTCCGAGCCGGTCACGAGCGCGCGGCGCAGGGGGATCGAGTACATGACGCCCAGCGCACCGCCGACCGCACACACGAACATGGTCTCCCAGTAGGGGAAGCCGCTCCACCAGCCGACAATCACGAGGCCGGGGAGGACGAAGATGACCGCCGACAGGGTGCCGGCCGCCGAGGCGATGGTCTGGACGATGTTGTTCTCCTGGACCGTGTGGTCGCCCCAGAATCGCAGAACCGCCATCGAGATGACGGCTGCCGGGATCGACGTCGCAAACGTCAAGCCGACCTTCAGGCCCAGGTAGACGTTCGCGGCCGTGAATGCCAGCGTGATGATTCCGCCGAGGATGATGCCGCGGAGGGTCAGTTCTCTGAGCGATGTTTGCTTCGTCGCGTTTAGCGCAGACACGAAAAATCCTTTCGCTGCCTTGAATAGATACCCTGTAAGAGTAGTGCATTTATGAGTGGGCGTGAATCCTATGCGGGTCTTTAATCTCGTTTTCAATCGTTCTGAATGGTCGGGTGGTGCCCGTTTTGTGTGCTGCCGTGTGATCGTGCGGGGTTGTGTGGCCCTGCTTCCGGGCTGCGGTGTGGCCCTGCTCCCAGCCCGCCCGGTCGATTTGCGCGCGCAGGGGGAGGATGTAGTAGAGTATTTGGGTAAGGTAGCGTGTCCGAGCGGCCGAAGGTGCAGCACTCGAAATGCTGTGTGGTGTCACAGCCACCCTGGGTTCAAATCCCAGCGCTACCGCCACTGCCGCCCGGCCCCAATGGGGCCGGGCGGTTTTGTTCTGCCGACGCGGCGTGTGCGCGTGGGTTGCTTGTGGCGCCACTGGTGTTCCGCGCGCCGTCGGGCCCGGCTGTGCGGGCCGTGCTGCGCCGTGGGCGTCGGCCCGCCCGCGAGCCGACGCGCCGCGAGCTTTGCTCGGTGCGTTGGCTTGAAGCCCGGCTTTGGCTGTCGATCAGTAACTTCGCACGTAATTCCTCTAGGGTTATAGGACACTGCGTGTTGCTGGTAGGGTGACTTTTCGGTTTTTTGGTGCGGGACAGTCGCTTTTTAGGTGGTTGTGTTTGCCTTGTTCCTGTGAATCCTGCATTGTGCCTTGTGTGTGGTGGCTCAGGCATCGTCATGTGTACGTTGATCCACGTCGTGGAGCGTGGGCGGCGGTGCACAGCTGCCAGGTGGGTTGAGGTGCGCAGGGAATAGGTTACCACTGCCAGTAGGTGGGCTCAGTTGCTAGGACCAGCCTCCACTGCTCCGCAATTCCCGTCCGGCAGCATCGCTGTCAGCGCTCGGGTCGACGTGACCGCGCATCGGCCCACCCATACGCACGCGGGTCCTTGAAGGCGCACGCGGGCCCGATGACCTGCACGCGGGCCTGATGACCTGCACGTTGGCCTGATGACCTGCACGCGGGCCTGACATCCCGCACGTGGGCCCGATGACCTGCACGCGGGCCTGACATCCTGCACGTGGGCCCGATGACCCGCACGTGGGCCCTTGAAGGCGCACGTGGACCCGATGACCTGCACGTGGGCCTGATGACCTGCACGTTGGCCCGATGAGATGTGCGTGGGCGGCCCCGCCCAGGTGCATGTTGAGGGGTTAACGTGCGTATCAAGGGGTTGACGTGCGTATCAAGGGGTTCACGTGCAGGTTAACCGGTGACCATGCGATATATCGGGTGAGTGCTTGGAATAATGTGCTCACCTGCGAGCAGTACGCCACGACAGGCATTGTTGTGCCCGCAACGCGGATCACCTCGCCGACAGCAGTTTGTTGTCACTGGTTTTTGCTGATGTGGTTTGCACTGTGGGCGCCACGCCAACCAACACCAGGCTCGGAGTGCCACCAGACGGGGGGGAATTGCACGACATGAGGCTCCGACACGCCGGCGACACACCCCCGGAAGGCTTCGTGTAGTGCAAAACCCCCACCGCCACCGGTGCGGCGAGCGCCGGAGGGGCCGCGGCCTGGCTGCGGCGCGGGCGGGTCGCGGGCGGGCCATGGGCACACCAAGCAGCCCGGCCCCACGGCCGGGCCCGGCGCCCGGAAAACCCCCGGGTCCGCAAGCAACAACCAGCACCACACAGCAACACGTAGTGTCCTACAACCCTGATCCTGCGAACCAGGTCGAGGACGAAACACCCAAGCACGGCCCGGACGATAGGCAGGAACGCGAGGACGGCGATGGCCGCGACGATGACTCGTGCCTGACTCAACTGGAATGCCCACTGCGTCCAGTTATCCCGGGTGAGGAAACCAGTGAAGCCCCACGCAGGAGACACCACGCCGAACAAGAGGAACAGGGTGAGTACGTACCCGGGCAACGGCTTGACGACCTGCGGGACCGTGGGGGGTGGCGCCACTTCGATGGGCGTCGGTGTCGGCGGTGGGTGCACTCATGCCGTTCATGTGTGCCGCATGCCCCAACAAGCACGCTCTCGGGATCCGCGACGGGGCCGCGCCTCACCACCGGCCACACACGCGCACAAACACGCATAAACGCCGGGGCCGCGCAGACACACAGTCTGCGCG
>CAUVIG010000152.1:0-5715 GCA_963551745.1 uncultured Actinomyces sp.
CACCAAAAAACCGAAAAGTCACCCTACCAGCAACACGCAGTGTCCTATAACCCTAAGCGTCACCACTACTCAGACAATAAAAAAATCGACACCCGAAATCGGATGTCGAAATCTTCTGTGGAGCTAGGGGGATTCGAACCCCCGACCTCTTCCATGCCATGGAAGCGCGCTACCAACTGCGCCATAGCCCCGTTATTTTGTTCGTCGCCGTGGCGACCTCATAAATAATAGCGGACCTTTCAAGAAAGACGCAAATCTAATCGAGTGCCCCTCATCACAGCGCTCGATGAGTTTGATATTCTGCGGTGACGAGGGGCCCGAGAGCCGTCACGCCCCCAAAATATCCTCACGAGAGCCGATGTTGTGCGACGCCAGGCGCCACCCACTGATCGCCGCGCTCTTGGAGGACGACATCCCCACGGGCACAAGCTCTGACCAGTGGCAGTTATCAACTCCGCGCAGCCCATTAAAGACCGCCGGATCGAGGCCCAGCAGCGACACGATGCCACGCGCGATCGCGGCGCCATGCGAAACGACGATCAGAGACTGGTCGCCTCGGCACAGACGTGCCGCCTCCAGGACGGCGTCACGAACGCGCTCGCCCACGACCTCGGAGCGTTCCACCTCGGCGAGGTCGCACTCCCCCTGCGCGCGATACTGCGCGTAAGCCTCGGGCTGCTCGCTGGCGATCTCCTCGTAGGTCTTGCCCTCGAAACTCCCGTAGAAGCGTTCCGTGAGCCGCTCGTCGAATTCCGGACCCTCGCACGGATATCCAGCGATGTCAAAGACTCGTGCGATGATCCTCGCGGTATCGACGGCGCGCCCTAGGGGCGAACTCACGATCCGCACTCCCCCGTCGTCGTAGCTGCGCCCGTCTTCGGCGGCAATCATGCCCACCTCGGCGCTCGGCTCGCACAGGCGGCTCACCAGCACACCGGCGGCACCCGCCGCCTGGGACCGTCCGGCCTCGTTCAGGGGCTTATCGATGCGCCCCTGAAAGCGCCGTGCCAAGTTGAAGTCCGTCTGGCCGTGGCGCAGCAGGACGATCCGCGAGGCGCTCACTGCGCACTCTCCACACCGTGCGCTGCCGCACGCTCGGCGGCAGCGGCGCGGGCCTCGTCGATGTCGACGTCAATCGGCAAGGCCGGGCAGTCGCCCCACAGTCGCTCGAGAGCGTAGTATTCGCGTTCCTCCTCGGAGAGAACGTGCACGAGTAGATCCGAGTAGTCGAGGAGCACCCAGGATCCCTCCGCACGCCCCTCGATGTGGGCGGGACGGCGATGGTACTCGGCCCAGATGCGATCCATGATGTCCTCGGCAATGGCACGCACCTGACGGTCCGTCGGTGCCGAGACAACCACGAAGGCGTCCGCCAGGGCGAGCTTGCTGGTCACGTCGACGAGCACCGGGTTGATGCCGCCGCGGTCGTGCGCGGCACGAGCAACCAGGCCCGCCAGTTCTGCGGTAGCGTCGGGAAGGCTCACGTTTCTCCTTGGGTTAGGACCGGTACAGGCCGTATTTGTTGATGTATTGGACGACGCCGTCGGGCACCAGGTACCACACCGGTTTGCCCTCTTCGACTCGCGTGCGGCAGTCCGTCGACGAGATCGCCATGGCGGGGACCTCCAGCAGCGACACAGACTCGTGCGGCAGGCCGGGATCCGACACGTTGTGCCCGGGGCGCGTCACGCCGATACCGTGCGCCTGCTCGACGAGCTTATCGGCGTCCTTCCACTGCGCGATCTGCGCGAGCGCGTCGGCACCCGTAATGAAGTAGAAATCCGAGTCCGGGTATTCGCGCGACAGGTCCGCCAGCGTATCGATCGTGTAGGTCGTCCCACCGCGGTCAATGTCCACACGAGACACGGCGAAGCGCGGGTTTGAGGCCGTGGCGATCACCGTCATCAGGTAGCGGTGTTCAGCCGAGGTGACGCGTCGATCCGCCTTGAAGGGCTGCATGGCTGCGGGAACGAAGACGACCTGGTCGAGGCCGTAGACGTCCATGACCTCGGAGGCCGCAACGAGGTGACCGTGGTGGATCGGATCGAAAGTGCCGCCCATGATGCCGATCGCGCGACGCCGACGCAGCGCGCGCGGGGGATGCGGGGGCGAGGCCGGGGCTGCGGTCGCCCCCGCAGTGGCCTCGGTGGTCTTTTCGATCGCTGCCTCCTCCAAGGCAGGCGCCGTCTGGTTGTCTTGCGCACTCACGGGCGGATCGTTCCTTCTCCCTCGTAGATCCACGTGGTCGTCGTAAGCTCCGCCAGGCCCATCGGGCCGCGCGCGTGCAGCTTCTGCGTCGAGATGCCCACCTCAGCGCCCAGGCCCAGCTGGCCGCCGTCCGTGAAGCGCGTCGAGGCGTTCACGGCGATAGCAGCGGCATCGATGCCCGATCGGAACGCACGCACGACGGACACGTCGGACGCCACGATGCCTTCCGTATGACCCGAGGAGTAGCGGCGAATGTGCTCAATCGCCTCGTGGACGTCGGCGACGACGCGAACGGCCAGGTCCATCGACAGGTACTCGGTCTCCCAGTCGGCCTCGGTCGCGTCGACGATCATCTCGGCATCGATCGAGGGCTGGCCATCGACGACCGCCCGGGTGGCCTCGTCCGCGTGGATCGTCACGCCCGCCGTCGTCAGACGGGTCACGGCGGCGACGAGGAATCGCTGGGCGACGTCGGCGTGCACGAGCAGCGTCTCCGCCGCGTTGCACACGCCCACGCGCTGCGTCTTCGCGTTCATGATGATAGCCTCGGCAGCTTCCAGGTCAGCAGAGGCATCCACATACACGTGGCAGTTGCCCGTGCCCGTCTCGATGACCGGAACCCGCGACTCTTCGACGACAGCGTTGATCAGCCCCGCTCCACCTCGTGGAATCAGCGCATCGATCGCTCCACGCGCGCGCATCATCGCTCGGGCGCCCGCGCGTCCCCACGGGTCCACTGTGGTGATCGCATCGGCGGGCAGACCGACGGACGTCAACGCATCGCGGCACACCTCGATGAGGACGCGATTCGAAGACTGCGCGGCACTTCCACCGCGCAACACGACCGCGTTTCCTGCCTTCAGGGCGAGCGAGGCGGCATCGATCGTCACGTTGGGGCGAGCCTCGTAGATAATGCCAATGACACCCAGGGGCACGCGCTCCTGCGTCACGCGCAGACCGATATCGGTGCGCATGCCGCGCACAACCTGACCAATCGGGTCAGGCAGGCCCGCGATCTCGCGGACGGCCTCGGCGATTCCACGAATACGATCGGGGGTCAGCGCGAGGCGATCCAGTAGGCCCTCACTCATCTGCTCCGCGCGACCGCGGGCAACATCTTCAGCATTAGCGGCCAGGATCTGGTCACTGCGATCGATGAGCGCAGCAGCGATCGCTTCGAGACCGCGGTTCTTTACCTGGGTCGTCGCATTCGCGAGCACTCGCGCTGCGGCGCGAGCAGCATCCGTCACCTGGGAAATATCTGCAGCAGTATCCACCGGGCCATCATGGCACACGAGAGCCTGTCAAGCCGCGTCAGTCAGCGCTCAGCGCAGAAAATGCGTCGCTCAACACCGCCAGGTCGTCGCGATGGATTGCCGGCCTGGGATGCTCATGGCCCGCGGCTTGCAGTTCCGCGGTGCCCGAGCCGGCGATCTCGGCCAGCGTGTCGGAGTCGTATCCCGACACGCCGCGGGCGATTAGACCCGTCGGGGAGGCCACGTCGACGACGTCACCGGCCTCGAAGTGGCCGAGCACAGAACGCACGCCAGCGACCAGCAGAGACTTCTTGCCGACCGTGATCGCACGGGCGGCACCCTCGTCAACGATGATCTCACCGCGCGACGGAGCCACGTGGGCGATCCACAGGCGGCGCGAGGCCGGACGCTCCTGCGAGGGCTCGAACCACGTGCCGACATTCTTACCCGCAAGCACCGACTCCAACGCATCCGCGCATGCCAGCTGCACGCCGATACCGCTGGTGGTCGCCAGCATGGCGGCCTGCACCTTCGTCGCCATGCCACCCGTGCCCACACGCGAACCCGCGCCGGTCACGAGCACGCTCATGAGATCGTCCGCGCTTTCGACGCGCTCGATCAGCTTTGAACCCGGGTGATCCGGAGGAGCGGTGTAGAGGCCGTCCACATCCGTCAGCAGCACGAGGGCGTCGGCCTTGATCATCTGCGCGATGAGCGCGGCGAGGCGATCGTTGTCGCCGAAACGCAGCTCTCGGGTGGTCACCGCGTCGTTTTCGTTGAGAATCGGGACGACTCCGAGGCCGAGGAGACGCGTCAGCGAGGCGCGCACGTTCGTATAGTGGTCGCGGCGCATGACGTCGTCCGTGGTCAGCAGCACCTGGGCGGCATCGAGATGATGCGCCTGGAACGCGGCCGTCCACCGCGCCATCAGGAGCCCCTGCCCCATCGCGGCGGCAGCTTGCACGCTCGGCAGGTCCTTCGGTTTCGAGGTAAAGCCGAGCGGGTCAAGTCCCGCGGCCACCGCGCCGGACGACACGATGACAACCTCGCGGTCCGCCCCGCGCCAGCGCGCCACGAGACGCGCGACCGAGTCGATACGGTTCAGATCCAGGCCGCCGTCCTCGCGTGTCAGCGACGACGAGCCGATCTTGACGACGATGCGAGAATCGCCAGCCACTCCGCTCATGACTGATCCGACGCGTCGGTCCAGTGCCCGGCCTGACGCTCCGTCCACAGCTCGTCACGGGCAGCGGTCTTGGCGTCCATCACCTGGTGGTACACCTCGCGGCGCTCCTTACGGCTCGGACGTGCGTTCTGATCAAGGCGCAGGTCGGTACCGCGCGAACCCAGCAGCTCGGGACCGGTCGTCAGGGTCGGCTCCCAGTCGAAGACAACGCCTCCGTCCAGGTCGCCGATCACGACGGTGTCGCCGGCGACCGCGCCGGCCTTCATGAGCTCGTCCTCGACGCCTGCGGCGTTCAGGCGATCCGCGAGGTAGCCCACGGCCTCGTCGTTGGCGAAGTCGGTCTGACGCACCCAGCGCTCGGGCTTGTCGCCGCGCACCTGGAAGACTTCCTCACCGTCCTTGCGGGTCTTGCGCACCGTGATCTCGACGCTGCGACCGACGGCCTTCGGACGGATGACGGGGCGGGCGGCCTCGAGAGCGGGACGCTTCGCGCGCTCCGCCTCGACGATGCCGGCCAGAGCAAAGGACAGCTCCTTGAGGCCTTCGTGCGACACGGCGGACACCTCGAGGACGGGCCAGCCGAAAGACTCCAGATCCGGGCGCATGATCTCGGCGAGATCGCGGCCATCCGGAATATCGATCTTGTTGAGGACGATGACGCGGGGGCGCTCCATGATCGGCACGTAGCCCTCGACCTGCGTCAGATCACCCTGGTAGGCCTCCAGCTCGGCTTCGATGATGCGCAGGTCCTCGACCGGCTCGCGATCAGTCTCGAAAGCGGCGGTGTCGAGCACGTGCACGATGACGGCGCAACGCTCGATGTGGCGCAGGAAGTCGAGGCCGAGGCCTCGTCCCTGGGAGGCACCAGGAATCAGGCCCGGAACGTCGGCGACCGTGTAGCGCATGTCGCCGGCCGACACGACACCCAGGTTCGGGACCAGCGTCGTGAATGGGTAGTCCGCAATCTTCGGGCGCGCCGAGCTCAGAGCGGCGATCAGCGAGGACTTTCCCGCCGAAGGGCCACCGACGAGAGCCACGTCCGCGACGGACGTCCGCGCGAGGATG
>CAUVIG010000153.1:0-5715 GCA_963551745.1 uncultured Actinomyces sp.
CGTGACGATCACGGGCGTGACCCGAGACGATCTGCCCGACGGTGCCGCGTGGCTCTACGCCGAGACGTGCCGCCTCATCCACGAGCTCAACCCGGGCACCGGCGTTGAGCTGCTCGTCGATGACTTCCGCGGCCAGGACGCCTCGATCGACATGGTCATCGAGGCCGGGCCGCAGGTGTTCGCCCACAACCTCGAGACGGTGCCGCGCATCTTCAAAAAGATTCGTCCCGCCTTCAACTACGATCGCTCACTCGCGATGATCAAGCGCGCCCACGACGGCGGCATGGTCACCAAGTCGAACCTCATCCTGGGCATGGGCGAGACGCGCGAGGAGATCAGCGCGGCCATGCGCGACCTGCACGAGTCAGGCTGTGACCTGCTGACCCTCACGCAGTACCTGCGTCCCTCTCCCCTGCACCACCCGATCGACCGCTGGGTGCACCCCGAGGAGTTCGTCGAGCTGGCCGCGCAGGCCGAGGAGATGGGCTTCGCGGGCGTCATGGCCGGTCCCCTCGTGCGTTCTTCATACCGCGCGGGCCTGCTGTGGGCCAAGGGCATGCGCGCCCGCGGCTTCGAGATCCCCGAGCAGCTGCGCCACATCGAGAACTCCGGTTCGACTCTGCAGGAGGCCGGCTCCGTCCTGGCACGCCTGAAGGAACGCTCGGAGCGTCACGCGGCCATGGCCGCAAAGGCCGCATCGGCCTCGTGACCCCCGACTACTCTCCCGCGCGGGCGCTGCTCGCCGCCGCCCGCCGGTGCCCGGGTCGCCTCTCTCTCGTGGACGCAGTCACGGGCCAGGAATGGAGCGTGACCGGGGCCGCGGACACCGTCGCGCGCCTAGCCGCAGCCTTTGAGGAGGCCGGTATCGGCGCGGGCACGCGCATCGCCGTCATCGGGGCGAATTCGCCGTGGCACTACATCGCGTTCGTCGCGGCCTCGTGGCTGCGCGCGGTGACGGTTCCCCTCTCCCCGCGTATGCCCTCGGCTGTGCTCGCGTCGATGTGTGAGCAGGTGGGCGTCTCGTGGGTGTTTCTCGATGGCCCCTCTTCCGCCCACGCTGCCGCGCTGACCGACGAGGGCGCGCGGGTCGCGTCCTTTGCTGATCTCGCGGCGTGGGCGGATCGCGCCGCGCCCATCGAGAAAGCTCCCGCACGCTGCGGGACTGAGCTCGCCGCCATTTTGTTCACGTCTGGGTCCACGGGCACTCCTCGTCCCGTCGAGCTCACCCACGAGGTCATGTGGTGGGGATCGACGAACTTCCGCGAGGGCTTCGACTACGCGCCGACATCCTCGGTCGTGGGCGTGTGTGCGCCTGCGAGCCACATCGGGGGCTTCAACGGCTCGTCGATGGACGTGTGGACCCGCGGCGGAACCCTGGTCACGCTCGGTTTTCCCGGTTCGTTCGACGCGCGCGCCGTCATCGACGCGATCGAGCGCTACGGGGTCACGATGATGTTCGCTGTACCCGCGATCGTGCGCGCAATCCTCGACGAACATGAGCGCGGCGGCGGGGACCTGTCGTCGTGGGTGCGTCCCCTCATCGGCGGCGACGCGATGACGGCGGACCTCGCGGAGTCGATGCGCGCGGTCGGCCTGTCCCCCATTCATGTGTGGGGCATGACCGAGACCTCCGGCGCGGGCACGGTCGCCACACCTGATTCCTCCGCTCCTGCCGGTTCGCTAGGGGTTCCCTTCCCCTACGTGGACCTGCGCGTCATGGCCAGCGATGAGCGCGAGGCTGGCGTCGATGAGATGGGCGAGATCTGGGTCCGCGGGCCCGGCGTCGTGAGTGGCGAGGAGTGGCTGCCCACCGGCGATCTGGCGACTCGGGATGCCCACGGCTGGCTGCACATGGTGGGACGCGCCCACCGCATGATCAACACGGCCGGTGAGCTCGTCGCTCCCCCGACTGTCGAGAGGGCTCTACGCTCGCTGGATGTGGTGTCGGATGCGCTCGTCGTGGGACTACCGGATGAACGTTGGGGGCAGATCGTCGCCGCGCTGATCGTCGCTTCTCCCGCGGGCCGCGCCCAGGCCTCGTCGCTGAACGCCGACGCGCTGTCCGAGGCCCTGCGCGATTCCCTGGCCCCGTGGGAGAAGGTGCGTCGCGTCCTGGTCGTCGAGGCGCTCCCGACCACGACGACGGGCAAGCCGGATCCGGTCGCGGCGGCACGGCTTTTTGATAGGTGAGGACAGCGGGCCCGGGTGCGCCAGACCTCACAAAGTAGAGGCGCAATAAATTAGTAAGATTAGCCTTGCGTAATTGAAGGAGAGTCTTATGTCCCGCCACCGCATTGTCATCATCGGTTCCGGCTTCGCAGGCCTGACGGCAGCTCGCCGCCTGAAGAACGCCGACGCCGACATCACCATCCTGGCGCGCACGTCGCACCACCTCTTCCAGCCCCTCCTGTACCAGGTGGCCACGGGCATTCTCTCCGAGGGCGACATCGCCCCCACCACGCGCGAGATCCTCCGCGGCCAGAAGAACGTGACCGTTCTGCAGGCGCTCGTCGAGGAGATCGACGTGGAGGCGCGCGTCGTCAAGTGGCGCAACCACAACAAGTACGAGCAGACCGAATACGACACGCTGATCGTTGCGGCGGGTGCGGGCCAATCCTACTTCGGTAATGACCACTTCGCGGTCTTTGCGCCGGGCATGAAGACGATCGACGACGCCCTCGAGCTGCGCGCACGCATTTTCGGCGCGTTCGAGCTGGCCGAGATCGAGACCGACCCGACTGCGGTCGAGAAGCTCCTGACCTTCGTCGTCGTGGGCGCTGGCCCGACCGGCGTGGAGATGGCCGGACAGATCCGCGAGCTCGCTTCTCACACGCTCAAGGGCGAGTTCCGCAACACCGACCCGACCAAGGCGCGCGTCATCCTGGTGGACGGCGCCGAACATCCGCTCCCCCCGTTCGGCGAGGAGCTGGGCCGCAAGACCGAGGAGGCGCTGGCCAAGCTCGGCGTCGAAATGAAGATGAACGCCTTCGTCACCGACGTGGACTCCGAGGGCGTGACGCTGAAGTACAAGTCCGGCGAGGAAGAGCGGATCGAGTCCGTGTGCAAGGTGTGGGCCGCGGGCGTGGCCGCGAGCCCGCTGGGCCGGGCGCTCGGCGAGGCCACGGGCGCCGAGGTGGACCGAGCGGGGCGGGTCACCGTCAACAAGGACCTCACCCTGCCGGGCCACCCCGAGATCTTTGTGCTCGGCGACATGATG
Source organism: uncultured Actinomyces sp. (assembly GCA_963551745.1). Classification (GTDB taxonomy): domain Bacteria; phylum Actinomycetota; class Actinomycetes; order Actinomycetales; family Actinomycetaceae; genus Pauljensenia. Next base: position 3,218 of record CAUVIG010000153.1, read on the forward strand.
GCGTTCCCGGGCGTGCCCGGCGTCGCGCAGGGCGCCATCCAGTCCGCGCGCTTCGCCGCCAACACGGTGGCGGCGCGCCTGGCGGGCCGCGCCCCGAAGGCCACCGAGTTTGTGTACAACGACAAGGGCTCGATGGCTACGATCGCGCGCTTCAAGGCCGTCGTGAAGATGGGGAACACGAAGCTGACGGGCTTCACCGCGTGGGTGGCATGGTGCTTCCTGCACCTGCTCTACATCGTGGGCTTCAAGTCGCAGGTGGGCACGCTCGTCAACTGGTTCTTCAGCTTCCTCTCCGGTGCACGCCCCCAGCGCACGACCACCAACCAGCAGATGGTGGGCCGCCTGGCCATGGAGCAGCTGGGCGCGGGAGCCTCCGGCAAGCTCGTCGCGGGCGAGGACGTGGTCGAGGAGATCATCGAGGCGCAGGAGTAGCCAGGGCTGCCGGGCGGCTGCGCGGAGGGCAGCGCGTTCGCAGCCCCCCTCGACTACCGCAACGCGGGCGGGGGTGTGGCTGGGAGGGCGTTCGCAGCGGGAACAGGTTCCCGCCCGGTCACCGGTTCTTGAGTAGTTCACGAGGCGGGGGCCGGGCTACGTCGGCAGGTCCGAGCGCGCGTTGTTGCATTCGGCGCGGAGCGCCAAGGCAGGCACCGATCCACTGTTCGATCGATTCCAACCTTTGTCGGGGCTTCCGCCGCCCCTGGTTTTCGTTACCGCACCATGCGCTTCCATGTGTGGTGGGCCACGTGTAGGATGCGGCTATGGATCCTAATGTTGTCGCGCTCTTCGCCTTTTGCGCTAGTGCTTTGGGCGATGCGCTTGTCGTGGGGGCGGCACGCGGGGTGTTCGTCCGGGCTGCGGAGGCGCTCCCTGATGGCGGTCGTGCGCTTCGGCGTTTGAAGGGCCTTGCGGGCGATGAGAAGAGCAGGTTCTGCAGCGGGATTGAAAAGGAGCTGCTTGAGATCGCGGGGGAGGCGTTTTCGGGTTATGAGGGCATTCGGGTGGATCGGCGCGCGTTGAGGCGGGCGAAGAGCCAAATCACGCACATCATCAAGCGCGCCAAGCCCGAGGACTACGCGGCCTTGGCCGAGGCCCGCACTCCCGAGGCGATCGAGCAGGTCCTCCGCAGACTTCCGAGGAAATGCGGCCGGGGAATCAGGGAGGCGGATAGGCAGTGGTTTGACGAGCTGGTGGGCGCAGTGGCGCGCGAGTACACGATACTGGCGCCGTGGTCATTGGCGTTCGAACCGCGCGCGTTGGATGCAATACTCAGCGAACTCAAAGCCATTCGCCACGACGTGAGCGCCGGGCTTGAGAACGACCGCGTCACGCACAGCAAGCTGGACAAGTTGTTGGAGGGCAGTGCGCGTCCGGGTCGGGTGCTGTTCGGCGGGCGTCCTGATAAGAACTTAGAGACAGGCAACGATCCAGACGCAGTCATAGACCTCATTCCGAATACCGATATACAAGGCATTCAATTTGATCTAAAACTAACAACTGCGCCCACAGTGTCAACCATTGTCATAGACCACCGCATTACATCTCCCAAAATTTACATTAGCCGCATTCAGCAGGAACAAGTTCACGAGTGCATCATCAACAATGGTAGTGCGCGCGTCGCCCTACTGGGCACACCTGGCTCCGGCAAGTCCATAATTGCCTGCGAACTAGCCGACTGGTGTCAGGACAATAGGTGGACACTCATAGCATGGATTGACGCCAGCTCCCACGAGTCTACAATCCGCGGGCTTATCGAACTCGCAAAACGATTCGGCATCAACGATAACGACATTGCCGAAGCAACTACCACAACCGCCCCGGGCGAAGCACTGTCTGACAGAAATAGAATTCTTGCACGCCGCTGTATGGACCACATCGCGTCCGCAGCTCCGACTAATCGTCTAATTGTCTTTGACAACGTCAATAGCATTAACGACCTCGCCGGATACATCCCCCGCGGAAAGAACTTAAGAATACTCGCCACCTCCTGGAACCGAGAAGGATGGAACATGCAGGGTTGGACGTGCATCGACATTGGAAAACTATCTCGAGAACAGTCCATAGACCTACTGCAAACTAAAACCGGAAAAGACGATACCACTGCTGCAAACGACATTGCAAGCATCTTGTGCGACCTCCCGCTAGCCATTGCACAAGCAGCAGCGTACATTGAATACGGGAACTACACCCTTGATGAGTACCGCGCACTTCTCGCTGACCATAAGATCACTGAGTTGACACGTCCAGAACCGGGCAGCTACTACGAAGTGCCGGTGTCCGAAGCACTGCTCGCCCCGGTGAACAACGTCTTACAATCACTAAACAACAATGCTCGGTCAGCACTGATGCAGCTTAAAATGATGGCACTAGTCGCCGAAGCAGGAGTTGCCACTCGCTGGCTGATCGGTCACATCGGAGCCGACTCAGTATCCGCACGGCAAACGTGGGCTACGCTGATCAACAGGCATGTTTGCCTATATGACGAGACCACCGAATTGACA
>CAUVIG010000154.1:0-5638 GCA_963551745.1 uncultured Actinomyces sp.
TGAAGCGCGCGATCAGCGTTGCCGTGACGGTTGCGTGGTTGCCGATGGGCTTCTATTTCGTCGCCGGCATGAATCCGTCGTCGTGGGCGATGACGGGCACGTTTGCGTTTGGCGCCGGTCTGCTGGCGGCCACGCGGTCGGCGGGGTCGCGTCGGGTGGGCTTGATCGCCTGCGCCGTGGCAGGCGCAGTCATGGCCTGCACGTCGCGCGGCGACAGCGCCTTCTACCTCTTCGTCGTCACGGTCGCCCTAGCCCTCGCAGTGCCCCTGAGCAGGCGCATCGTTCCCGAGGCAGTCGTCGCTTGCGCGGCCTCGCTCGTGGGCATCTTGGTCATGTCGAGCACGAACGCATCGGCGAACCTGGCGGCGACCGAGGCCAGTGCCGATTACCCGGGGCGCCGCGCGATTCTCATGCAGAACCTGGAGGCACTGCCGAACTACCTGCGCGGCTTCGTCGGACACTTGCTCGGGCCGGGGTGGAACGACGTGTCCTACCAGGGCACCGTTTCCTACGGCGCCTCCGTCGTGGTCGTCGCTGTCCTGTGTTGGTCGCTGCGCTCACTGTCCTTGCGCAAGGCCCTGTCGGCGATCACGGTGGCCGGCGCGATCACGGGCGTTCCCGTGGTGATCGGCCTGCGCGGAGACTTCAACAACGTCCTCACCTACCAGCCGCGCTACATGCTTCCGCTCTTCGCGGTCTTCATGCTCATGCTCCTGGCCCCCTCCCCCGCCCGCGCGGACAATGAGGGGCGACCTTCGGGCAGCGAGGCGTTCCGCCTGCCCACCAACATCGCCGGTCGCGTGGCCACGGGCCTCGTGGCCGCGCTGTGGGCGCTCACCAACGCCCGCGCCCTCTACCTCGTCATCGAGCGCTACGCGTTCGGACGCACGCAGCACGGCTACCCAATCGACCTGGCGACACGGAACCTGAGCGCGGGCAACGAGTGGTGGTGGCCAACCGCTCCGATCGGCCCGATGACGCTGTGGATCCTTGGTGCTCTCACTGGAGCGATTGCGATCGGCCTGGCCGTTTTCCTGTGGCAACACTCCCCCGAAAAGGCGCCCGAGCCTCGTCGATAAACACTTCACACCCAAATCGTTCACAACTCGGCACGTAAGTGCTATGCTCGAACGTGTAGCACACAGGTGACCTTCATGAACGAAAGGTGATTGCATGCCCACGACCAACGTCGGCACGCTCAGCGAGCCCCAATTCAACATCCTGAACGCACTGGCCAAGGCCGACGCTCCCCTCACACAGCGGGCACTGTCGGAGGCCACCGGCATGAGCCTGGGGCGCGTCAACACCGCCACCCGCGAGTGCGAGGCCGCCGGCTACATCGACGAGCGCGCGATCACCGACGCGGGCCGCGAGGCCCTGGAGCCCTATCGCGTCACGGGCGCCGTCATCATGGCCGCAGGCCTGTCCTCGCGCTTCGCCCCCATCAGCTACGAACGCCCCAAGGGCACACTGAAGGTGCGCGGCGAGATCCTCGTCGAGCGCCAGATCCGCCAGCTCCACGAAGCCGGCATCACGAACATCACGCTGGTCGTGGGCTACAAGAAGGAATACTTCTTCTACCTGGCCGACAAGTACGACGTCGACATCATCGTCAACCGCGAATACTCCACGCGCAACAACAACGGCTCCCTGTGGCTCGTGAAGGACCGCCTGGACAACACCTACGTGTGCTCCTCAGACGACTACTTCACCACGAACCCCTTCGAGCCCTACGTCTACAAGGCCTACTACTCGGCGAACTACGTTGAGGGTCCCACCGACGAGTGGTGCATCAAGACGGGTCCCGCCGACCGCATCACGGGCGCGACCGTGGGCGGCGCTGACGCGTGGGTCATGCTCGGCCACGTCTACTTCGACCGCGTCTTCTCCGCGAAGTTCCGCGAGATTCTCGAGCAGGTGTACCACCTACCCGAGACGGTCTCGAAGCTGTGGGAGTCCATCTACCTGGACCACATCAAGTCTTTCGACATGGTGATTCGCCGCTACCCGGACGGCGTCATCCATGAGTTCGACTCGGTCGACGAGCTGCGCAGCTTCGACCCCCTGTTCATGGAGAACGTGGATTCGGAGGTCTTCGACCACATCGTCGACACGCTGGGCTGCGCGAAGTCCGAGATCCGCGACTTCTACCCGCTCAAGCAGGGAATCACGAACCTGTCGTGCCACTTCGCCGTGGGCGACAACGAGTACGTCTACCGCCACCCGGGCATCGGCACGGAGAAGATCGTGGACCGCAGCGCAGAGTTCGCCGGCTTGCGCCTGGCCGCCGAACTCGGTATCGACGATACCTTCATCACGGGTGACCCTGAGGCCGGTTGGAAGCTCTCCCGTTTCGTGCGCGACGTGCGTAACCTAGACGTGACCCGCCCCGAGGAACTGAAAGCGGCCATGGAGATGGACCGCGCCCTGCACACATCCGGCCGAGTCCTGGACCGCTCCTTCGACTTCGTCACCGAAGGCTTGCGCTACGAGGGCCTCCTGAAGACCTTCGGCCCGATCGACGTGCCCGGATACTTTGAGCTGCGCGACAAGGTTACCCGCCTCAAGGCCTTTGCGGACGCGGACGGCTTCGATAAGGTCCCCTCACACAACGACTTCTTCCCCCCGAACTTCCTGGTGGACAAGGACGGCAACATCAGCCTCATCGACTGGGAGTACGCGGGCATGTCGGACATGGCAGCCGACTTCGGCACGATGACCGTGTGCACGGCGGAGATGACCCGCGAGCGCGCCCGCGCGGCCCTGGAGTTCTACCTGGGTCACGCACCCAGCGAGGCCGAGGAACGCCACTTCTTCGCCTACGAGGTCTTCGCCGGCTGGTGCTGGTACCTGTGGGCGCTGGTCAAGGAAGCCGAAGGCGACGACGTGGGCGAATGGCTCTACATCTACTACTCGCACGCGACACGCACAATCGATTCCCTGCTCGCTTCGTACGAGGCCACCTCGACCTCGGGCGCGCAGGTTTCCCAGGAGGGTGAGCTGGCATGAAAACTCAGCACGGCGGCAAGCGTTATGGCTTCTTCTCGGGCGTACTATGGGGCCTCGACACGGTCGTGCTGGCGATCGCGCTGGCTATGACGCCATTCCTCGACTTTGGCCAGTCGGCGCTCGCCGGCGCGGTTCTGCATGACGTCGCATGCGCGGTCATCCTTGTCGTCTATATGGCTCTCCGAGGCCGCTTGAAGGACACCGCGGCGGCGCTGCGCACGCGCCCGGGTAAATCGGTTATCGCTGCCGCGCTCCTGGGTGGCCCGATCGGCATGAGCGGCTACCTCATCGCGATCGACAACATCGGCCCCGGCCTGACGGCAATCATCTCGACGTTCTACCCGGCTCTGGGAACGCTGCTGGCGTTCGCCCTCCTTAAGGAGCGGATGGCCCCTCGCCAGATCATTGCTCTGCTGGTCGCGCTCGGCGCCATCGTGGTGACGGGCTTGTCGGCGACCTCCGACCCCGTTGAGGGTGGCAACGCTCTGCTCGGTGTCGCGGGTGCCCTTGCCTGCGTGATCGGCTGGGGTTCCGAGGCCGTGCTCCTCACGTGGGGTATGCGCGACGAGGCCGTGGATAACGAGGTGGCGCTCCAGATCCGCGAGACGACATCAGCCGTAGTCTACCTGTTCATCGTCGCCCCCATCGCAGGGGTCTTCGGCTTCACGCTGCACTCGCTAGCGACCCTGTCCGCGGGCGTGGTGGCTCTCGCTGGCCTGGCTGGAACGGCCTCGTACCTCTTCTACTACAAGGCCCTGTCGGCCATCGGCGCCTCGCGCGGCATGGCCCTGAACATCTCCTACTCGGCGTGGGCGATCATCTTTGCCCTGGTGTTACAGAGAACGATCCCGACGGCCACCCAGGTCGCGTGCTGCGTCGTCATCCTGGTCGGCACGGTCCTGGCGGCCACGTCCAACTGGGGTGACCTGCTTCCCAAGCGCACGGAGAAGGTCACCAGCTCCCAGGCGTGAGACAATGGCGGGTGGGCGCACGTGCGCTCACCCGCTTTCCGCACCCGGAGGACTTATGATGACGCCCCCTAGCGACCTGCGCAAGGTCCATATACTGCTGACTTACATCCTGTCGGAGTTCGACCGGGTGTGCGAGGAGATCGGCGTGACCTACGCGCTCTACGGCGGCAGCGCGATCGGCGCCGTGCGTCACGGCGGCTTTATTCCGTGGGATGACGACATCGACGTCTTCATGGTCCGCGAGGACTACGAGCGTTTCCTGCGCGAGGCACCGGCCGTCCTATCGGAGGGTTTCCGTATCGACAATCAGGCCAGCGTGCCGCGCTATCACCTGTTGTTCTCCAAGCTTGGCCTGGAGGGGACCGTGTTTCGTTCCCAGGGCGAAGTCAACCCCGATTACACGCCGCCGATCTTCCTGGACATTTTCCCGCTGGACACCGTGCCCGAGGATGAGAAGCGTTTCCGTTCGATGTGCCGCCGCACCTGGTGGTGGGGGCGTCTCCTCTTCCTGTCGGGTATTCCGACCCCGGGCTTGCCCGGCATGGTGGCGTGGAAGCGCTCGCTCGTGCACGCCGTGACGCGCACGGCGAACCTGGCACTGCGCGCCGCGCATATCTCCCCGCGCGGCCTGTACGCCCGGTGGGAGAAGGCCGCACGGGCGGCGGAGGGCGAGCAGACAGGTACCTACGCCGATTTCACAATGCGCGACCCGTGGAATTGGGTCGTGCACCGCGACGAGCTTGTGCCGACGCGCCGCGTTCCTTTCGAGGCGATCGAGGCGCCGATCCCTCACGATGTGGAGGCGCTGTTGACGCGCGAATACGGCGACTACATGCGCATCCCGGATCCAGCGGATCGCCGCACGCACTTACCCGAGACGCTCAAGTTTGGCCGTTTCGACCCGGATCGTGACGAGGTGCCGGATCTGCTCGCCCCGCGACCGCAGGAGGATTCCTCTGCGGCCGCTTCCACCGAAAAGGAGGGCTGAATGCGCATCGCGTTCGTCGTCAACAGCTACCCTCCGCGTTTGGGCGGTTTGGAGTCGCACATCTACCATCTGTCGGTGTCGCTGGCGCAGCTTGGTCACGAGGTCGTCGTCCTGACGATTGCGGACGAGCCGGGCCGACGCACGGAGGAGAAGGTCGACATTCGCACGGATCGTCGGCATTTCCCGGTCGCCGACATCATCAGTTTCCCGGCTTTGGGGGCGACCCGTTCCATCGCGCGTTTCTTGCGCGAGCGGCGCATCGACGTCGTCAGCGTGCATACCCGTTTCTTCCCAATGAGCTTCGTGGGCGTGCGCGCCGCACATCAGGCTGGTATCCCGGTCATTCACACGGAACACGGTTCCGGTTTCGTCGCGTCTTCCTCGCCGATCATCGCCGCCGCGTCGCGCATGGTGGATCTGACGATGGGACGTTACGTGCTGCGTCATGCGGATCGTGTGCTGGGCGTATCAGAGCAGGCCGCGGCCTTCGCATCGCGTCTGGGCGGGGTGAGCGCTGACGTGTTCTACAACGCGATCACGCCGCCTGCCTCCCACGAGGAGCCGATCGAGGACCGCCCCCGCCACCTGGTGTTCGTCGGCCGCATGGTCCCCGGCAAGGGGTGGGATACCTTCATCGAGGCTGTGGCTCAGCTGCGTTCCGATGGCCTTG
>CAUVIG010000155.1:0-5637 GCA_963551745.1 uncultured Actinomyces sp.
GTACGGCGGGCCGGGTCTGCGAAGATTGCGTCGACGCCCTCGGCGGCCAGCTCGTCCATGTCGAGGTTCGTGACGTCGCCCAGGCGCACCTCAGCCCCCTCGAAGGCCCGCAGGTTCGCGGCCACGGCGCCGGCGGTGTCGGGGTCGATGTCGACCGCCAGCACGTTCATGCCGAGGCCGGCGATCGCTATGGCATCCGATCCGATGCCGCAGCCAAGGTCCGCGACGCGCGTCGCGCCGCAGTCCCTGAGGCGCTGGGCGTGGCGGGCTGCAACAACGAGGCGCGTCGCCTGCTCGAGGCCGTCGCGGGTGAAGACCATGTGGGAGGCGAAGGGGCCGAACTTGGCTCGCGCGGACTGGCGTAGGGCCAGCTGGGTGAGGACTGCGACCACGAGCTCCGCGTCCATGCCGGAGGCGCGCAGGGTGGATCCGAGCTCGGGCAGCGGGATGGGGTTGGTGGCCTGCTTCGATTGCAGGGACTCCAACAGCTCCCAGCCTGGGGAGGAGAGAATGGGGGTCAGGGCGCTCACCCGCTCATTGTCCCATCTCTTGCGGGGCGAGGCCGCGTGGGGTCTGTGGTTAGGGCGCGGGCGGCGTCTCGCCCAGGGTGAACACGCCTGGCACTCAGCTTGCCCGAGTGCCAGGACCGCGCCTACACTCGTGGAGGAAGCGCGGGAACACCCGCGACCGGTCCTGCACCTGACCCCCGCGACGGCAGGGAACGGACGAGCACCTTCGTGACAAAGAAGAAAGGGAGCGACAATGTCGATCTCCATCAAGCCCCTCGAGGACCGCATCGTCATCCGCCAGGTTGAGGCCGAGCAGACCACCGCCTCCGGCCTGGTCATTCCGGACACCGCCAAGGAGAAGCCGCAGGAAGGCGAAGTTATCGCCGTTGGCCCCGGCCGCGTGGACGACAACGGTAACCGTGTCCCCGTCGACGTCAAGGTTGGCGACGTCGTCATCTACTCGCGCTACGGCGGCACCGAGGTCAAGTACGACGGCCAGGAGTTCCAGATCCTGTCCTCGCGTGACGTGTTGGCGGTCGTGGAGCGCTGAGCGCTTCGCACACTGAACGCTAAAGGAGCGGCTCGGAAGGAATCCTTCCGGGCCGCTCCTTTTGTTCTTGTCTCCCGCGCCGCGTATCCTCGCGGCGTGGAGCCTCGCGTCAGGAAGCGGACTGCGCCAACTGGTCGAGGATCGTGTTGCGGATGTAGGCGGCGTCGCGGTAGCCGCTGACGTACGCCTTGTTGATGAACATGGCGGGCGTGCCGGTGATGCCGGCCTGGTGGGCGCGCTCCTTGGCGGCCTTCACCTTGGTGGCGGCGTGGTCGGAGAGCATCGTCTCGCGGAACTTATCCACGTCGGGTACGCCCGCCTTGACCGCAAAGTCGACGAGGGCCTGCTCGGAGTACTGGGGGTGACCGGTCGGGTCGGCCGCCGCGTACACCACGTCGTGGAACTCCCAGAACTTACCCTGCTCGCCCGCGGCGATGCCCGCCTGGGCTGCAAGGGGAGAGGTCTCGGTGATCTGGGCCAGGTCGTACCACTCCACGCGTAGGGTGCCATCCTCGACGAGGTCGGCCAGCGCGGGGTCGACGTCCTGGGCGTACTTCGTGCAGTAGGGGCATGCGAAGTCCGAGAAAAGAACCATCGTCACGGGAGCGTTGATGTCGCCCTTCGCCTGCGTGTCGTCGGCCTCGTGACGCACGAACGACTTCATGATCTCCAGGTTGTTCGGGTTCGTCTGGCTGGGGGCCGCGGTCTCAGTGTTCTGCGGCATCGGAGCCGCCGCGGTCGGCGTGGCCGCCGGGGTCGCCTGGCTCGCCGGAGAGGTGGAGGAAAGCTGGACACCCATCCACACGCACGCGCCCGCGAGGACCGCAGTGATCGGCGCGGTGACGAAGAACAGCGTCTTGTACAGGTTGGTGGAGGTGTCCTCGGCCTTGTTCTGCGAGGCGTTGGTGTCGTTGGTGGTCATGCGAGCTCCCGGAGAGGATGGGCGTTGTGGTGGCAGTAAAATGGTGCGGCACCGCGGTGGCGATGCCGCACCGGAAAATGGATGCGCGTTAGGAGACGCGGCGACCGCGCCCGGAGGAGCGGATCTCTTCGCGTCGTTCTTCTTCAGTCATTCCACCCCAGATGCCGTAAGGCTCCTGAGCGGCCAGAGCGTAGGACCGGCACTGCTCGATAACCGGGCAGGTCGCGCAGATCGCCTTGGCGTTTGCCGCGCGGCGCCGGCGCGTGGAGCCGCGCTCACCCTCGGGGTGGAAGAACAGCTCGGTGTCCAGGTCTCGGCACGCCGCTTCGTACTGCCATTCCCACGCGTCGATCATGGGTCCGGGCAGACGGGAGACGTCAGTCATTGGGTGCCTCCTTCATGTCTGTCGTGCCGACATTTTCGGCACACGATGTCGGCAAGAATAGACACTTGTGCGGTAGTTATTCAAGGATCTTTCTCGAATTATGAGCCAGTTCTCAGATTGATCGGGTGCGTGCTGTTAAAACGTGGAGAAACGTGTGGCGCGCGGAGTGAACAGATTGTGAATAACTTTTTGAACAACTTGGGGGTGAGCTCCCTGTCCCTTCCTGTGGCGTGCGCGCTGCGAACGCGCAAGAATCGGAGCAGGGAACGGACGAGGACCGGAGGGAGTGGACATGCCCCGAGCCATACTGGCGCAGTCGGCGCTCGCTGACCGCTCCCGCACCATGTCCTCCGTGTCCGATGAACTGGGAGTATCCCCCTCCACCCTGCGCACCTGGGAACGACGCTACGGCCTCGGCCCCGCGCAGCGCGAGACCGGCGAGCGACGTCGCTACCAGCCCGAGGACGTTGACCGCCTGCGCGCCATGATCCACCATGTGCGCGCCGGCATGTCCGCCGCTGAAGCCGCCAAGCGCGCCCTCGCAGAAAGCACGCTCCTTCCCCGTCGAGGCCCAGCCAACGCCGCCCAGCTGCGCTCCGTTGCCCTCTCCGACGACTACCAGCGGCTCGAAGAAGTGATTGAGGCCGCCGTAGCCAGCCACGGCCTCGTCCATACGTGGTCGCGCTTCGTCGAGCCCACCCTTAAATCCCTGCGCTCCGATCCGGGTGGCGAACCCGTCGGCGGCGCGCCCGCCCTCATGCTGGTCAACGCCTTCCAGCGTGTGTGCCGCTCCGTCTACCAGTCCCGCCCGGCCTGCTCCCTCGTCGGAGGGGACCGCGTCGCGCTTATCTCCGACTCGCTCCACGAGACCGCCGCCCAGGTCATTGGCGTCGCCCTGGCCTGGTACGGCTGTGACGTGCGCATGCTGTCCAGCGAAAACTACGGGGGCGTGCAGACCCGGGATCGTTTCCGCGAGTACGTGCGCGGCGGCGTCCCCGCCCTCACCGTCGTTCTCGGCTGCGGTCCCGCGTGCGCACAAACGGTGGAAAACCTCGTCGCACGATACGGAGTGCACACGATCATGGTGGGAGCGGACGCCCCCGAGATCCTCTCGCCCCAGGTGCAGCGCGTGCGCACCATCAGCGCCTGCGTCGAGGAGGCCCTCGCCCTCCTCGCACCCCAGGCCGACCTGGAGCACGTCGGCCGCTCCTGACGTCCTTGACGGCTGACGCGCAATGAGGCCCTCAACTGCGCGCACGCGGCCCCTACCTCCGCCCGCGGAGCCTGTACAGGTGATACCGTGAAGGCACGTACCGGCAGGAGAATAGTCATGAACGCCCCCTGGAACAACGAAGATCTGCGCCGCGCTTTTGACGCCGATTTTGACGCGCTCGTCGCCTTCGCTTCCCGGTCGAAAGCGCGGGTCGGTTTCGCCTTCCTGCGCGCCGACGGGCAGGTCGACCTCGGGCGTCCCCTCGACGCGCGCATCAGCGCCCGCATGACCCACGTCTTCGCCCTCGCGCAGATGCGAGGCATCGAGGGGGCCGCTCACCTCGTTGACCATGGACTGGCCGCCCTCTCCGGCCCCCTGCGCGCCCCGAACGGCTCCTGGTACGCCGAGGTCGTGCCCACGTCAGAGGACAGCGCCACCCCCGTTCCTCGCGCGGTCTTTTCCCAGCGCACCCAGTCCGCGATGATCGGTGCGGCCGCCGCTGCCGCCATGGTCGGGCACGAGACCGCGCATGACCTGCTCGCCGACCTCGAAGCGGACCAGGATCAGCGCTGGTGGGACCCGTGCGCCGGCGCCGTGCGCGAAGAGATCGAGGCCCAGGCCGGCGTTCGCTCGCCCCTGCGTCGACTCTCCACCAACCTCGATACTGCCCAGGCCTACCTGGCAGCCTGGGAAGCGACGGGGGAGCGCGTGTGGTTCGACCGGGCGCGCTCGATCCTGCGCCTCGTCGGAGAGATCGCTGCGCGTTGCGGCTTCGCCCTGCCCGACCTCTACGACGAAGAATGGCGTCCCCTGCCCGCCTCCTGTGATCAGGCTCCCGTTGAGCTCATCCGCCCCGGCGATACGCTCCCCGGCCTCGGATTTAAGGCCGCGCGCCTCATGGGACAGGTCTATGCGATCCTCACCCACATGGGTGAAAAACCCGGCCCCTGGATGATCGACACCGCGACCGCCCTCTACGACCGCGCCCTGGCCGACGGATGGACGAACGAAGGTGTGGGTGGCATCGTCTACACCCTCGACCCCGCAGGGATCGTAGCCGCCCCCCAACGCATGCATTGGGTCGTGTGCGAGGCCGCCAGCGCCGCTCGCGTCCTCGCCGAGGTCGTGGACCCCCAGCGCGCCGAGGACCTCTCCGTCGACTACGCTCGCACCATCGCCTGGGCAGACTCCCATGCGCGCGCCGGAATGGGCCGCTGGATCCACGAGGTCGCCCCCGATGGTTCCGTCTCCATGCTCGTGTGGGAGGGACGTCCCGACGCCCTCACCGCCGCCCGCATGCTGGCACGAGGCGCCGCTCCGATCCATCTCACAGTCACCGGCGCGACCGCCGCCCGCTACGCCTCCCAGGCCAGCCAGAGCGCGTCCTCTTGACGATCTCTGAGGGGCCCGGCCTCGTCCCCCGATGCCCGGCTTCGAGGCGTGCGAGGAGGCGAGGACGCGAAAGCGTCATGGACCGCCTACAATTGGCCCATGGGAGAACTCGCTACACATGATCCTTTCGGCCTGACCGGCCTCACCTACGACGACGTGCTGCTCCTGCCCGAGCTCACGGACGTCGTCCCTTCGTCCGTCGACACCACCAGCCGCTTGACGAAGAACATCTCGCTGCGCGTGCCCCTCCTGTCCGCCGCGATGGACACCGTCACCGAGGCCCGCATGGCGATCGCCATGGCCCGCCAGGGCGGCATCGGCATCCTCCACCGCAACCTCTCCATCGAGGAACAGGCCGCGCAGGTCCGCCAGGTCAAGCGCAGCGAATCCGGCATGGTCGAGGACCCGGTGACCGTCGGCCCCGACGCCACTATCGACGAACTCGACAGCCTCTGCGGCCACTACCGCGTTTCCGGCCTGCCCGTCGTGAACGAGGACGGCACCCTCCTGGGCATCATCACGAACCGCGACCTGCGCTTCGTCCCCCAGGATCAGTGGGCCACTCTGCACGTGCGCGACTGTATGACCCCGCGCGACCGGCTGGTCGTTGGCCAGGTCGGCATCTCCCGCGAACACGCCAAGCACCTGCTGGCCGAGCACCGCGTC
>CAUVIG010000156.1:0-5580 GCA_963551745.1 uncultured Actinomyces sp.
CGCGCGGGGACCCGCCCATCTGGGCGACGACCGCGTCAAGGACGCGACCCGAGGCCTCGACCAGGTCCGCGCTCACTCCCCGCTCACCGCCGCGTCACCCACGGTGCCGCCCACCGCCTCGCGGGCGATGACGGCGGCCAGGGCCTCGTCGACGCGCGCGACGATCCGCGTGCCCGTCTCTACGTATTCCTCGCGCTCGACGTCACCCTCCTCGTGGATGCGGTGCACGAGGGAGCCGGCCGAGTACGGCAGGATCGCATCGACGGCCACGCGAGGCCGGGGCAGCATGTCTTCGAGGGCAGCCCGCAGCGCCTCCACGCCCCAGCCCGTGTGGGCGCTGAGCGGCACAGCGTTCGGGAAGACGGTCCGCAGCAGGGCGATCTGCTCGGGCGAGGCCAGGTCGGCCTTGTTCAGCGCGATCAGCTCGGGGATCTCCGATGCACCCTCGATTGTGTCGATCACCGAGCGCACGGCCTGCACCTGGGAGACCGGGTCGGGGTGGGCGGCGTCCACGACGTGCAAGATGACGTCGGCCTGGCCGACCTCCTCCAGGGTCGAGCGGAATGCCTCGACCAGCTGCGTGGGCAGGTTGCGCACGAATCCGACCGTGTCGGTAAGGGTGTACTCGCGACCGTCCGCGGCGCGCGCACGGCGCACCGTCGGGTCCAGCGTCGCAAACAGCGCGTCCTGGACGAGGACGCCCGCGTCCGTCAGGCGATTAAGCAGCGTCGACTTACCCGCGTTCGTGTACCCGGCGATAGCCACCGACGGCACTCCCCCGCGGCGGCGCGAATTGCGCTGGGTGCGACGGGCGGGTTCCATGCGCGCGATGTCCGCGCGCAGCTTCGCCATGCGCGTGCGGATGCGGCGACGATCCAGCTCGATCTTGGTCTCACCGGGGCCCCTGGAACCGATACCCGCACCGCCCGCAACGCGACCGCCGGCCTGACGGGACATCGACTCACCCCAGCCGCGCAGACGCGGCAACAGGTACTCAAGCTGCGCGAGCTCGACCTGAGCCTTGCCCTCACGGGACTTGGCGTGCTGGGCAAAAATATCGAGAATGAGGGCCGTGCGGTCGACGACCTTGGCGTCGACGACGTCCTCCAGCCCACGGCGCTGGGAGGGGGCCAGCTCCTCGTCAACGATGACGGTGTCCGCCTCGACGCTGCGCACGATGTCGGCCAGTTCGCGGGCCTTGCCGGACCCCAGGTAGGTCGCGGGGTCGGGCTTCATGCGGCGCTGGATGATGCCATCCAGGACACGCGAACCGGCGGTCTCCGCGAGCGCGGCCAGCTCGCGCAGCGAGTTCTCTGCATCTTCCTCACTCTGCGTGGTGCGCAGGCCCACGAGCACGACCTTTTCGAGTCGCACCTGGCGGTACTCGACCTCGGAGATGTCCTCGCGGTCGGAGGCGCCCGTGTCGACGCGGCGCGTGCCCGCGCGGGCCTCGCGCTCGAGGTCACCCGCGTCCTGGGAGGTGTCCTGACCCGTCGTCGATGCGAGCGCCGTTCCCGAGCGCGCGAGAATACGCGCGACAACGTCGTTGACGCGCTGGTCTCGCTCTTCTTTCGAAGAGTCCGCACCTGTGTGGGTCGTGTCCATAACCATCCTTTTCGTGGGGGCTTCTAGTGTCGCACGCGCCGCCACCATCTGCGCCTGCGCGCGCGGGCGCGATAGGCTTTCTTCCGTGGACGAACAGTATTTCACCGACTCTTCCCCTGCGAGCGCGGAGGAGATTCGCACGATCGAGGTGAGCGCGCGCGGCTTCGACCTGTCGATGCGCGTGTCGTCGCGCGTGTTTTCGGGTTCTAAGCTCGACCTGGGCACGCGTCAGCTCCTGGAGATCGCCCCGGATCTGCCCGAGGACGGGACCTTCCTGGACCTGGGCTGCGGGTGGGGTCCGATCGCGACGATCATGTCGTTGGAGTCCCCAAACGCTACCGTATGGGCGGTGGACGTGAACTCTCGCGCGGTGGATCTGACGCAGCGCAACGCCCAGTCCAACGGCGCGAGCGGCGTGCGCGCGCTCAAGGCTGATGAGGCGCTGGCCGCCTCGCAGGAGTCGGACACGCGCTTCGACGTCATCTGGTCCAACCCACCCGTGCGCATCGGCAAGGATGCGATGCACGGGATGCTCCTGTCATGGCTGGGCAGGCTCGCCCCCACCGGCGTCGGCTATCTCGTCGTCCAGCGCAACCTGGGAGCGGATTCTCTCATCACGTGGCTGAACGGCCAGGGCCTCCAGGCCTCGAAGTACGCGTCCAAGAAGGGCTTCCGCATCATCGAGGTTCGCCCCGCCTGACGCGCTCTTCGTCATCGACGAGGCCGGGGCCTCGTCGCGCTCCCCGGCGCCTTTTTCTGGGGCCGGGCTCAGGGCAGGCGGATCTCGGCGACTCGGGTCGCGGGTCCGGTGAGGAACACCGACGCGTCCGTGATGCGCGGGTTCTCCCCCGTCCAGTCGATGACGCCGTCGAGGCCGACGATGACTGTTCCGCCCGGAATGTCCACGACCCACTGGGTGGGCGCACCGGGGCCGCGTCGCAGCGCAGTAGCAAGGGCCGCCGCGCAGCACCCGGTGCCGCACGCCTGGGTCTCCCCCACGCCTCGTTCGAGCACTCGCATCGCGATGTGCCCGCGCTCTCCCCCGGGTTCGGCCAGGTCGACGACCAACTCGAGGTTGGTCCCCGCCTGGGGCGCCGGATCGTAGGAAGGACGCTGCGCCTGCGGGATCTGGGAGACGTCAACGGTCGGCAGGAACACTCCGTGCAAGGTCTCCTCGTCGGCAAGCTCGACGACAGTGTGCGGGTTGGGCATATCCACCCAAATGCCGCCCAGCACGCCGTCGATGCCCGGGACACGCACCTCAATCGTCTCGCGGGCGGGAGAGGTCACCGGGCCCATGTCGACGCGGTAGCTCGCCCCCTGCCCCTCGTCCTCGGATTCGGGGGTGACGCGCTTGATGCCGCCGCGCGTGGCCACGTCCAGGGTCTGGCCCACGGGCAGATCCACGAGCCCCTCGCGGCGCAGGTGATCGACGAAGACGCGCACGCCGTTGCCGCACATCTCGGCCCTCGAGCCGTCCGCGTTGCGGTAGTCCATGAACCACAGGCCGTCGCGTTCGACGGCTCGAATGAAGCCATCCGCGCCGATGCCGAAGGCCGGGGAGCACAGCGTCGCGACCTCGGCATCGCTGGGGTCGTAGTCGTCGTATTGGTCCGTGGCGACGACGAAGGAATTACCGGCGCCGTGGGCCTTGACGACGCGGGCATGGGCGGGCAGCTGCGTGTTCATCATAGCTCCACCGTAGCCCCCCGGCTCCCGGGCGCGCAGCCCTCGCCCGTGTTACGAGCGTTCCAGGGAGGTCTCGGCCTCGCGCTGCGTCAACTCAACGACGTGGCGCACCACGGCTTCGTTCGAGTCGAAGTTCTCCACGTCCAGCCAGTGCACGCGCGGATCCGGCCGCAGCCACTTGACCTGGCGGCGCGCCAGCTGACGCGTGGCCAACGCGATGGATTCCACGGCCTCGGCCTCGCTCATCTGTCCGTCGATGACGGCGAGCGCCTGGGCGTATCCCGTCGCGCGGGACGCGGTCTTCGCCTCGCGTAGGCCGACGTCGATGAGGGCGCGCACCTCCTCGATGAGTCCGCCGTCCATCATGGAGCGGGTGCGCACCGCGATGCGCTCGTCGAGCTCCTCCATCGGGCGGCGCAGCGCCACCATGAGCGAGGGCGCCACGAACTCGTGGCGGGGCATGGACGCCGAATAGGGGCGCCCGGTCAGCTCGATGACCTCGAGTGCGCGGATGATCCGGCGGGCGTTATGCGGGTCGATGCGTTCGGCCGAGACCGGGTCCAGCCGGGCGAGGCGATCGTGCAGGCCGAGTGAGCCGAGCGGCCCCTCGGCTTCCTCTTCGAGGCGGGCGCGCACGGCCGGGTCCGTGCCCGGGAACTCGATGACGTCCAGGAGGGCGCGCTGGTACAGGCCGGACCCACCCGCGACCACCGCGACGCCTTCGCGCTCGTGAATACCCGCCACGTCGGCTCGCGCGTGCTTCTGGTAGGCGGCCACCGAAGCCTCGTCGCGCACGTCGAGCACGTCAATCTGGTGATGGGCGATCCCACGGCGTTCCTCCACCGGAGTCTTAGCCGTCCCCACATCCATGCCGCGGTAGAGCTGCAGGGCGTCCGCGGAGACAATCTCGCCCGCGCCGCTGCCGCCCAGCGCACCCGGAAGCACGCAGGCCAGCTCCAGGGCCAGATCCGACTTGCCCGAGGCCGTGGGCCCCACAACCGCGCATACGACGTTCGACGCGCGCCTCACCGATGTCTCCATGGCCACCAGTGTACGGGTGCCTTCCGCAGATACCACCCAACAACGGCTAGGCTTAAGACCATGAGCACAACTGACACTCTCCCGGTCACCCTCGACCGGATCACACAAGCGGTCGAGACCGTGGGGCTCATCCCCTTCGTGTCCAACACCGGCCAGGTCGCGGCCATCCTGCCAAACCGCACCGTCCGCATCGCTGTCCCCGAGGGCCACCCCGCCCAGGGCGTCGCCGACTACCCGCGTTTCTTCGATCCCTCGCACGCCGATCAGATCGCCTCCGCGGTGCGTCGCCTTAACGCCTCCACCTACCTGCCGAAGGTCACCTCCGGCACGACCGAGACCGGCGCGATCGTCCTGCACCTGCAGCACACCTTCAACTGGGTCGTGGGCGCGACGGACGACCAGGTCACCGCCGAGGTCTCGCAGTTCATCATGGCCGCCGTCGCCATGATGAACCAGCTCGACATCATGTTCCCCGACCAGTGGACCAAGGAGGGCACCAATGCCTGAGTGGAAGAGCTTTACCTTCGGTGAGGGCGGCCAGGCTGTGCCCGAGGAAAACCCCGCCCCCGTCGCTCCCTCCCCCGCGATGGAGGCCGACGAGTACGCCGCCAAGTGGGGCACCGAGGTTTCCGAGGTGAGCATCGCTCGCATCGAGAACGTCCTCGAGGGCGACGGCCTGCCGCACGGGTCGAGCGAGTTCATCGCCGTCACCCAGCTGGAGGACGTGCGTTTCCAGATCCACCGCGAGCCGGTCGACGCCCCCTGGCTACAGATCGAGACCCGCATCGAACCCGAGGGCGAGGGTCATACCGAGCTGTCCCTCCAAGCGGTTGCCAACCGCTGGAACACCGAACACCTGCAGCCCACGGTCATACCGATCGAGGACGAGGGCAGATGGGTCCTCGTGGCCGCCTCGCGTTTCTTCGTGGGCGAGGGCCTGTCGGACCGCCAGATTCATGCGATG
Source organism: uncultured Actinomyces sp. (assembly GCA_963551745.1). GTDB lineage: Bacteria > Actinomycetota > Actinomycetes > Actinomycetales > Actinomycetaceae > Pauljensenia. The sequence continues at coordinate 5,300 of CAUVIG010000156.1, forward strand.
CTGCGACGCGGCCTGATCATTGGCCTGTCGACGGCGCAGGAGCTGCCCGGCCTCCTGGCTGAGTCTGCCAAGTAGCGCCAGCCGCACTTCCAACGAATAGTGCCCCGTTCCTCCGTCTGGGAGGAGCGGGGCACTCTCGGTGGAGTGTGCGCCGACTACATGCGAAGGCGCGGCGCGTACCGCGTACGCGGGGAGGCCACGGGTCGCATAGGGGGCTCGAATCGACCCGCACTCCCGAGAGTGCTCCCGCATGTCGATCGCCTCGTCGTCGTGACGATCGC
>CAUVIG010000157.1:0-5536 GCA_963551745.1 uncultured Actinomyces sp.
AACTGGCAGGGCCACCTCGCGAAGCCCCCCCGCTGCAATGCAGCTTTACGACCAGACTCAGCCACATGCAGGCCCCTCATCCACACGTTAACCCGATAGGTGGCGGCCTGGGTCCCTTCATGCGCACGTTAACCCGATGACATGCACGTGGGCATCCCCGCCCATACGCAGGTTGAGGGGTCGACGTGCGTATCAACGGGTTAACGTGCAGGCAAGCTGGTGAACGCGCGATCTATCGGGTGGGCACTCGGAATAATGGGATCACCTGCGAGCACGCGCACCGTGCCAGACACCTGTGTGCCCAAAACGTAGACCACCTCGCCCATAACAGCCCAATTTCTGCCTATTTCGACGAGGTGGTCTGCACTTTGGGCACTACACCGCTGTGAGTCGCGGCCTCACTGCGGCCAATCGGGGGGAATTGCACGACATGAGGGTCCGACACGCCGGCGACACGACCCCGAAGGCTTCGTGTAGTGCAAAACCCCCACAGCCACCGACATGGGCGGCGCCGCGCCGCCAACAAGACCTGGGCGCAGCACCGGGTCTCGCGATAAAAACTCGCCCAACACGGGGCTTCCAGCGGCCCTCCGCGAAAAAACTCGCCCAGCACGCCCAAAAACACCGAAATTGGAGTGTTTTGAGTGCGCTGGGCGAACTATTTCGCGCCTACGCGACGAAACACCGCCGCAGGGCGAACTTTTTCGCGCACAGGACGCACACACAAGGCGACGATGAAACCAACAACACCACTGCTCAACCCCAACACGGGACCACTGAAACCGGCATCGCCTCTGCGCCCGGAAACTGCACCATAAACGCCAATTTCTCACCAGCAAAGGCGATGGCGGTTTCAATCCCACACAGGCACAAGCAAGCAAAGGCGATCACGGTTTCAAACCACCGGGCCACCTCGTCTGCAACACACACGGCGCCCGTGGGCGGCGGCGGGGCATGGCCACACAACGAGCCGACGCACCCAGCCACACACCAGTACGACAGGCGCCGCCGGTGTGGAGGGCGCCGGAGGGACCGGAGGGCACGGGCGGGCTTCGAGGCGCGGCGCCGAACGAAGTGAGGACGCCTAGCCTCGCGGGCGGCCGGCCCCACGCGACGCCCGGAACACCAGCGGGGCCACAAGCAACGCCACGCCCCAGCCAGGAAAAGCTAGGAGATCTTCTCCATCGGAGCCATGCGCACGAGCAGGCGCTTCTCGCCCAGGCCGAAGCGGATGCGAGCCACGGTGCGCGGCCCTTCGCCTTCGATGCCGGTGACGGTGCCGGCGCCCAGGGTGGCGTGCTTGATGCGGTCGCCGACCTTGAGGGAGAGCACCGGCTTGTCCTCGGCGGGCGTGGCGGCAGGAGCCACACCCATACGCGTCACCTTACGAACACCAGCGGGCTGCGCGGAGGCGCCGCCACGTCCGGAACCGAAGGCTCCCGTGTCGGTGTCACCCCACGGGTCGCGCCCCTCGGAACTACGGGAACGCCCGTAGGAACCCGAGCCGTACGACCCGGACGCGTAGGAGCCGCCGTAGGAGGCGCGCATGCGCTCCCCCGACGTGGCCGCGCGGCGCACGTCGAGGAGCTCGGCGGGGATATCGTCGAGGAACCGTGAGGGCGGCATCTCCTGCGGAGTCCCCCAGGCGCTGCGCACAGCCGCACGCGTCAGGTAGAGGCGTTCGCGCGCACGCGTGATGGCCACGTAGGCCAGCCGACGTTCCTCCTCCAATTCGCTCTCGTCGCCGAGGCTACGCTGGTGCGGGAAGGTGCCGTCCTCCATGCCGGTGACGAACACGGCGGGGAATTCGAGGCCCTTCGCGGTATGCACGGTCATGAGGGTGACCTGCCCGCCGCGCTCGCCCTCTGCCGGCACCTGGTCCGAGTCGGCCACGAGGGCGACACGCTCGAGGAAATCCGCCAAGGTTCCACCCGGAGCGTCGGCCGCGAAGGCACCCGCAACCGAATGCAGTTCCGCCAGGTTTTCCACGCGCGAGGCATCCTGCGGGTCCTCGCTGCGGCGCAGCTCCGCCAGGTAGCCGGTCCGGTCCAGGACTTCCTCGAGGATGTCGGCTTGGGAGGCGCCGCGCGCCTCGGCGGTGCGCAGCGTCTCGATGAGTCCCCAGAATGCTGCCGCCGACTTCGCAGCGCGCGGGGTGATCCCGAGGACCTCGGGAGCCGTCTCGGCCGTGCTCTCGTCGGGGGACGAGGCCGGCGCCGCAGCCACGCTCTCACCCGCAGCCTCGCTCGCAGCGGGGTTCTCCCCCGCCGCTTCACCCGAGGGAGCGGACACCGAAGAATCAGCCGAGGCCTCGTTCGGGGAGGTGGAGCAGACGAGCGCATCGACGTCAATCCCCTCGGCTTCACCGGCCGGGCAGCCCGCGCGCAGCCACAGGTGGCGCAGGGCCGCGCCGAAGGAGATCCCATAGTGGGCAGCGTGCGCGGCGATGGCATCTTCGGCCTTGGCGCCGATGCCGCGCTTGGGGACGTTGAGGACGCGGCGGGCCGCCACCGTGTCGTCGGGGTTGGAGATGACCTGCAGGTACGCCAGGGCGTCCTTGATTTCGCGGCGCTCATAAAAGCGCGTGCCACCGACGACGCGGTACGGGATGCCCTGGCGCACGAGGAGTTCCTCCAGCGCGCGGGACTGCGCGTTCGTGCGGTAGAAGACCGCGATGTCGCCCCAGTCGGTACCCGCGTCGGCCAGGCGGTCGATCTCGCCGACGACGAAGCGGGCCTCGTCGTGCTCGGAATCGGCGGCGTCCAGCGTAATGAGCGCGCCGTCACCCGAGGCGGTCCACAGGTTCTTCGCGCGACGTCCCGTATTGCGGGCGATGACCGCGTTCGCGGCCGACAGGATGTTCTGCGTCGAGCGATAGTTCTGCTCCAGCAGGATCGTGCGCGCGCCCGTGAAGTCGCGCTCGAACTCCTCGATGTTACGGATCGTGGCACCACGGAAGGCGTAAATCGACTGATCGGAGTCGCCCACGACCGTCAGCTCAGCGGGCTCCACCCCATCTTTGCCGTCGCCCACGAGGGCTCGCACGAGGACGTACTGCGCGTGGTTCGTGTCCTGATACTCGTCCACGAGGATGTGGCGGAAGCGCCGGTGGTAGTGCTCGGCGATCAGCGGGTTCTCGCGCAGCAGATCGACCGTGCGCATGATGAGGTCATCGAAGTCCAGCGCGTTCGAGGCGCGCATACGCTTATCGTACTCAACGTAGGCGTCCGCGACGATGCGCGAGACAGGGTCCTTGCCCGCCGTCTCCGCGTAGCGCGCCGGGCCGATCAGCTCGTTCTTCGCGTCCGAAATGCGCGCCGCCACCATCTTTGGGGTGAAGCGCTTGATGTCGACGTCCATGGCCTTGAGGACCATCTGGATGAGGCGCTGGGAATCCTGGGCGTCGTAGATCGTAAACGACGAGGACAGCCCGGCCGCCTCGTGTTCGTAGCGCAGCAGACGCACGCACGCCGAGTGGAAGGTCGACACCCACATGCGGCGCGCGTCGTCGCCCACGAGGGCCCCCGCGCGCTCGCGCATCTCGGCCGCAGCCTTGTTCGTGAAGGTGATCGCCAGGATCTCACCCGCCCGCGCGCGTCCCGTGGCCAGCAGGTAGGCGATGCGGTGCGTGAGGACGCGCGTCTTGCCGGAGCCTGCGCCCGCCAGGATCAGCAGGGGCGAACCCGCGTGCGTGACGGCCTCGCGCTGGCGATCGTTGAGGCCGCGCGTCAGCGACTCGGGGTCGACGCTCGCGCGCGAGGGGGGCTCCCAGCCCGACGAAAAACCGCCCGAGGCCGCAGGAGGCTCCCACGCCGACGGTGCACCCGATGCCCCACCCGGCACAGCGATCTCCGGCCACGTGTCGGAGCCCAAGGCATCCTCCACGTCAAAGGCGGGCACCTCCGGCGGCACGTAGTCGTCCTGGAAACCACCGTCGGGACCGATCAGGAAACCAAGGTCGGGCAAAGAAGTCGAGTCACTCATCGTCTCCAAGGGTAAACCGCCCCACCCACACCTGCGACCCCCGCCCCGGGTGGCGCCAACCACGAAAGGCGGCACACGACGAGGCCGGGGCCTCCCCGCGCTGATGTGCGGTAGAAACCCCGGCCTCGTCAAAGCGATTATTTCTTGCGGTACAGCGACTTCGTCGCGTACACCGGTTCCGTCGTCACCTGGATGCCGAGCGAGCGGAAGATGCCCTCGTCCACGGGGCCCAGGATGACCGACTCGTGCACGTCGCAGCCGCGCAGCGAGCTCAGCTTGTCCAGGGCGCGGCGCGCGTTGTCGTCGCCGTTGGCGCTGACCGCGAGCGCGATGAGGACCTCATCGGTGTGCAGGCGCGGGTTGCGCGAGCCCAGGTCGCGGGTCTTCAGGCGCTGGATCGGCTCAATGGATTGCGGGGCGAGGAGCTGGACCTCGTCGGGCAGACCTGCGAGCTTCTTGAGGGCGTTGAGCAGCATCGCCGAGGAACAGCCCAGCAGCTCCGACGTTTTGCCCGTGACGATCTGGCCGTCAGGCAGCTCAATCGCGGCGGCCGGCTCGCCCGTGGCCTCGGCCAACTCGAGGGTCGGACGCACGACCGGGCGGTCCATGCGGCCCACGCCCACGCGGCTCATCAGCAGGGAGATGCGTGCCGACTGCACGGGCTCGCTCATCTCCTTCTTCTCCGCCACGAGGGCCTTGTAGTAGCGGCGAATGATCTCCTGGCGCGAGGCTTCCCTGCAGGCCTCGTCGTCGACGATGCAGTGACCCGCCATGTTGACGCCCATGTCCGTGGGGCTCTTGTACGGGGAGGATCCGAGGATCTTCTCGAAGAGAAGGTTCAGGACCGGGAAGATCTCGACGTCGCGGTTGTAGTTGACCGTTTTGATCCCGTACGCCTCGAGGTGGAAGGGATCAATCATGTTGACGTCGTCGAGGTCGGCGGTGGCCGCCTCGTAAGCGATGTTCACCGGGTGATCCAGCGCAATGTTCCAGATCGGGAAGGTCTCCCACTTCGCATACCCCGACTCGATACCGCGCTTGTGGTCGTGGTACAGCTGCGACAGGCAGGTCGCCATCTTGCCGGAGCCCGGGCCGGGAGCCGTCACAACGACGAGGTTGCGGCTGGTCTCCACGTATTCGTTGGCGCCGTACCCCTCGTCCGAGACGATGCGCTCGACGTCCGAGGGGTAGCCGGGGATCGGGAAGTGGCGGTAGACGCGGATGCCGAGCTTCTCGAAGCGCTCCTTGACTTCCGCGGCTGCCTTGTTGTCGTCCGTCCACTGCGTGATGACGACGGAACCGACGTACAGACCGCGCTCACGGAATTCGTCGATCTGGCGCAGGACCTCGTCGTCGTAGGTGGTTCCCATGTCGGCGCGGACCTTGCGGCGCGCGAAATCCTTGGCGTTGACGGCAACGATGATCTCGACCTCGTCGGCCAGCTCGCGCAGCATGCGCACCTTGTTGTCGGGCGTGAAACCGGGCAGAACACGCGACGCGTGCATGTCGTCGATCAGCTTGCCGCCGAACTCCAAATACAGCTTGCCGCCGA
>CAUVIG010000158.1:0-5459 GCA_963551745.1 uncultured Actinomyces sp.
CGCTCGCCGTGGAAGGTGTTCTCGCGCGAGGAGCTCCTCGAGCAGGTGTGGGGCTACCGTCATGCTGCCGACACCAGGCTCGTCAATGTTCACGTGCAGCGCCTTCGTTCCAAGATTGAACGCGACCCGGAGCGTCCCGAGCTGGTCGTGACAGTCCGCGGGGTTGGGTACCGTGCCGGCGCAGGGGCGTAGGGACGCCCTCAAGGATCTGCTGCGTGCCATCGCATCGTCGAGGCCGTGGTCCCTTCTTGCCTCCTCGCACCTCGCCAGTCGCATCCGGCATTCCCTGTCCGCCCGCATCGCACTGGCGATTACGGTCGCAGCCCTCGTCATTCTCCTCGTTTTTGGGGTGATCATCGCCTCCCAGCTGCGCACCTCCATGTTTGAGACGCGCAAGGATGCGATTCTGGCTGACGCCTCCCTGCGCTTTTCGTCCGCGCAGTCCGTGTTCTCCTCATCGACCGCCTCGTCTCCCGCGCAAGTTCAGGAGTCCGCGCGCGGAGCGCTGGCCTCCCTCAAGGCCTCGGCGGCCGGCGCGGGTGCAACGAATGTGGCGCTACTGCGCTCGGAGGGAGCCACGGCCTCGCTGCGCATCAATCAGATCGAGGATGAGCAGATGCGCGCGCTCATCACCCCGCAGATGCGCACCGCGGTCTCGGGTGGGGGCGCGCAGTGGCAGTCAGTTGGCATCCGCTCAAGCGACTCCGACAAGGTCGTCCCCGGAATTCTCGTCGGCACCCAGGTGCAGCTGCCCCGCGCGGGCACGCACGAGCTCTACATTCTCTACTCACTGTCCGCCGATCAGGCACAGGTCGACGTGGTCCTTCGGGTCCTCGTCCTTTCTGCGCTTCCGATCATCGTGGCCCTGCCGATCGGTGTGTTCGCGTTGCTGCATCGCCTCCTGCTGCCCGTGCGCGTCACCGCCCAAGCTGCGACGAAGGCCTCGAAGGGTGACCTTGACGTGCGCGTGGACGTGCGCGGGGACGACGAGATGGCTGACCTTGGGCACGCCTTCAACGCGATGACCTCCTCGCTCCAGGACACGATCTCGCGCTACGACGAGCTGGCCAAGCTCCAGCAGCGCTTCGTTTCCGATGTGTCCCATGAGCTGCGCACCCCGCTGACGACGATCCGCATGGCGGAGGACATCGTGTGGGACAACCGCGACGAACTACCAGCCCACGCGCGTCGATCCGCCGAGCTCCTGCACGACCAGACCGAACGCATGGAGCAGATGCTCGCGGACCTGCTGGAGATCTCCCGCTACGACGCTGCCAGCGCCCTGCTGGACGCCGAGGATCGCGACCTGCGACCGATCGTCCAGCGCGTCGTCGAAGGCTGCGCGGAGCTCGCGCAGCGACAGAACGTGCGCGTCGAGACCGTGGCGCCGGGCAGAGTCGCGGCCGAGATCGACGAACGCCGTATCGAGCGCGTCATCCGCAACCTCGTCGTCAACGCGATCGAGCATGCAGACGGCACGCCCGTGACAATCACGCTCGCAGCGACAGAGACCGACGTCGCATGCCGCGTGCGCGACCGCGGGGTGGGCATGACCCAGGAGGTCGCCGACCACGTCTTTGACCGCTTCTACCGTGCCGACACCGCCCGCGCCCGAACGACCGGCGGGACCGGCCTCGGCCTCGCCATCGCAACTGAGGACGTCGCCATCCACGGAGGGCGCCTGCAGGCGTACGGAGAACCCGGGCGCGGCGCCTCCTTCCTGATGACCCTGCCCAAGCGCGCCGGCGAGGAGATCGTCAGCCGCCCCCTGGCCCTGTGGGAGGACGAATGAGCCGCCGCCTGATACCACTCGCCGTTGCCGCCTGCCTGGCACTCGCAGGATGCACCTCCCTGCCCACCTCCTCGGCACCCGCGCCCTTCGACGTGTCAGCTCGGGATGGCAGCGGCATCCAGTTTTCCGCGGAGGGCCCCTCCGATGGGGCGGATGCCGCAACCCTGGTGAGTGACTTCCTGCTGGCATGCGCGGCCGGTCCCCAGGATGACTACGCGACCGCACGCCTATTCCTGAGCGCAGCATCGGCGCGTTTATGGCAGCCGGAGACGGAAATCCTCGTCTACGACACGGACACGGCCCCCGCGGTTACCGCCGGATCCGAGAACGGCTCCGAGGTAGACGTGACGATCTCCGTGCTCGGCGTGGCCAGCATCGACGCGTCGGGCGTGCTGACCCGCGTGGCCGCCTCAACCGTGACGCGCACCTTCAGCCTTGTGCGCGAAGAGGGACAGTGGCGCATCAACAGCCCCGAGAACATGGTCCTCATGAGTCGGGCGTCCTTTACGGCCTCGTTCTCGCTCGCCAATCTCTACTTCCCGACGACAGAGGGCGGGGACCTGGTCGCCGATCCTCGCTGGTACCCGTCGCGACGCCTGGCTTCCCACCTGCTCGCGGGCCTCGTCGAAGGGCCGCGTCAGTCCCTCGAGCCGGTCACGGCGAATGCAATCCCGGCGGGCACGACCGTGCCCTCCCAGGGACTCGACGTCGTCGACGGGGTGGCGCGCGTGGAACTGAACGCGGTGGCGCCCGTGACCGAGGGGGCGCGTGCGAACCTCGCGTGGGAGCTCACCCGCACCCTCACCCAGGTGGCGGACGTGTCGCAGGTGAGCATCTCACTGTCCGGTGACGTACTGGAGGAGCAGGGGATCCCGGTGCCCCCGACCTACTCTCTCGACACTCTCGTCGGGGCGGGCACCGACGGGGTGGGGATCGTGTCATCGTCAGGGGTGACGAACCTGAGTGGCACCACCGACGCCTCCAACCCAACAGTTTCGCCCGTGGATCCCTCCCTGGTCGCTTGGAGCGGCTCCGATGGGGTGTACGCGCAGCGCGGTGGAACGTCGATTGCATTCCTGCCCGGACAGGCGCCTCTCGGCCCGTCGGTGGACCGCTTCGGATGGGTGTGGGGGCCTGCCACGGCCTCGTCGGTGAGCGTCGGCGGGGGAGTCGATGGCGCGTTCAGCGTCAGCGTGGAGTCCGAGAGCGCCGGCGAGATTCACGCGGTGCGCATTTCCCCCGACGGCACGCGCGCGCTCGTCCTGCGCGGATCCGACGCGAGCGCATGGGTGGGGGTCATTGAACGCGGGGCCTCCGGGCGTCCGCTGGCGATCCGTGCCCTTGAACAGATCCCGCTCGAACACGGCTCCGTCGTCGACGCGTCGTGGACGACGTCGACGGGCATCATGCTCGTCGTGCGTGCGACCGGCGAGGAGGACCAGCTGGTGACGCTGCCCCTGGGAGGTTTGCCCTCCAACGTGTCCCTCCCGATCCGTGTGACATCGATGAGTGCCGGTGGCTCCTCCTCCGCGGTCGTCATCTCGGGTACCGATGCCTCCGGCAAGGCGCAGGTGCTCATCCGCTCGGGCGCGCTGTGGCAAAACGCCCCCGAGTCCCTTACTTCCGCCCGATACGCGGGGTAAGAGCCGTGGCGCGCGGGAGTAGGATCCGGTGCCTGATACGGGGGCTGATCGGCGCGCTCCTTCCCGTGCAATGCGCCGGCTGCCGCGCCTGGGACGAGGTTCTGTGTCCGTCGTGCCGCTCCCTGGCTGGCGGCCCCGCGCACGTGGCCTCGATTGACGGTGCGCGGGGCACCCTTCCCCTCGTGGCCATGGGGGACTACGACGGGCCGCTGCGCCGAATCGTCCTTGCTGCCAAGCACTCCGCGCGTACGGACGTCACCGATTTTCTCGACGAGGCCGGGGCCCGCCTCGGCACCGCGCTGGCTGGGGTGCTGGGCCTAGCGGGGTCGCCAGCCGCCGCTGGGGGTTTCCCGGCGGGGAGGGCACCGTTGATCGGGAGCGCGGTGGACGTGTGGGTGGTGCCCGCGCCCTCGTCGTGGAAGAGGCGCCTGAGGGGCAGGCAGGTGGCGCTGCCGCTGGCGCGCGCTGTTGCCTGTGCGCTGGCTGCAGGCGCGCGGCAGGGTGTGCGCGTGCGCGTGGTGGACGCGGCGCGGCTGCGCGTGGGTGCGAGCTCCCAGTCGGGTAAGGCTGGGGCGCAGCGCACGATGGGGCGCATGGGGTCGATGCGTGCGCTCGCGGTCCCGGGGCCTGGAGTGCTCATTGTTGCGGTGGACGACGTGGTGACGACGGGTGCGACGGTTCGGGAAATGGAGCGTGTGCTGGGTGGGCTCGACGCGGTCGCGACTCTGTGCCGACCCGGGCTTATCTCATGACGCAGGTCACCGGCGGGGGTATGATATAGGTACAGACTTTCGATAGCGTGAGTAGTAGGGACGCTCCTCACGTCAGTGCGGGAGGTGATAGCTCAGACCACGGTTCGGGCAGTGAGCACCGAACAATCCCCACCTGCGGGCAACGATGCCTGCCACACACCATGGAGGAAACACATGGACATCACCGTCGTCGCACGTAATGCCGAGATTCACCCGAATTTCAGGGAATACGTGGAGGAGAAGGTTTCGAAGATCACTCAGTTCTACCCCCGCGCTCAGCGCGTCGACGTGGAGCTGACTCACGAACGTAACCCCCGCCAGGCCGACACCGCCGAGCGCATCGAGTTGACCGTTTACGGTAAGGGCCCGATCATCCGCGCTGAGGCTCAGTCCGCTGATCGCTACGCGGCCGTCGACATCGCCGCCGGGAAGCTCTACGAGCGCCTGCGCCGCCTGCGTGATCGCGTGAAGGACCACCGCCGTCGGTACCCGCGCGACCTGGCCGAAGCCGAAATCCTCGAAGCTTCCGTCGTCGAAGAGGCGGTTGCACCCGAACCCGAGGATCCCAAGCCGCTGCGCAGCGCTGAGGATCTGAAGGTCGGAGAGGCCCGCGAGGAGCAGTGGGGCGATACCCCGATCATTGTCCGTCAGAAGGTGCACGAGGCCCCGCCGATGAGTGTGGATGAGGCCCTGGATCAGATGATGATGGTTGGTCACCCCTTCTTCCTCTTCGTCGACAAGGACACGAACCAGCCGTGCGTCGTCTACCACCGCCACGGGTGGACGTACGGCGTGCTTCGCTTGAACACGACAGTCTGACGGTTGAAGGACCGCGGGGCGCTCCGGGCATCGTGCCCGGGGCGCCCCGGTGTGCGCTGTCAGCGTTAAATGCGTCCATAGTTCGCGCGGGCGTTTCCACTTTGGGCAGTTAGTTCGTAAACTAATGGGTGGATTTGACTGTCCGCTCTACAAGGGGGCGGGCTATAGACGTCAGGAGCTATTCGTGTCGATTATTGACAAGATCCTTCGCGCGGGCGAAGGGCGTATGCTGCGCAAGCTGGACCGGCTTGCGTCGCAGGTTGATGCCATGCAGGAGGACTTCGAGGCTCTGACGGACGAGGAGCTGCAGGCTAAGACTCAGGAGTTCAAGGACCGCCTCGAAGAGGGCGAGACCCTGGACGACATCCTGGTGGAGGCGTTTGCGACGGTCCGTGAGGCCTCGTGGCGAATCCTGCGCATGCGTCCCTTCCACGTGCAGGTCATGGGTGGCAT
>CAUVIG010000159.1:0-5424 GCA_963551745.1 uncultured Actinomyces sp.
GCGAAGATCGTCAGCATGATCGCGATGCCGATGATCCAGCGATTCGAGTCGAACTGGATGATCAGGTAGATGAAGACGATCGCGCACACGACACCGATCAGGCTGACCGCAACAATGCCACCCACCTGCTGAGTGAAGATCACCATTAGACCGACGAAGGCGATCACAACGACGGCATAGTTGAGGATCTTGCGCTGCCCACCGAAGAGCACGGCGAGCATATCGTTCTTCTCACCATCACCCTTCTCTTTGGCCTCACTCCAGTCCGCAGCCTCGGGCAGGGTGCGCCGCATGTAGATGGCGACGACGATCGGGACGATGCCCGTGAGGAAGAGGGCTCGCCAGCCCCAACCGGGGTGAACCGAATCGACCCAGGTCACGAAGTACTTGTCGACCTGAGCAGCGGCGATAACACCAAAGGCGTAGCCGGAGAGCAGGAAACCCGACGCCTTGTTGCGCATGTGCTTGGGCCACGACTCGATGACATAGGCAGCAGATGCCGAGTATTCGCCGGCCATTGCAAAGCCGATGACGAGGCGCAGGATGAAGAGAATCCAGAAGTTAGGAGCGAGAGCGCAGGCGATAGAGCCGAAGGCGAACATGAAGATCGACAGGACCATCGCAGGCTTACGTCCGTAGCGATCGCCAATAGCTCCGAGCACGAGGCCACCGATCCAGCGGCTGATGAAGGCGGCCGAAATCAGGGATGCGCTCTGGACCAGCGTCAGACTGAACGCTTCCTTGATCGCGGGGAGCGCAAAGGAGATCAGAACGAAGTCGTAGCCGTCCAGCAGCACGCCGATCCATGCGGCGAAGAAGGCCTTGCGATCTTCTTTGGTCAGGTATTGATACCAGGGCTTTTTCGTAAGCGCCTGTGCGGGGGACGTACTCATGATGAGTGCCTTCCTGAAATTTCATCGTCGAATAACGAGGGGCTGTGAGTCCAGATGTCTAACTAGCAAGTTGTCAGACAACTTGCAGCAATGTTAGCTCTCTCTCATTCTGGAGTCAATACGAAATATTGGCAAAATCTCTATATTGCCAACGAAACACCACAGTGCTAATCTGTCTGACAACTTCAGCATTGTGACTGATCGCACGCTCAGCTTCGCAATGATGCGAGGCGAAATCAGCAACTAACAGAAAGGTGTCAAGCATGAGCATCGACGCAGGTCACCCGGGAATCTCCTGGACTTTACAGTTCCGAGCACGCATCGATGGAGCATTGATCGAGCTCCACAGCACGGCCGACACAGGGTGGCACCTGTTCATCCGCTCCAGCGCCCTCTTCCTGGAGGGATCAACAAACGCGATGTCCTTCGCCCTGGACATGGAAGACACCGCTTCCGTCACGGATGGAACCTGGCATTCTCTCGCGATCACGGCCACCAGCGCGGGCTCCAAGATCTTCCTCGACGGCTACCAGTGCTTCTCTACGACCGCAGACCTATCCCCCGCTGCCAGCGGCCCCGAGGCTACTCTGGAACTCACGCCGGGAGCCGGCATCGACATTCGATCCTTCACAGAGCATGACGGCGTTCTCTCCCCCGCAGAGATCCTCGCACTCTCGCCCGCCCCCACTCCGCTCATCGAGTTTGCCGCCGCTCGCCTGTCGGATTACGACGTCGCCGAACTCTCTGAGCTCACTGCGGGCACGATCTTCGCCCGCTACCGCGTGCGCGGACCGGGCCAGCACGGCACGATCCTCGCGGCGGGTGGTGGCGGCACCGAGCAGCTCAACCTGTCCGTGACGGAAGAAGGCATCGAGTACAAGGTCCTCGGGCGACGGGGCGAGTGGCGTACATTTACGGCCCACGGACACTGGGACCAGGGACACTGGCACGACGTCGTCGTTCGCGTTGGACACGGCGCAGTACAGATCTACGTGGACGGCTATCTCGAGGCTCACCTGCCCGGACAGGCATTCTTCGCAGCCGTCGATTCCCTCGACGAGGTCGTCATCGGTCAGGACACCTCCGGGTCTCGCCTCTTCGGCGAGGTCCGTAACGCGGCGCTCTACTCGTCGGTCCTCAACGATTCGCAGATCAAGAAGCTCTCCTCGATCGCTCCGGTCGACACGCAATGCCTGTTCGATGCCGGGTTTCACGACTCGATCAGCTACCGCATCCCCTCACTGATCACCCTGGAATCCGGAGTCGTTGTCGCAGGCGCCGACCAGCGTGAGACCATCGCGAACGACTCACCCAACTCGATCAACTTCACGGTTCGCCGCTCGTTCGACGGAGGACACACGTGGGGCGACCTCCAGACAGTCCTCACCTACCCCGGTCACGGCGCCAAGGGTGCATCCGTCATCGACTCATGCGTCGTGCAGGACCGCCGCAACGGACGCCTCGTTATCCTCATCGACCACTTCCCAGGCGGCATCGGCCAGCCAAACGCCGAGGCCGGCCTCGGTGTCGACGAACGGGGCCGGTACATCCTGCACGACGCCAACGGTGCCACCTACACGTGGAACCAGGATGGAAGCGTCACGGACGCCGACGGCAACACCACTGCATTCACGGTCTCCGAGCGCGGCGACGTCACCGTCACGGAAGGCGGACAGGAATCCTCCGGTGGCAACGTATTCCTCGCCGATGGCGTCGATCCCCACCAGACACTGTTGACGGCCCGGACCTGCTTCCTTCAAATGATCTACTCCGACGACGACGGCGAGACTTGGTCCGGCCCCTTCAACCTCAACCAAGACGTGAAGGAAGAATGGATGTCCTTCTGCGGGACCTCCCCGGGCACGGGCGTGCAGCTGCGCAGCGGGCGCCTCGTCATCCCGATCTACTACAACGGGGACCACAAGCGTCACTTCTCCGCATCCGTCGTTTACTCCGATGACGGCGGTACGACATGGAAGCGCGGCAAGTCTCCCAACGACGGGCGCATCTTCGAGGGCCGCGAGATCGACTCACGCACGCTCGACACCGAAGCGGCCGCGACGCACGAGGCCACGCTCATCGAGCGCGCCGACGGTTCGCTCCTGATGCTCATGCGCAACCAGCACCCCAGCGGAAAGGTCGCGGCGACCGTCAGCACCGACGGAGGCGAAACCTGGAGCGACGTGTTCTTCGCCGAGGAGATCACCGAAATCTTCTGCCAGCCGAACGCGGTTCCCTGGCCGACGGAGGACTGCCCCGAGCGCGTGGTGTTCGCGAATGCCTCGCAGATGCGTCCCTACCGCGGCCGCGGCGTTCTGCGCCTGTCCGAAGACGGCGGGCGGACGTGGATCGCATCTCGCACATTCAACCCGGCCCACTACGTCTACCAGTGCATGACGATCCTCCCCGACGGGGCTCTGGGCTTGCTGTGGGAGCGTGAGATGCAGGGCCTGTACTTCAGCCGCATCCCGCTGGAGTGGATCGAGGCCGCCAAGATCTGACGACTCGTCGTACACCAGCACGAGGCCGCCTGCTGCACACTCCACACAGGAGGGCGACAGGCGGCCTCGTACGCCAACAACACATACACAGAGGGCGGGCACCAACCGGTGCCCGCCCTACACGTACGTCTTTCAGACGCTCACAGCGCCAGATTCTCCTTCACGACGTCCGCCAGCGAAGCGGCGACAGAGTCTGCCTCCTCCTGCGTGGCGGCCTCGACCATGACGCGCACAAGCGGCTCGGTGCCGGAGGGGCGCAGGAGCACGCGGCCCTTATCGCCCAGACGGGCCTCTGCGACCGCGACCGCGTCGGCGACAGCCTGGTTGGTGTCGGCGGCCGCGCGGTCCACACCGCCCACGTTGATGAGGGTCTGCGGCAGACGCTGGATAAAGGACGTCAGGTCGTCCAGCGAACGGCCGGACTCCTTGACCATGCGCGAAATCAGCAGCGACGACAGGATGCCGTCGCCAGTGGTCGCATGATCGCGGGCGATGATGTGGCCGGACTGCTCACCGCCGAGGGAGTAGCCGGACGCCAGCATCTCTTCGAGGACGTAGCGGTCGCCCACGCCGGTCTGCACGGTCTTGATACCGGCCTCGCGCATAGCGATCAGCAGGCCCAGGTTGCTCATGACGGTGACGACGAGCGTGTTCTTGGCGAGAGTGCCGCGCTCGAGCGCATTCACGGCCAGCGCACCCATGATCTTGTCGCCGTCGATGAGGTTGCCCTCGTGGTCGACGGCGAGGCAACGATCCGCGTCTCCATCGTAGGCGACGCCAAAGTCGCAGCCGGCCTCGACGACGGCGGCCTGCAGGGACTCGGGATGCGTGGAACCCGCGTTCAGGTTGATGTTGCGCCCATCCGGGGACGCGTTGATGACCGTGATGTCAGCGCCGAGCTCACGGAAGACGGCCGGGCCCAGCTCGGAGGCCGCGCCGTTCGCACAGTCGATCGCAATCTTCATGCCGCGCAGATCGGTGCCGATCGCCTCGACGAGGTGCGCAATGTAGGAGTCCTTCGCCCACGCGTGATCCGCGTTAATCTCGCCGACTGCGTCGCCGGTGGGGCGATCCCACTCGGTGTTCACAAGCGCCTCAATCTGGTCCTCCACGGCATCGGCGAGCTTGTAGCCGCCGTGCGCGAAAAACTTGATGCCATTGTCGGGCATAGGGTTGTGCGACGCGGAGATCATGACACCCAGATCCACGGTGTCCTCCGTGGCCGTCAGGTGCGCGACCGTCGGGGTGGTGACGACGCCGATGCGGGTCACGTCCATGCCGGCGCTCGCCAGGCCCGCCGCGAGCGCGTGGTCGAGGAACTCACCCGAGATGCGGGTGTCGCGGCCGATGATCGCGCGAGGCTTGGAGCCGTCCGCACGCAGGGAGCCGCCGAACTGGCGGGCCGCCGCCTCGCCGAGCTGCAGCGCGAGGTCCGCAGTGATGTCAACGTTCGCCAGTCCTCGCACGCCGTCCGTGCCGAACATCCTGGGCATAGTCTCTCCGTTCAGTGGGTCATTCGACTGCACTAAGCCTACCGCGTTCGCGCCCACTCATTTTTACGAGGCCGGCGCACGGACAGCGGAGACGCTCACATACTGGGACGTACAGTAGGGTATACGAAAGCCGCGCCCCGCCGATGCGGGGCGCGGCCAACAGAAAATGTGCTGAGTAAAATCAGCGCGTCGAGAAATGCGAAGCCTTGCGGGCCGTCTTGAGAACAGCCTTATTACGCTCGGTGGCGCGGGCATCGCGGGTCAGGAAGCCAGCCTTCTTGAGGGCCGGACGGTTCGCGTCGCGGTCGATCTCATTGAGGGCGCGCGACACGCCGAGACGCAGAGCGCCGGCCTGGCCGGAAACGCCGCCGCCGTTGATGCGGGCGATGACGTCGAAGCGGCCGTCAATGTCGAGCAGCACGAAGGGGGACTTCACCAGCTGCTGGTGCAGCTTGTTGGGGAAGTAGTCCTCAAGGGTGCGACCGTTGATGGTCCACTTGCCGGAGCCGGGGACCAGGCGAACGCGGGCGACGGCCT
>CAUVIG010000160.1:0-5414 GCA_963551745.1 uncultured Actinomyces sp.
CCCTTAAAGCCGATGGTCGCGATGTTCATCGCCACTTCACACAGCTTGCAGATGACCTTGCCGTCCTTCTCGTAGTAGCCGGTGGGGCCGCAGATATCGCACGCGTCCAGGCCCACGCCGAAGGATGAGCCGGACTTCTGGATGACGATGAAGCGCACCTTCACGCCGCCCGAGGTCGTGTACTCGTAGCGGTGCAGGTGACCGTCGGAGATGTCGGCGAGGTTGACGCTCACCTGGTCGTCGACGACGCTGAAGGACTCGGGCGGGGACAGCTCGATCTCCTGGCTGCCGTACGCGACACCGACGGTGATGAGCAGCGCGCCGCACAGGTAGCCGAGGGCGGCGGTGCCCGCCATGGACTTGTAGAGGCGCGAGCGCGCGCGGCCCAGGCGTCCCTCGGCGGGGTTGGCGCCCACAGTCGGGATGGAGCGCGAGGCCAGCCAGGTCAGGACCACGACGGCGCACAGGGCCAGGCCCGCGGCGATCGTGAAGACGGCCTCGTGGTTGATGAACCACGACATGGCGTTCCACGCATCCTTGGGAATCGAGATCCAGCGCTTGGCCTTGAGGATACGCACGATCATCAGGGCGTGGTTGGCCAGCAGGGCGATCAGGATGAAAGCCGCCGGCCACACGCGGTTGTTCCACGAGCACAGGCGGTAGGAGACCCATGTGAGGAAGCAGACGAGCACCCACGCCAGCACGTAGCCGACGAGCGCGAGAACGACCGGGGTCGAGTAGATCTCGACGCCGCCCGAGAGCATCATGACAGCCTGGTTCATGGCTGTGGGCACGGCGCGGAACAGTGCGGCGGCGATGTAGAGGGAGCCGACGATGCGCACGAGGGTATCCCCGCTCACCGCGGTCTCCATCGACGAGGCCGCCCGGGCCTCGTCGTCACCGTTGCCGGGCAGGAGGGAACGCACGCGGCGCGAACGCAGCGCGACCAGCGCGAGGAAGAACAGCGCGAGAACAACCGCCGCGGGGAGCGTGAACAGGCCGACGGTCTGACGGTTCACGGCCTTGGGGGCCTCAATGTTAATGACCGTCAGGACCAGGGAGGATATCATGCCCAGGCCGATACCGGCCCACACCGCCGCCGACCGCGCCTTTTTACCGCGGCGACCGTGCCCGGCGGCCGGCATAAAGCGGATGACGGCACCGACAGCAAGCATCGTCAACAGCAACGTCAAGGTTGCTTCGCTCATCTGCTGAAGCATTGGCTTTCCTCCCGAAATTAAGGTTCACCGAAGTCGGGTGACTCCGACGTCAAGTCTAGTCCCCTCACGGGGTGAGGGCCGAGGCCAGCAGTCCCAGAAAGGAACCACTGCCTCGGCCCCGCAAAGCGTGAGCGTCGATCACCAGGAAACGGCCGTGGGGTCCCACTGCCAATCCGGGAACTCGGCGACGAGCGGCTCGGTCCAGAAGCGACCCTCAACACCCGTGGTCTTGTCGGTGTGCAGCAGCCAGCCCGTGGGCGGCTTGATCGAGAAGGTCACGTCGTAGGTGCCGGCGTCGAGCTTGGGCAGGTTCAGGCCGTAGTGCGGGCCGTCGGACGCGTTCATCGGCATGAGCGTGCCCTCCTGGACGGTCGCGCCGGACTTGTCCTTGATCGCGTAGTCGACGGTCAGGCCGGGGATGAAGTCGCCCGCACCGAAGCCGAGCTTGTTGTCGGCGGCGGCGGAGATGTCGGCTTCAATGTGCATCGAGGACTCGGCTGCCGGGGTGCCCACGGCGGGCTCCATCTCGACGGGCTGGAAGTAGACGCCACCCACGACGAGCGGGCCGACGTGAACTTCGTCACCGAGGGGCTGCTCTTCGAAGCCAGCGTCCTCGCCGGGGGCGGGAGCCGTAGAGTCAGCGGCGGCCGAGGACGACGTCGACGGCTTCTCGCTGGAGGACGAGGAGGAGTTGTTGGAGCAGGCCGCCAGAGTGCCTGCGAGGGCCAGCGTGGCCAGGGCCGCGCCGACGCGGAACAGAGAGCGCTTCATAGTGATGATCTCCTGTGCGTGTTGGTTGGGTGAAACGTCGGTGTCGCTCGAGGGTGTCATTCCCCGGCCCGCGACTGGGCGGCGGCCTCGCGGGCGAGGCGAGCTTTTCCGAAGAAATAGAGACCGACAATGATGGCGAGAACGATGGCTTGCGCGGCCAGGTTCTCCACTCGGGGGTAGATCCCCAAGAGGTCAATGGTGGGGAAGCCGGAGATGGGCGTCAGGGACACGACGTCCGCCTCCTGAAGTTCCCCAATACCAGAACCCGTGAACGTGAAGGCCATGAAGGCCATCAGCAACGAGGTAATGGTGAAGAAGGGGCGCAGCGGGATGCGGACCGCCGCGAACTGGATGAGCAGGTAAATGATGACCAGGGCCACGAGGCCGACCGCCAGGCCGATCCACACGTAGTGGACCTTGTCGCCCGCGGCGGCGACGATCGGGACGTAGAAGAGGATCGTCTCCGCACCCTCGCGCAGCACCGCGAGGAAGGAAATGAAGGCCAGGCCCAGCAGGGAGCCGCTGCTCAGCGAGGCATCCGTCTGCTTCTTGATGTACTCGTCCCACGCCTTGTTGGAGGACTTGTTGATCATCCAGTTGGAGACCCAGATCAGCATGGCAACCGCGAAGAGCGCCGCGAAGCCCTCCAGGAGCTCCTGGTTTGCGCCCGCCAGGGAGGTGACGTAGCTGAAGAGGAAGGCCAGACCGATGGACAGGCCGAAGGCGAGGACCACGCCGCCCCACACGATGGGGGCCTTTTTCTTGTGGCCAGCCTTGGCCAGGTAGGCCAGGACCGCGGCAACGACGAGGATTGCCTCCATGCCCTCACGCAGGATCACGAGGAGGGAGGGCAGGAACTGGGCGATCCACGGGGAGGTGCCCGAGCTGTCAGTGGTCTTGTCAGCGGCCTTGCCGGTGTAACCGTCGAGGCTATTGGCGTCCTCGCGAATGTAGTTCGTCAGCGTCGAAAGGTGCTGGTCGACCGCCGCCGAGTCGTCGTCGGTCATGGCCTTCTTCAGGAGCGAGAACTCCATCTCCACCTGGGAGACACGCGAGCCGGAGATGCGGCTCATCACCTGCTTCTCCATGCCGGTGATCTCGTAGTGCTTGTAGTAGGCCTCGTTGACCTTGTCCTTACCGGCCTTGGCGTCGCCGCCCTTGTAGGCGTTGGCGCCGTCTTCGAGGATGCCGTTGATCGTCTTGGCGACCTCACCCCACGCGCCGGGGCTGTAATCATCCGACGAGGCCTGGGCTGCCGACCCGGGAGCCACACCGTCCAGGGATGCGCCGTCCTCGACCATGTACTGCTTGAGAGTCGTGGCGTGGCTGTCGACCCCCGCACTGTCGGCGTCACTCATGGCCTTCTTCAGGAGGGAGAACTCCATCTCCACCTGGGAGACGCGCGAGCCGGAGATGCGGGCCATGACCTGCTTCTCCATGCCGGTGATCTCGTAGTGCTTGTAGTAGGCGTCGTTGACCTTGTCCTTGCCGCCCTTGGCGTCGCCAGCCTTGAAGGTGGACACGCCTTCGTCGATCAGGCCATTGATCGTGGTCGAAACATCGCTCCACGTCTGATCCGCGGCTCGCGAGGGCGAGGCGAACATCGCCACGGCCAGAGCTGCCATGACTGCGACGATGAGGACGCGACTGAGTCGCTGACCGATGTTGCGAACGTGAGCGCGAATACTATGCGCGTGAGCGCGAAGCACTGTCACCGCTTGCCTCCTGACGATCCGGCGCGCGGGGCGCCGGGCTGATAAATTCCCTACCCATTGAGCGTAGCCACATCTCGCCCAGGTAGAAAGTAGTCCGTTTAGGTCGTCCTAAATTGTGATCATGCCGTGACCGTGTTTAGCGCGGAGACATGCCCACCTTGAAGGACTAAGGACCCAGGCTGATCACTTGCTGACATACTGCCATATAAATAGTGCATCACCTGCATGAACACCCAGAAACAACGCGAAATTGCATCAGACTTTAAAATCCTGTCATAATTCTCTAGCACCGATAGTTACACAGAAAGCGGCTTAGTATCCATGTCTCCAGATTCCAGCGCATCACCCGCACAGGAAGCTGCCGCCACTCCAGAAGCACTGACAAGCCCGAACGGCCCCACAGACACCGAACACTCGCCCCTCCACACCGAAGCGGTAGCGGGCGAGGCGGCCCCGGCCTCGTCCCCCGCGCGCCCCACCCGCGCCGACTGGACGCGGATCGCGATCTTTGGGATCCCCTACGCGTCGTTTTTCCTACTCGACATCATCCCAACGTCAATCTTCCCTAAGTCATGGGACGTCACCCTCGTCAACGTCACTCTTGACTCGATTTTCCTGGTGTTGGCGCTGGCATTTTTTGGGCGCGAGTTCCTTTCCGCTTTCTCATACCTGCGTAGGCGACCCGTGCGCAAGATTGCGCTTCTCTGTGGCCTATGGTTCCTGGCCACCATGGTCCAAGGCGCTATGCGCCTCTCAATCTACGGTCCGAACCCGCCGGTCGCACAGAACCAGCAGGGGGTCGTCAGCGCACTATCCGACAGCGCTCTCGGCCTCACATTCGCATTCTTCGTTGCCATTGGCATGCCCTTAGTTGAGGAGATCTTCTACCGCCACATCCTGATCGGCAGGCTGAGCGCATACGCGCCTACATGGCTTCTCGGCTCAATCTCCGCATTCCTCTTCGCCTACATGCACTGCCACGAGTGGCAGGACATGACGATGTACCTGCCCGTCGGCATCATTTTGGCGCTCGTGTACGTCAAGTCCGGCAAGAACATTGCCTACTCGTGGATGTACCACGCGCTCAACAACTCGATCATGGTGGCTGTCGTATTCCTTGCGCCAACAATGCCGCAGAGCGCCTGATCATTGGTCCTCACGATGCCCCGCCCGATTTCGGGCGGGGCATCACCGCACTTGCGAGCGCACCCGACGGTTCACGCGTTGCGCCCCACCAGCCACGCGAGACACTGTTGTGCCCAAAACGCAGACCACTTCGCCCATAACAGCCCGTTTTCAGCATTTTTCACCGAGGTGGTCTGCACTTTGGGCGCCGCACCGCCTCGAGTCGCGGCCTCACCGTCTCCGGATGCGGGGAATTGCACGACATGAGGCCCCAACACGCCGGCGACACGCAGCCAGAGGGCTTCATGTAGTGCAAAACCCCCACCGCAGCCAGCCTCGTGCGCCGCGCTGCATCCAAGACCGGCAGGGTCGGTTGGCGCGAAAAAACTCGCCCGACACAGCCCCTCCAGCGGCGCCTCCGCGAAAAACTCGCCCAGCACGCACAAACATGGCGACGATGAAACCAACAACACCACTGCTCGCCCCCCAACAAGGCACCGCTGAAACCGGCATCACCTCTGCGCCCAAAAACTGCACCAAAAACGCCTATTTCTCACCCGCAAAGGCGACAGCGGTTTCAATC
>CAUVIG010000161.1:0-5318 GCA_963551745.1 uncultured Actinomyces sp.
CCCTGAGCTCAAGGGCCTCGTGCCCGACGCCGCCCTGAAGTCCCCAGAGGAAAACGCCATGGAAAAGCCCGTCATCTCCGGTATCGCTCACGACCGCTCGCAGGACAAGATCACCGTCACCGACGTGCCGAACAGCCCCGGCGTCGCCGCCCGCGTCTTCGCGGTCGTCGCCGAGGTCGGCGCCAACATCGACATGATCGTTCAGAACCTGCCGATCTCCGACCCCACGAAGGCCAACATCACCTTCACCCTGCCCGAAGGCGACGCGCAGAAGGCCCTCGACGCCCTCGAGGCGCACCGCGACGAAATCGGCTTCAACGAGCTGCGTTACAACCCCAATATCGGCAAGCTCAGCCTCGTCGGCGTCGGCATGCGCACCAACCCCGGGGTCTCCGCGCGCCTCTTCTCCGCCCTGTCCGACGCGGGCATCAACATCGACCTGATCTCCACCTCTGAGATCCGCATCTCCGTCGTCACCCGCCTCGACGACCTCGACCGCGCCGTGAAGGCCGTCCACACCGCCTTCGGCCTCGACGCCTCCGAAACCGAGGCCGTCGTCTACGGCGGCACCGGCCGCTGATCGTTCATCGACGAGGCCCGGGCCGGCTCCGCTATTTCCGCCCGGTGCCGGGGACCTGAGAACGAGCCCCGGCCTCGTCCCCATAGATGTCACCCAGCGTTCGCCCCGTCGTATGGGCGCGCGCACCAACAAAGGAGAACACCATGAGTGGTTTCAATGTCGCCGTCGTCGGCGCCACCGGCCAGGTCGGCCGAGTCATGCGCACCCTGCTGGAGGAGCGTCAGTTCCCGGTCGAGACGATTCGTTTCTTCTCGTCCGCGCGCTCGGCCGGCACCACCTTGCCCTGGAAGGGACAGGACATCGTCGTCGAGGACGTGGCGACGGCCGACTACTCGGGCATTGACATTGCCGTGTTCTCCGCGGGCGCCACCGCCTCGCGCGAGTACGCCCCCAAGTTCGCGGCCGCCGGCGCGGTCGTCGTCGACAACTCCTCCGCATGGCGCAAGGACCTTCAGGTGCCGCTCGTCGTCTCCGAGGTCAACCCCGACGACGTCGACAACCGCCCCAAGGGCATCATCGCGAACCCCAACTGCACGACCATGGCCGCGATGCCCGTCCTTAAGCCCCTCGTTGAGGCGGCTGGTGGTCTGACGCGTCTCTTCGTCTCCTCCTACCAGGCCGTCTCCGGGTCGGGCCGCGCGGGCGTCGCCGAGCTGACCGGCCAGATCGAGGCCGGTGTTGCTCAAGACCTGGCAGCGCTGGCCCTGGATGGCCGCGCCGTCACCCTGCCTGAGCCTGCCGTCTATGTGGCACCTATCGCCTTCGACGTCGTGCCGCTCGCCGGCTCCATCGTCGATGACGGAAGCGAGGAGACCGACGAGGAGCAGAAGCTGCGCAACGAATCGCGCCGCATCCTGCACATCCCCGACCTGGCCGTGTCCGGCACCTGCGTGCGTGTCCCCGTCTACACCGGCCACACCCTCACCATCCACGCGGAGTTCGCCGGCGACATCACGCCCGACCAGGCGCGTGCCCTGCTGGCGCAGGCCCCCGGCGTGCGCGTCGTCGACGTCCCGACCCCGCTCGAGGCCGCCGGCCGCGACGAGGTCCTCGTCGGCCGCATCCGTCATGACCAGGCCGTCGACGGCAACCGTGGCCTCGTCCTGGTTGTCTCCGGTGACAACCTGCGCAAGGGCGCTGCCCTGAATGCGGTCCAGGTCGCCGAGGTGGTGGCTGCGCGACTGCGCTGAGTGCGTGTACAGTTGCGTGAACGCGCGGCGGCCCGGCGGGCTGCCGCGCGTTTGCGTTGCGTGTTGCGTCGCTGCTGTTCCGGGTGCCGGAGAGCCGGCCGCTGTGTGTGCCGGTGGGCGGCGGCCCGCCCGCGAGCCGTCCGCGCTGCGAGCTTCGCTCGGCGCGTCGGCTCGTTGTCCGGCCAGGCCCCGCCGCCGCCCACCGGCACTGCGGCAGGTCCCTCCGGCGCCCTCCACACCGGCGGCACCTGGCGTGCTGGCGTGTGGCCCGGTGCGCCGTCTCGAAGCCTGGCCTGGTCCTGCCGCCACCGCTGCTGGGCCCTGCCGGAAACATCAAACCCGATAGAGCCAAATCCACCGAGACAATCGACGGAGTCGTCGCCACCATCATGGCCCTCGACCGAGCTAACCGAAACGGCGGACAACACAACGAATCCGTCTACGACTCGCGCGGCATGTTGGTGCTGTAAGCGGGCTAGAGGTCGAGGTGTTCGACCGGGACGGGCTCGGCTTTGCCCTGTAGCTTGGCGACGATCTCGGCATCGAGCTGCGTGCGGAGTTCTTCCCACGTGTCAGCGACGAAGAGTGCGTAGGTGGGCTGCCACCACTCATTGCCGTTCGCGATGTCGGCCCAGGTTTCTTCGTTCAGGTGAGCGCTTGCCTGCCACGCCACCGCGGAGCGCTTGGTGACCGCGATCTTGTCTTTCGGGGTGGCGTAGGCACGGTAGACGGTTTCTCGACCGTCACGCACGTATGCGACGCGACTCAAGCGGCGCCCTTGGAAGGCAACGACAACAGGCTTTCCGTCTCGTTCGATTTCAACACGAACTTCCTCGAATTCAGTGCTGCCTGACATGTCGTACCTCGCTAACTGCTGCTTATTTCTCCGAGGAGCACCCTATGGGCCTGAATACATGGATACGAAACAATGCTACGCACAAGGCCACCGACCAGACCCTGGGCTCATCCTACAGCTTCCTTATCGGGCCCGCGAGTAGCGGCCGTGCGGTGACCGAGCGCTCCGCTATGCAGATGACCGCGGTGTACTCGTGTGTGCGGATTCTGGCCGAGGCGATCGGGGGCCTGCCGTTGCACGTGTACCGGGTGCGCGCAGATGGTGGGAAAGAGAAAGCCCCCGACCATCCGCTCTACCGGCTCCTGCACGACGAACCCAACCCGGAGATGACGAGCTTCGTGTTCCGGGAAACGCTCATGACCTACCTGCTGCTGTGGGGCAACGCCTACGCCCAGGTCATCCGCAACGGGCGCGGCGAGGTCATTGGCTTGTATCCGCTCATGCCAAACCGCATGGCCGTGGGGCGCGACAGCGCGGGCCGGCTGTATTGCGAGTATCAGCGCACCACAGACGAACCACCCAACGCCCAATACGAGCGAGTGGTCCTGTCATCGTCTGAGGTCCTGCACATCCCAGGCCTCGGCTTCGACGGACTGGTCGGGTACTCACCGATTGCGATGGCGACAAACGCGATCAGCATGGCCCAAGCCTGCGAAGACTACGGGGGCAGCTTCTTCGCCAACGGTGCAGCACCCGGAGGCGTCTTGGAGCCCCCAGGTGTCATCAGTGACCCAGCCAGAGTACGCGAATCATGGACCCAGACTTTCGGTGGGGCAAGGAACGGCAACATAATCGTTGTCCTGGAAGAGGGCATGAAGTACACGCCCATCTCGGTGGAGGGGTCTGGGTTTTTCGGTCCGTTTGTTGTGAGAGGGTTGTTCTGAGTAGTCCCGGCTGCTTGTTGCCGGGCCGAATGGATGACCATGAGGAAGTTGTCGAAGCACACGCCTGAGTAGATTGTCGTGAAGCTGGAGAAGGCCGAGGCGTTGGGAGGTGAAGGCATGAGTACGGCCCAGGCCTGCCGCGTGCTGGGTATCAGCGAGGCGACGTTGTGTCGGCGGATTCAAACCCGAACTACACCCTCAATTATGAGGAGCCAGAAAACTGGCTCTTCCGAGTTGAGTGTGGGTGAGTGGGTGTTGGTCGGGGGTTGAGGTTGAGATCCTTGATGATGAGCGGACTTGTACCCCCACTGTCTTCAAGGACCTCGGGCTGGGCTTAGGCTGGCGTTGTTGACTCTTCGTGAAGCGGGTGTGTGTCTGCGGAGCGTGGGGTGCCTGTTATGGGAACTCGTCGTCGTTTGACGCCGGAGTATCGTCGTGATGTTGCGTGTCTGGTGTTGGATACGGGGTCTGCGATCGCGTCTGTGGCTCGGGATTGAGGGCTGGGTGAGTCGGTGGTGGGCCGGTGGGTCACACTCGAACGCGTGCGGCGCCAGGCTGTGCGTGAGGGCCGTCCTGATCCACGCGAGATGGAAGCTGAGATCACTGCTGTGCGTTGGCGGGTGCGCGAGCTGGAGAAGGAGAATGAGTTTGTGGGAAAGCCAGCGCCTTCTTCGCCTCCGTCACCACAACACCAGCGCTGTGAACTGATGGACGCGCACAAGGGCTTCCTCCTCGATCGCTGTGATGGCTCAGGTTTGAGGGGGCACGCGCGCAGGCTATGACGCGTGGAAATACCGAGCGTCCCACACGGGGTGAGCGTGCGCTGGTGCGCAGGCGTGTGGATGAGGCGGTGGCCTGGGAACACGAGGTGTCGGGTGGCACGTATGGGGCTCCTCGCATCTGCCATGCTCTGACGCGCGGTAGTGTGGATGTGGGTGTGCGGGCGGTCGCCCAGTCGATGCGCCGCCTGGGCCTCACAGGCCTGAACACGCGCCCGCGCCCGGCCAGGCCCCGGCGCGGCCTCATTGATTTCGCACGTAATTTGCCTGCGACTGTTTCAAACTATGAATTCATGTTGTTGGAATTCCAATGTTTCGGTGCTTTGTTGAAAGCTCAGGCAATCGAATTACGTGCGACTATCTGGGGGTCTGGCCCCGCCGCCCCAGTAAGTTCGCATGCAATTCCTTCACGGGTGTTTCATAGTGTGAGGCTTGATTATTGGAATTGCATGCGGAATTGCGGTGTGGAGTCTCTCTTCCGTGGTTGAGCTTGTTGCTCAGGGGTATTGCACTACATAGGCGGGCGATGCACTGCTTAGTTGCCAGTGCACTGTTGCGCTATCTGGTGCATTGGTCCCGTATCTAGTGCATCGCTTCGCTGTGGTGAAACTGGTGGCGCCTTTGTGACCTTGTGCGAGCGCTGGCTTGAAACTGGTGACACCTTTGCGCGGGGAAAATGCTGGTTTTCCGAGTGTTGAGGGCTTGCAAAGGTGCTGGCGGTTTCATTGGTGAGCTCGGGGAGGCGAGCAGTGGTGTTGTTGGTTTCAATCTCGCCATGTTTGTACGTCCTGTGCGCGAAGTTTTTCGCGCCAACCGGCGCGTCCAGGTTTTGTAGGTGACGTGCGCCCTTCATGCCGGCAGGGGGCACGACATGAAGCCGTCGCACAGCGTGTCGCCGGTGTGTCGGACCCTCATGTAGTGCAAATCCCCAGCACAGGCATAACAAAACCGCCCGGCGCGCGGCTGGGCGGGGTGGAGCGGGCGACGGGAATCGAACCCGCCTCTGAAGCTTGGGAAGCTTCCATTCTA
>CAUVIG010000162.1:0-5289 GCA_963551745.1 uncultured Actinomyces sp.
GCTTCACACGACGCCTCCACCGACAAGGCCGCCACGTCGACATTCCGTTCTCATCCCAGCGTTTTCTCCACGCCCACCGAGGCGAACGAACCCGCGGAGGCAGCCCCGGCCTCGTCCGTGAGTGAGCCCGCGATGACCACCGAAGACGCGATCGCCCGCGAGCGCGAGTTCATCCTGGCGTGGACCGGCGGCGACGAGGAGGCGCTGGCGGCCATGACCGACGAGCGCACGACGCGCATCTGGCCGGGCGGCGGCGCGACCACGACCCTGGCGGGGCCCTCGCCCGCTTCCCCGGCCATCGGCCGCATCGACGCGCACGACCTGGGCGGGGCGTTCCTGACCCGCTACCGGGTGCGCTGGGAGGGCGGTGCTTCGCTGGAATCCAGCGTGTGGGCGCCGGAGACTTCTGGCGAGACACGCCTGATCATGGTGCACCACCAGTCAACGCTGATCTCCTGAGCCGGGGCGTTATGTCATGGGAGAGCTCGGCGGGTGAGCTCCAGGCGCCTCGGATGATCGCGCGACACCGGGCCGCTACGCGAATAGGCACCCCAACGGCCAGGTACGCGTGCCCCAATCCCGCCGCTCCAGCGGATCTAGCACGCCCCTCACCGCAACCCGCTACAGCTTGGCACCTTCGAAGCTGAAGATGTCAAGGAAACGACGCGCGCGATCCGAGGCCGGGTCCGCGAAGAACTTGCGCGGCGGGTCGACCTCGACGATGCGACCCTCATCCATGAAGACGATGCGGTCGGCGATCGCGCGGGCGAAGCCCATCTCGTGCGTGACGATGAGCATCGTCATGCCGGTGTGCGCCAGTTCGAGGACGACGTCGAGGACCTCGCGCACCATCTCCGGGTCAAGGGAGGCGGTGACCTCGTCGAGGAGGAGGATCTCGGGATCCATCATGAGGGCGCGCACGATGGCGACGCGCTGTCGCTGGCCGCCCGACAGCTGGCGCGGGTAGTCGTCAGCGCGGTCCGCCAGGCCGACGCGCTCGAGCAGCTTCAGCGCCCGCGCGCTCGCGTCGTCGCGCGATTCTCCCGCGACGAGGCCGGGGGCGAGCGTCAGGTTCCCCATGACGGTCAGGTGGGGGAAGAGCTCGTAGGACTGGAAGACCATGCCGATGCGGCGGCGGACGTCCGGCCAGGAGACACCGGGGGCCGCCAGGTCCTCGCCGTCGAAGAGGATCTGCCCGGAGTTGATGGGCTCGAGGCCGTTGATGGTGCGCAGGAGCGTGGACTTGCCGCAGCCGGAGGGGCCGATGATGACGACGACTTCGCCGTCGGCGACGTCGAGGGAGACGCCGCGCAGTGCGTGGTGGCCGCCGGGGTATGTCTTGTCGAGGTCGACGAGGCGCAGCTGCGGGTCGGAGGTCAGTTCTGCCATGTTTTCTCCATGTGGCGTGAGAGGAGCGAGATGGGCCAGCAGATGAGGAAGTACAGCGCGAAGATCAGGCCGTAGATCCACAGAGAGGCGGTCGGGTAGTTGAAGCGGTTGGCGTCGATGATCTGCTGTCCGACTTTGAGGACTTCGACGACGCCGATGAGGACGACGAGGGAGGTCGTCTTGATCATGCGGGTGATGAGGTTGACGGCCGGGGGCGCGAGCCTGCGTAGAGTTTGCGGCAGAATGACGCGGCGCATGGTCTGCCTCGGGGAGAGTCCCAGAGCGTAGGCGGACTCGTACTGGTGGCGCGGGATCGCGATGAGCGCGCCTCGCACGAGGTCACCCATCTCGGCGCCGCCCCACAGGGTGAAGACGAGGACGGACGCGGTGATGCCGTCCAGGTTGATCCCTGCGACGCGCGTGAGCCCAAAGTAGGCGACGAACAGGAGGACGAGCTGGGGCATGATGCGCACGAACTCGAGGTAGATCTGCATGAGCCAGCGCAGGGCTCGCCATCGCGAGCGCATGCCGAGGCCAACGAACACGCCGAGCACCAGCGACAAGACGACGGACAGCGCGGAAATGCCGACGGTGACGCCCAGGCCCTCGAGAATGCGCACGAGGTTGCGGCCCTCGAAGATGACGTTAATTCCCAAATCCGCCACGGCGCACCTTCTTTTCGATGAGTCGGGCCGCGATGGACACGGGCAGAAGGATCACCAGGTAGGCGATGACCAGGAGGACCAGCGCTTCGGAGGTGTTGTAGGACATGCCGATGAGGTCTTTCGCAACGTACACGAGGTCGGGCAGCGCGACGACGGAGACGACGGAGGTTTCCTTGATGAGGAAGATGACGTTGGCGGCGAGCGGCGGCACGGAGGTCGCGATGGCCTGCGGGAGGGCGACGTGGCGCAGCGTCTGGGTGCGCGTGAGGCCGAGCGCGGACGCCGACTCCCACTGGATGGTAGCGATCGAGTCGAGGCCGGAGCGCAGGGCCTCGGCCATGTAGGCGCCGCCCAGGAAGATGAGGCCGACGATCGCGCAGGTCTCGCCGCTCCACTTGATGCCCACGCGCGGCAGGCCAAAGTAGATGAAGAAGAGCTGCACGAGCAGGGGCGTATTGCGCGACAGTTCGACGTAGGCGGCGGCGATCTGGGTGGCGACGGGGATCCGGTACTGCCGGATCGCGGCCACGAGCAGGCCCACCGCGAGGGAACCGACGATGCCGATAGCCGCGATCCGCAGGGTGAGGATAGCAGCGTCGACGTACAGGGGCGCGTATCGCGCCAGGATGTCGAGATTCATAGGAAAAATCCGGGACGAGGCCGTGGCCTCCTCCGGGCGATCACCCGCGGTGGGTGACCCGAGAGGCTGCCACGGCCTCGTACCTGTCAGTTGGTGGAGGCGGTGTCCACGCCGCCTTCGACGACGAGGTCGTCGGGGGTCGCGGCGTCGCCGTAGACGGGGGCGAGGGTCTGCTCGTAGTCCTTGTGGAAGAAGTTCTCCTCGCCGAGTTCGACGAGCTGGTTGTTCAGCCAGTCGAGGAGGGCGGTGTTGCCCTTCTTGACGGCGGCCGCGATGTAGCTGGTCTCGCCCAGGCTCTTGATGCCGACGCCGAAACCGGGGTGCACGATGGCCCATGCGATGACTTCGGTGTTGTCGGTGGAGAAGGCGTCGCCCCGGCCGTCCTCGAGGGCCTGGTAGGCGTCGGAGTACTGGTCGTACTTCTGGAGCTCGACTTCGGGGTGGTTCGCCTCGAAGTACGCCTCGGCGGTGGTGCCCTTGGTGACGATGAGGGTCTTGCCCGCCAACTGCGACACGTCGGTGATCTCAGCCGAGGCCGGCGAGACGACGCCCAGGGAGACCTTGAAGTAGGGGTTGGCGAAGTCGACCTTCTCGGCGCGCTCGGATGTGACGGTGAAATTCGCCAGCGTGATGTCCACCTTGTTGGACTGGAGGACCTCGGTGCGGGCGGCGGCGTCGACGGGGACGTACTTGGCGGTGACGCCCAGGTCGGCGGCGATGCGGTCGCCGTAGACGACGTCGTATCCGGCGGGCTTGCCGTCGGCGTCGATGTAGCCGAAGGGAGCCTTGTCGGAGAAGATGCCAATGACAATCTCGCCGGCTTCCTTGATCTGCTCGGGGCTGCGGTCGCCGACTTGCACGCTCGACGAGGAGGACGAGGAGGTAGACGCGCCACCGGAGCATGCGGCCATGCCGAGGGCTGCGACCATGGCGACGGCGGCCGTGGCGAGTCGAAGGAATGGCTTCTTGCGTGCGTGAGTGGCGCTCATGTGGGCTCCTGATCTGCGTTTTCATGGAAGCGCCGAGGGATGCTCCTCGGCGACGAGAACGATATTTCCACCGGACGGTCTATTGCGCGAGGGCTGTGTCCCGTTTTGAAACTATGTGACAGGCGAAAGCTGTCCCTCCCCGCAGGTTTCCACACCGGGACCTTCGACCCACTAAAACGTGCAAGTCGTCACGCACGGCCGCGCCAACGCGCGCGAGGCCGTAGCGGCGCGTAAAAATTGCTCCCATGCCCAAGCTACCGCGCACCGTGAATGTCCCCGTGCCGGCTAGCCCTACCCGCTTTGAGATCCTCGAAGGCCTGCGCATCACGGCACCCGTCGCCGCGGGTTACATCCCACTGGGCCTGGCCTACGGCCTGCTGGTCGTCCAGCTGGGCCTGCCGTGGTGGTTGGCTCCGTCGCTCTCCCTGGCCGCCTACTCGGGCTCGGCCGAGCTCCTCGTCGTCACTCTGGCCGCGCAGAATACGCCGCTGGCCGTCATTGCGGTGACGATGCTGCTGGTGAACTTCCGCCTCCTGTTTTTCGCTTTCTCGTTCCCGCTGCACGTCATCGAGGGGCGTGTCGCGCGCCTCTTCTCGATGTATGCCCTCGTGGACGAGGCCTACGCGCTCACCGCCGCCCGCCCAAACGGGTGGAGGAAGCCTCGCCTGTTGGCGATGCAGGTACTCTTCCACCTGACGTGGTTAGTGTCGGGCGTGGTCGGCGTCCTCGCCGGATCGCTCATTCCCACGCAGATCGAGGGCCTAGACTTCGCGCTGACGGCTCTGTTCATCACGTTGACGCTGGACGCTGCGCACACCAGGCACGAGGCGCCGTCGGTCCTCCTGGCCGGCGCATCCTTCGCGGTGGCCATGGTGGTGGCGCCCGGGCAGCACCTCATGGGGGCACTCCTGCTGTTCGTCGCGAGCCTGACAGTCCGCCACTTTCTTCATCGCCGAGGCATCCTGCACTCCGCGGATGAGGCGGCCGAAGGAGGCGCGCGGTGACGCCGACGCTGGGCTACCTGCTGGCGCTTCTGGCAATCACCTTCGTCATCGACTTTACGTTGCGCGCTCTGCCCTTCAAGATCCTTGAACCGCTGCGCGATTCGCGTTTTGTCTCCGACATGGCGGTGTGGATGCCGCCGGGCATCATGCTGATCCTCGTGCTCTCGACACTCACCCAGGGGGCGCGGGCTACTGGCAACTGGTGGGCGGCGCTGGTGGCGACGGGCGTGACGGTCGCGGTGCACCTGCTGAGCGGCCGCAAGCTCCTGTGGAGCGTTGGCATCGGAACGGTCTGCTACGTCGTGCTGCTGAACTGGCTCTGACGAAATAGCACTGACGAACCGGCTGCCACCAACCGGCCTGAATAGCCGAGCTCCAGCTGCTGGACTCCAACTGTTGGGGCCGCCAGGGGCCGACCTACACGCACGTTAACCCGATAGGTGGTGGCCTGGGCCCCTTCATGCTCACGTTAACCCGATGAGATGCGCGTGGGCAGCCACGCCCACGTACATGTTGAGGGGTTGACGTGCGCATGAAAGGGTGAACATGCAGGTCGGCGGGTGTACGTGCGATCTCTCGGGTGGGTGCTCGGAATAATGGGC
>CAUVIG010000163.1:0-5170 GCA_963551745.1 uncultured Actinomyces sp.
CGGACATGTTGGCTGAGAGCTGGTGTACCGTGTCCGCTGCGGAGCGCACTTGTTCTGTGTCCATCTGAAAATCGCTCATGGCATCCTCCTTGATGTCGTGCTTAACAGACGGACTTTAGTGGGGGAGGGCACAATATGCAAATCTCCTCGTGGGGCTGTGCGGGCGATGGCGCCCGAGCGGAGGTGCCGAGGCCTGGGAAAGGGGAAGTGCTGTGAGTGTCAGAGGGGGCAAGAAAGCAACGAAAAAGCGTGACACCTTCGTGGTGTCACGCTGGCGGGGGAGGGGCGCGTGTCGTTCACGCGCCCCGCATAAGCTCAGGCGCGAGTGCGAGCGATCGAGAGAAGAGCGGGGGAAACGATCAGGGCGGTCAGGGCGATGACGACCGCGAAGACGACCGAGGCGACGGAAACGACCTGCAGGGCTGCGAAAACGCCGAGGCCCGCGAGGACAACGATCAGAGCGATGAGAACGGAAGCCGAGGCGGTGGCCTGGGACATGGTGGGGGCGGTTTCAGCCTTGACGATCTGGTTCATGGGGTTCTCCTTGTGAGTGTCTTCGCGCGGAAGCACGAAGCGCGCCCCGCACGCCAGCGTGTGTGTGGACCTGTTGGTCCGTGCCGCCCGGGTGGGCGACGGCATCAAAAAAGGGGGCTGACTCATGGTCGCCCCCCTTGGTGCAGTCACAATGCTACGCCGATTTCACCGCTCGGTCTATACCGCACAAGCCCTTGTAAGGCATGGCACAAGCATCGTAAAAAGCTGTTAAAGCATTATTATATCAACGAAAAAGACATGCGTGAAGATCAGTGGAGAACGTGCCTGTTCGTGCAAGTGTGCCCGAGTGGGAACTCCACCCGGGTACACAGTGTCACTCGGCTCGTGCCACATTCATGGCTTGGAGGCCCTTTGGTCCTTCAATCGCCTCATATTCGACCTTCTCGCCCTCGACAAGAGTGCGGCGCCCAGATTGGCCGATGATGTGTGAATAGTGCACGAAGACGTCGCCGGATTCTTCATCAGGAGTGATGAATCCGAAGCCTTTGGCGTCGTTGAACCATTTGATGATCCCGGTAGCCATGGGCCCTCCTTCGTGTTCGCCCCAACGCTGGGGCACCGTTCGGCCCCGTCTGCGGAGTCGACATGGTCCCGTCGCCCCTGCCAGGCATCATTGCCCCCCGGACTGGGCGTACGAAATCACACTTATACGGTACCCCACTCGCGGTGAAAATGTGGCTGACCAGCACAATTGCGACGAAGAAGTTTTCGGCGTGATGACGTTACTTGTCCCCACTTAGACGAACTGGAACGATCGCCCGCACGTCCTCTCCCTCGAAGGCCACGCTCCCGATCGCCACGTCCACCCCGAAGACGCTCGCGAGGGTGTCCGCGTTCATAACGGAGGACGCCGGGCCGACCACGGCCTCGTGCGTGGAGGAGAAGAGCGCGACCTGGTCCGCGACGCGCAGGGCGTGCGCCGGGTAGTGCGTGTTCATGATGACCGCGAGGCCTCGGTCCTTCACGAGGCGCTCGAGGAGTCCCAGGACGATGAGCTGGTTGCGGAAATCGAGGCCGGTTTCCGGCTCGTCGAGTACGAGGACGCGCGGGTCGGCGACGAGCGCTCGGGCGATGAGGATCATCTGGAACTGGCCGCCCGACATGGTCGCGCAGGGCATCTCGGCCAGGTGGGAGGCGCCCACCTCGTCGAGGACGTCGCGGGCCATGCGTTCTTCGCGCGCTCCGGGCTGTGCGAGGGTGCGCATGTGGGGGGCTCGCCCGACCATCACCATCTCGAGGCCGGTGAGCGCCACGTTGGATGCGTTGCGGGCCTGCGGCACGTAGGACAGGACGCGACCCAGCGCCCGGGTCGACATCGACGAAATGGGGGTGCCGTCGATGAGCGTGCGCCCGCTGTCCCACTTCTGTAGGCCGATCATCGTGCGCAGCAGCGTCGTCTTGCCGGCGCCGTTGGGCCCCAGGATTGCCAGGAGTGAGCGCTCGGGCACCTCGAAGGATACGTTCGTCAGGATCGGGCAGGGCGCGCCCGGATATGTGAAGGTCGCGTTCTCGACGCTGATCATCGTGCCCCTCCCGTCCGGCGCAGCAGCACGATAAAGAAGGGGGCGCCGATGATGGCCGTCAGGATCGAAATGGGAATTTCCGAGGCCGACAGGGAGCGCGCGAGGGTGTCGATGACGATCATGAGCGCCGACCCGAGCAGCAGTGAGACGGGGATGACCGCTCGGTTGTTCTGCCCGCATAGCATGCGCGCGCAGTGCGGTACGAGCAGGCCGATCCAGCCGACCTGGCCGCACATCGAAATGACCGAGGCCGTGATGACCGTCGAGGCGACGATGAGGATGGCGCGCATGAGCGAGACGTTGACGCCTGCTGAGCGGGCCTCGTCCTCCGAGAGGGAGAGGATGTTGAGCTGCCAGCGCAGCGCCACGATGACGACGACGCCCGCAATAATGAAGGGGGCGCCCAGTGCGATCTGGTGGTAGGTGACCGCGGCAAGGGAGCCCATCAGCCAGTAGGTGATCTCCGGGAGCTGGCTCGTGGGGTCGGCGGTGAGCTTGAGGAGCGAGAGGACCGCGTTGGCGAGGGCAGAGACGATGACGCCGCCGAGTACCAGAGTGATGACGTTGAAAGCACCCGTTCGTGTACGAGAAATCGCCGTCGTGAAGGCCATCGTCGCCAGGCCAGCCGCGAGGGCCGCGGCCTGCACGCCGATCAGGTTCCAATCCAGCAGCAGGGCGATGACTGCGCCGACGCACGTGCCCGCCGCGACGCCCAAAGTGTCCGGAGTGGCCAGGGGGTTGGAGAAGAGCGACTGGAACGAGGCGCCGGCGACCGAGAGGCCCCCGCCGATCAGGATCGCCACGATGATGCGTGGCGCCCGCAGGTCGAATACGACGGAGTTGACGCGCGGGGGCACCGCCGGACCTCCCCAGAACCTCGCGCGCAGTGCCGCAACCACATCCTCCAGGGACACGGAGAAGCGGCCGATCAGCATAGCTGCCACCGCGCACACGACGATGAGGGCGACCAGCGTGGGGGCCACCCACACGCGCAGCCGCCCGTTCCTGGTCAGCACAGACTTCATGATGTCCTCTCCCCGACGCTCGCCGGGAGTAAAGCGCATAAGGGAACCCGGCCTCGTCGATAGGGAAGACGAGGCCGGGGCCAGGTGTCAGGACGCGGAGTCCGGGTTGATGATGGTGCGGGCCTGCTCGTCCGTGAGCGTGAAGTTGTACATCTTCTGGTAGTAGTCCTTCGTCATCGACACGAGGTCAACGTCGGAGAACTGCTCCGGGTACAGGGAGGCGCCGAGCCAGTTCGCCACGATCGGGGAATCCGGGTTGGGGGTGAACCAGTTCCACATGCCCAGGCCGGTGGAGTAGACGCGGCCGGACTTCACGGAGCTGAGGGTAGACAGGTCCACGCCCTCGACCGAGTTCGTCAGGACGGAGTTCGCCGTCATGTTCGACATTCCCTTGCCGGTGACGAGGAGGACCTGGGGATCCCACGTGAGAACCTGCTCGAAGGTGACGGGTGTATGCGAGGTGTCGGTGTCGCGCGTGACGTTCGTGTAGTTGAGTGAGTCGGCCCATTCGTTGGTGAACCAGCCGTCCTTGCCGCCCGCGACCGCGAGCTGACCGTCGGCCGCGCCCATGAGCACCATCGTCGAGACCTTCTGGTCTTCGGGGACCTTCGCGGTGCGCGCGCGGGCGTCAGCGACGAGGTCCTTGCCGAGCGCGATCTTGTCGGCCATGTGGCCGTCCTCGTTGAAGACGTCCTCGA
This sequence comes from uncultured Actinomyces sp., assembly GCA_963551745.1. GTDB lineage: Bacteria > Actinomycetota > Actinomycetes > Actinomycetales > Actinomycetaceae > Pauljensenia. The sequence continues at coordinate 3,802 of CAUVIG010000163.1, forward strand.
GGAGCTCCATCCATTCCGCGTAGGTCTCCGAGGGGTTGCCCAGCGTCGTGAAGCCGACGGCCGGGATGCCGGCCTTGCGGAACATTTCGCCATGTTCCTTGTTGTAGGCGTTGTAGAAGACGACGTCGACGTTCAGGTTCAGCAGGGCCTCGGCGTTGAGCTCGCCCTTGTCGTAATAGCTGGTGTCCACCTGCATCATTTCGGGCGCCATCTCGGCGGCGATCGTCTGGCTCATGGCCTTGACGCGGGCGGCGCTCATGCCCACCAGGTAGGGGGCCTTGCCGTCGAAGTAGGCCAGGTAGGTGGATTCGATCGGGATCTGGTCGATGGCGACTCGAGTGACCTTCTCGGGCAGGACGACCTCGTTGCCCGCGTGGTCGGTGATCGTGCGCGTCGACGAGGCTGAGGCGTCCTGGGTGGTCGCCTCCGATTGGCTGGTGGCGGAGCCGGAGCCGCCTGCGCAGGCGGTGAGGGCAAGGGTGGCGGTGGCCAGGATTGCGGTCAGGGTGGCGAGGCGGGTTTTCATTGCGTCCTCTCGTGTTTAGGGATTGCGAGGGATATGCTACACAAAATTAGGTGTTCCTCACAAGGGTGAGTGTGGCATTATGACACGGTGTTATATCCCGTCGGCACGGCGGTCGGCTCACGTCGTCTGTTGACTGGCTACAAATGCATGCCCGGCTACCCTCGTGGAAATGACTCGAGACACCTCCTCATCCGCGCTGGTTAGCGCCTCCGGACGCACCCTGGCGTCGAACTGGTGGCGAGTGGTCGCGATGATCTGGAGCGGCCAGGCGTTTTCCATCATCACCAGCGGCGCGTCGGGATGGGCGATCGTCTGGCACGTCACCACGACCGAAGGATCTGCCCTCAAGCTCGCCATCGTCATGGCCCTCTCTCAGCTGCCCCTCGGCCTTCTGGCACCGCTGGGCGGGGTCGCCGCTGACCGCTATAACCGCCGCACCGTCATGATTATCTCGGACCTGGGGGCGGGTGGTATGTCGCTGGCGCTCGGGGCGCTGGCCTGGCTGGGACACGGGAGCTTCGCCCTCATATGCCTCTTCGCCGCGCTGCGCAGCTGCTTCCAGGCCTTCCACTTCCCCGCGATGAGTGCGGCCATGCCGATGCTGGTCCCCGAGAAGCACCTCATGCGAGTCAACACCCTCGACCAGGCCGTGGGGTCCATCGCCAACATCGGTTCCCCCGCCATCGGCATCGCCCTGTACACCGCCTTCGGGCTTCCCTACACCCTGGGTCTGGAGTTCGTGGGAGCGCTCCTGGCGGTCGCCGGCCTGGCGCTTGCGAGGATTCCCTCCGTCGAGGCCGAGATGCCCCCAACCATCATGGGGCAGATCCGCGAGGGCTGGCG
>CAUVIG010000164.1:0-5135 GCA_963551745.1 uncultured Actinomyces sp.
CTTCTGCGGCTACAACATGGCCGACTACTGGGGCCACTGGCTGGAGATGCAGGACAAGCTGGGCGAGAAGTTCCCGAAGGTCTACCAGGTCAACTGGTTCCGTAAGGATGAAGACGGCAACTTTATGTGGCCCGGCTACGGCGACAACGCCCGCGTCCTGGACTGGATCGTTCGCCGCGCCGCCGGTGAGGTCGAGGCCATTGATGGCGTGACCGGCCGCTACCCGAAGTTCGAGGACTTCAACCTCGACGGCCTGGACATCGACGAGGCCGTGTGGGCCAAGCTCTTCGCGATCGACCCCGACGCGTGGGCCGCCGAGATGGACGACACCGAGGAGTACTTCTCGCAGTTCGGCGATAAGCTCCCCGCCGCGATCACCGAGCAGCTGGCGAAGTTCCGCGAGCGCATCGCCGCCGCGAAGCAGGCCTGATCGGCACGGATTGAGGGCGAGCCCCGGAGGATACTCTGGGGCTCGCCCCTTTTGTGTTTCATGCATTCGGGTGGAGCGGGGGAGCGTGCAGGCGAAGGTTGGTTGAGGCCTCGTCGATGAGGCTGCTAAAACTGACCGGATTGCGTGCGAGATGACGGAGACGGCTACACTGAGATTGCATCCGACCGCGCACGCAAGGAGAGTCCGTGCCCACATACTTGACGAACGACGAGCTGGCCCACGCGAAGAGCCTGCTCGATCGCATGACCACCATCTACCAGCACACCGTCGTGGGTCAGGAGGGCCTGCGCCGCGCGCTCACCGCCTCGCTGCTCGCCGGCGGCCACGTCCTGGTTGAATCCGTGCCCGGCCTCGCGAAGACGACGGCCGCGCAGACCCTCGCGTCCGCGGTGTCCGGAACGTTCCACCGCATCCAGTGTACGCCCGACCTGATGCCCAACGACATCGTCGGCTCCCAGATCTGGAACCAGGAGCGCGGCGAGATGGTCACCCAGCTGGGTCCCGTCCACGCCAACATGGTCCTCCTCGACGAGATCAACCGTTCCTCTGCGAAGACCCAGTCGGCCATGCTCGAGGCCATGCAGGAGCGCCAGACCACGATCGGAGGCGTCAACCACAAGCTGCCCAGCCCCTTCATGGTCATGGCCACGCAGAACCCCATCGAAGAAGAGGGCACCTACGTGCTGCCCGAGGCGCAGATGGACCGTTTCCTTCTCAAGGAAGTCATTACCTACCCGACGCCCGTTGAGGAACTAGAGGTTTTGACGCGCATTGACAACGGCCAGATCAAGGCGCGGTCCTCGGCCGCTCCGATCTCCCTCGAAGAGGTGCGCGCGCTGCAGGAAGCATGCCGTCGCGTGTTTGTCCACGAAACCCTCAAGGCGTACATCGTTGACATCGTGAACACGACCCGCGGTGCCGGCCCGAACCCGCTGCCGGGGTGGCGCAACCACGTGCGCGTCGGTGCCTCCCCGCGTGGTGGCATCGCCCTCATGCAGATCGCGCAGGCGATCGCCCTTATGGCGGGTCGCAACCACGTGATGCCCGATGACATTAAGGAAATGCGTTACGGCATCTTGCGTCACCGCATCATTCGCACTTTCGATGCTCTTGCCGACAACGTCTCCATTGAGGGCCTCATCGACGCCGTGTTCAACGCGGTGCCTGTTCCGTAAAGAACCCACGGTCCCACACGCCAGTCGACTTCCTAGAGGAACGCAATGCCTGTACGCTCGCGCGAAATCCACGCGCTCTCCACGCGCATCCAGCTGCCCGTCATGCGCAAGCTGCTGTCCATCATGGATGGACAGCACTCCGCGCTGCGGCAGGGACGCGGCTGGGAGTTCATGGACCTGGCTCCCTATCAGCCGGGCGACGACGTGCGCGAAATCGACTGGGCGGCGACGGCTCGCACCGGTTCGCCGATCATCAAGAGACACGAGGCCACGGCGAACCTGCAGGTGATGCTCGTCGTCGACACCGGTCGCGAGATGGGTGCGCTGGCACCTTCCGGGGAAACTAAGGAAGAGGTTGCGCTGGCGGCCTGCGAGGCGATTGCCTGGTTGAGTGTCGCTCGCGGAGACCAGATCGGTCTCGTCGCCGGGGACTCCGAGCGCGTGCGCTTCTTGCCAGCCCGATCGGGTAACGCTCACGCCGAGACCGTGTTGCGCCGGATCGAGGAGGACATCACCCTGTCCTCGCCCCACTCGGACGTCCCCAAGCTCCTCGCGCGCGCCCGCACGGTCATCCAGCGGCGAAGCCTTATCGTGATCGTCACGGATGCGATGCAGCCCGAGCCCACGCGAGTCGCTGACGACCTCATCAAGTCGCTGTTGGTACGCCATCGGGTCATTCAGGTGTCGGTGGCCGACATGAATCCGGCAGACATTGACCAGGATAGAACCGTCATCGATGTTAACGAGGGTCCCCTCCCCGACTTTTTGCGCAGGGATGAACAGCTGGCGCGTGAGGCGAGCATGGTTGTTGAGCAACGTCGCGCAGCCGTCGCGAAAATGCTTGACGCGCGCGGTGTTGTCCAGGTGAGCGTGTCTTCTTCGGAGGGGGTTGCGAGGGCTCTCTTGAGGGCGCTCCAGCGCTTGGAAACGCGCAGATAAGCACGGATGTGTCCCGCATAATCGGCGGATCTTTTATTACCGAATGGTAATCAACTAAGATCTGCTGCATAAAATATTCCGTATTTTATATGGAGTCGTGAGATATCTTTCGAATTTCCTGGTAATCATACTTCTCTTGACTTTTCTCTCTATTATTTGCTGTTGAATCATCCATCCCGTCACACACAGTGCGGAAGTTATGAGAGGAAGACCAGTGAGCAGGAAGTATGCGCCCCTCGGGCGGCGAATGATCGCCGCCGCGGGTGCCCTTAGCCTCGGAGTTGCCGGGGTCGTGGCGACCCGCGGCGCCGCCGGCGCCACCACCGATGACCCGAGCTACGGCACGATCAACCAGGACAAGACGGGTTCGATCATCGTCCACAAGCACCTGAAGAACGACACGGGCACCGTGGGCAAGGTCGACGGCACCGCTGACGCGGGCGGCGACACTGTCGATGGCGTGACCTTCAAGGCCTACAAGGTTTCCGGGTTGAACCTGTCCAAGCCTGCCGACTGGGACAAGCTGGCCACCCTGGTGGGCAACATCCCGTCCAACGCCTGTGCGGATCCCGCCCACCCCACCCTCGGCGACACTGCGCCCGCAGTCGACACCGACGCTGCGGCCGAGGGTACGACCGCAGGTGGCGGCCTGGCCACCTTGGCCAACCTGCCGGTTGCCGCCTACCTGGTCTGCGAGACCGCCGCGCCCGCGAACATCGTCGAGAAGGCCAAGCCCTTCGTCGTGACGATCCCCTTCCCGAACACCACCAACGGTGGCGACGGCAAGTGGCTCTACGACGTGCACGCCTACCCGAAGAACCAGAAGATCGAGATCGACAAGACCATCTCCGATCAGACGGTCAACGGCGTCGGTCTCGGTTCGCGCGTGACCTTCCCCGTCTCCACGACGATCCCGACCCTCGACGCTGATACGAACTTCACCTACTTCTACCTGCGCGATCAGCTGGACGACCGCCTCACCGACGGCAAGGTGGACAAGGTCACCCTGGGTGCCGACACGCTGGCCGAGAACACCGACTACGTACAGTCCAACACGGGCGGCCTGGTCGTCGTCTCCTTCACGCGCGCCGGCCTGGCCAAGCTGAAGGCGAACCCCAACAAGAAGCTCGAGGCGATCTTCTCCGGCACTGTCTCTGCCATCGGCGACGGCACCATCAAGAACAAGGCCAACCTGGTCCAGGACACGCACTACGGCGCCATTCCTCCGAACGAGCCGCCGTCGACTCCTCCGACCGAGCCGAACAACCCTCCGACCTCCCCCGAGGTCTCCACCGACTGGGGCAACGCCCAGCTGCTGAAGTTCGACGCTAACTCCGGCGCCGCCAAGACCGGCATCAAGGGCGCGAAGTTCAAGGTCTACAACGCTGCCGAGCCCTACGCGGCCGACTGCTCCGCCGCCACCAAGGCCGGCGACGCGATCACCGTGAACGGCCAGACCGAGTTCGTCTCCGACGTCAATGGCCTGGTGTCGATCGCTGGCCTCTACGTCGGCGACTCGGTCGGCTCCGCCGGAGCCGGCTCGCAGGACGCCACCAAGCGCTGCTACGTCGTCGAAGAGTTCGAGGCCCCCGCGGGCTACGTCCTGCCTCAGCAGAACACGACCGGCATCTCGGTCTCCAAGGGCGCCCTGGCCGCTGCCACGTACAGCGCCGAGATCGCCAACAACAAGCAGCCCGTTCCCCAGCTGCCCCTCACGGGCGCCAACGGCCAGCTGCTCATGACCATCGGCGGCGTCTCCCTGGCGCTCATCGCCGTTGGCTCCACCCTGGTCATCCGCTCGCGCAAGCGCGGCGAGGCCTGACACCCCCGGGGCCGCGGGGCAGCGCCCCGCGGCCCGGACCCCATGCGGGTCGGCACGGCCGGGAGACCGGTTCCACGGTCGTGCCGACCCGCGGCGCGTCCCCCACAGTATTTGCTTAATAACGCTTTCTGTAAAACCTAGTCATTGGAGTTGAAGTGTCCCAACACGTCCGTCCACAGCCCCGCACCAGGCGGCTCGCGCGCTTCGTGGTCGCGTTCGTGGTCTGCGCGGCCATCGGCGCCACCCCTGTCCTGGCCAACACGGAGCAACCGGCGCAAGCGGCAGGCGAGGGGGTACCCAGCAACTCGCTGCCCGCCACCTTCGCCACCGGCGGCTCCGGGCGCTTCAAGGAATCCATCCAGTGGCTCCAGTGGGCCGACTACGACAAGGACTTCAAGGGCAAAGACAAGCCCAACGTCCCCGTCCTCGGCGTGGGTGAAGGCCCCAAGGACTTCGTCAACCACCGCGACCTGGGCGACGCTGGCTCCCTGGTGACCACCTGCACCCTGTCCAACCTCACGCACGACACGCCCGCCCCCGGGACCCCCAAGGCGCAGACTGAGGGCCCCCTGGTCGCCACCATTCCGGGTGCCTGGGCGGGCGACGCCCTGGACAACCTCTACAACGTCGGCGGACCCGGCTCGTGGAGCGACGGCTCCGAGGTGTGGCACTCCCCGCTGACCTACCCCAATGACTACGTCAACAAGAACCAGATGGTGATCGGCCTGGCCAACGGCTACGCCTACAA
>CAUVIG010000165.1:0-5074 GCA_963551745.1 uncultured Actinomyces sp.
CCGAGGCCGTGGTGCGTGACTTCCAGTGCTACGGGATTCACGGTGTGGATCCCTCGCAGGGGATGGTCACGTGGGGCGGGCCGTGGAACATCATGAACGGCATTGCGGGCATCTTGAACCTGCTCGCGATCTCCGGCTGGGTCGGGATCTTCGTGTCCAAGGGTAAGGAGCGCGCCCTCATCTGGGGCGACCTGACGATCGGGTGGATCATCGCCTACGACCTGTGGAACCTCGCCTACGTGTACAACTGCCTGGCGGACCGGGCATGGTACTCGGGCGTCGCTCTCCTGGCCTCGTGCACGATCCCGGCGCTCATGAAGTTCGGGCGCGGCGCGTGGATCCAGTACCGGGCGTACACGCTCACGCTGTGGTCGGCGGTCGTGCTCACCTTCCCGCACTTCATGCACGATTCGGCCTTCGCCCACCGCAGCGCCCACAACCCCTGGGCGATGCTCATCCTCTCGGCGGCCGCCCTGGTGGCGAACGTGTGGGTGTTCGGCGCGCACGCGTACGCGATCGTGTCGAAGCGGCGCAACCCGCTCACGCAGGAGGTCCACGCCGACGAGGCCTCCTACGTCTCGTGGGTCCGTGACCTCGCGTCAGAGAAGGACAAGGAGCTCATCGCCGCGCGCCTGGGCACGACGCCCGAGAAGTCGGGCTTCACGTCCGCGCGCGAGAGGTAAGTCTCTCTTCAGCACGCGAGGGGCCGCGCACGAGAAAACGTGCGCGGCCCCTGAGCGCTCAGCCGGGAGGAAGCCCCGGCCTCGTGACGCCTACTCCCGGGCTGTTCCCCACTAGGGGACGGCCCGGGAGCGGGGGCGCGAGCTTAGTCAGGTCATAGCCATGCTCAGCCTCATCAGCCCAGGCCTGTATCTGTTCATCGCTGACAGGATTATCGCGAATGAGATGATCGCTCATATGACACCTCGAGACACCAAAGCCGCCGAACCTCCACCAGCGGAACCTGCACGAACAAATGCTCGACCTAAAACCACACTCTCTTACTCGAGCGAATCAATCAGGTCGCGCACAAGCTGCGACGGCGTCGTACCGCGCTCTTGAGCCACCTCAGCAAGCTTCGCGCGGCGAGAACGATCAAGACGGAGGGTGAACGGCTTAGCGCCGACACCGATGCTAATCGGGCGTCCGGCCACAGACGAACCGAGATGCTTCCCGTCGTAAGAAACACCGGTCTCGGCCTCGTTCCCCCAACGCTCCAGATCCTCATCAGTGAACGCCGCACCATCAGCTGACGTATACGTCGCCATCATTACCTCCTTAAACCAACCTCTGCGAGCACCGCTCGCGTTACCAGCATCGCATGGAAAACAAGCCATCCATGTCTACCACACATATGTGTACTACGAAATAGGTCCCGAGGGAACGGGACTCCCACGATATCTCTGCGGCGCAGGCGCGACACGCACGAGGGGCCGCGCACGACAAACCGTGCGCGGCCCCTCGTGCGTTCAGCCGGGAGGAAGCCCCGGCCTCGTGACGCCTACTCCTGGAGTCGGCCCTCATCGTCGAACACGTAGCGAGTGCCGTCGATCCAGCGCGCCCCGGTCGCCATCGCCCCGGAGGAGGAGAGGTAGAACCAGGAGCCGCCGTCCTTGAGCCACCCGGTGCTCATGGCGCCGGAGGGGGCGAAGTGGTACCAGGAGGAGCCGATGCGCGCCCAGCCCGCGGCCATCGCGCCAGAATCAGCCAGGTAGTACCAGGTGGAGCCCTCACGTATCCAGCCGGTGCGCATCGCGCCCGAGGAGCCCAGGTAGTACCAGGTGCCCTGCACCTTGGTCCATCCGCTGGCCATCTCGCCGCTAATGGGATCCAGGTAGTACCAGGAGCCGCGCACGCTCACCCAGCCCGAAGCCTGCCCGCCGGAGGGTCCGTAGTAGAACCAGCGGCCACCCTCGCTGACCCAGCCGGTCACCATGTAGCCGCGGGCGTCGAAGCGGTAGATCGCCCCGTCGATGCGCAGCTGCGTCGAGGTCGGGTAGGTGCCGTCCTCGTAGCGCCACCACCAGCCGAAGGCGCCGGACACCCAGCGACCCGAGCGGGCCTCGTCCGGGCCAACCTGGTCGGGGCTGACCGTGAAGGGAACCTCGAGCGTCGCGTCATCGTCGGATCGGGCGTCGTTGTTGCGGCCCATGGCCTCGACCGTGACCGTCGCAGCGCCCGCGAAGCGTCCCGTGCCATTCGGGTGGGACACGTCCACGCCGTCGGCCTGCAGCGCCACCGAGTTGCCCTCGAAGGCGCCGTTGCCCACGCCGGCCGCGACTTCGCGCTCACCGACGAGGAGACGCGCAGAAGTCACCGGACCGGTGACGGTTGCGCGGATGGAGACGCGTCCGGCGACGCTCTCCCCCGCCAGCGGCTGCCACGTGGTGCCATCCGTCGAATACTCGACGCTGCCGATGACGGGCTTGGGCTGATCCTTGAGGACAGCATCCAGGGCGTTGGGCAGGCCCGCACCCCGGTACTCGCGGCCCTCGACGGGCTTGAGGCGATCCCAGTTCGCCGGATCCCCCGCCTGCTTCTTCGCCAGGGCAATGATCTGCTCGGCGTTCATCTCCGGGTGTACCTGGCGCAGCGTCGCAATGACGGCGGCCGCCAGAGGCGAGGCCTGCGACGTGCCGTACAGGTTGCCGTAGGCCTTGCCGTACCAGCTCGTCAGCGGCGCGTAGATCTTCGCGCCGGGGGCAGCAAAGTCGACGCTCGTCGCGCCCCAGTTCGACCAGGACGCCGGCTCGAGCACACCGGTCGCGGGGTCGGCACCCTCGGGCAGCTGCAGGGCGGATACGGAGAGCGTGCCGCGCAGCTTCGGCGGCATGTAGACGGCACCCGTCACGTCGCGCTCGTGCGCACCCCAGGTGTCGCCGGGAGCCGAGTCGTCGGTCGTGGGCAGGTTGTCCAGATCCGTCGAGAAGTTACCGGCGGCCACCACGTTGATGACGTCCTTCGAGGTCGCGTAGTCGACCGCGCGCTGCACGGCTTCCTGGCCCGCGGCCTGCTCGGGATCGTTCGGCAGCCAGTACTTCCACGGGTCCACGTAGTACGAACCGTTGGTGACCGAGATCCCATGCTCGGCCGCCCACACGAAGCCACACACGATGTACTCGGGGTAGAAGAATCCGCCGTTGCGCGAGGCCACGTTGATCGCGGCGATACGCAGGGTCGGGTTCACGCCATCCACGCCCACGCCGTCATGCTTCGCGGCGATCGATCCGGCCACGTGCGTGCCGTGGGTCGCGTCGTCCCAGCGCCACGCGGCGGGGTCGCGGTTCGGGATGCCGTTGAACGAGCAGGACACGGACTTGTCGTGGTCGACCTGTCCGACCAGGTCCGGCACGGTGTCATCGACGGACTGGTCCATGATGCCCACCGTGACAGGCGCTCGCATGACGTCCACCCCCTGCGCTTCGAGGGCGCGCAGGGCCTGGAGGTGCCATCCGTTGCCGGTCTGCGGGTCCGGGGTGAGGGCAGCGTCCTGGTCGCCCTGCGCTCCCTGGGAACGGGGTGCGGCCGCGATCGCCGCATCCGCCGCGACTCGCGTCTCGTAGGAGATGGGGACCACGGCCTCGTTACCGCCGACGGGCGCCTGGCGGGTCGGGCCGATCGAGTCGTAGCTGATGCCCTCCTTGACGAGCGCCGCGCCCAGGTCGGGCGAGAAGGTGGGCGATGCGGCCTGCACGAAGAACGTCCCAAAGGCAGGGTACTGGGACAGAACCAGGCCGTGCAGGTTCGAGGCCTGGGCGAGGGCGCGCTGGAAGGTGGCGTGATCCGTTCCCTTGGGGAGGTTCACCGCATAGTTGGCGGGCAGCTGGTCCATGCTGCGCGCGGGTGCGGTGATGCCGGCCTTGGCCGGGCCGGAAGGCGCGGGCGCGGCATCGGCGTCGGGTGCCGGGGGCGCCGCCGCGTTCGGGTCGCGCGAGACGGTGAAGACGGCCTCGCGGCCCGTGTCGTCGTCGGCCTGGCGATCGAAGTTGATGCCGGTGGCGCTGACCTGGACGCGAGCGGTCACCGAGTCCGTTCCCTCGGGCAGCAGCGCGCTGAGGTCCACGTTTTCGATCGAGGCACCCAGGGCATCGTCAAAGTACTTGCCCGAGCCGTCGCGGTCGACGGCGGCCAGGCCGGCGACGTCCATGTGTAGGTGGCTGATCGGGGCGATGGCCTCGGCGTAGAAGGTGACGGGACCGGCGGGCAGGGTCGCGCCGTGCACGTCCTTCCATTCGCCCTTGCCGACCCGGTACTGCAGGGTCTGAACGGTGGGCTGCATCTGGTCGCGGCGCATGGTGGTCAGCGCGTTGATGAAGCCGTAGCCGCGATATTCCTTGCCGTCCTCGGGTGCTTCCAGGCGCGTGTATTCCATGGCGGCCTGCTTGCGCATGAGGTCGGTGATCTGCTTGCCTCGGTAGCCCGGGTGGATCGACTTGATGAGCGCGGCGATGCCCGTGATGTGGGGCGTGGCCATCGAGGTGCCGCTGGTCTTGGCGTATCCGGAGGCATACAGCGACGTGGGAACTGTCGAGTAGATGTCCTGGCCCGGCGCGGTGAAGTCGATGCTGGTTCCGTAGTTGGAGAAGTCGGCCCGCTTGAGATTTGCCCATTCGGGCTTCGTCTCCGGGTTGGTGCGCGTGGCGGCGCTGACCTGGCTGACGCCCTCAACCATCGCCGGGACCTTCACGCCGCCTGAGACGGGACGGTCCTTGATCGGCGTATCGAGGTCGGTCGGCGACCCGCTGTCAGTCGTCACGTTGTCGTTGTCCATGCCGTCGTTGCCCGCCGAGGCGATGACGGCGAGTCCCTTGCCCCGCGCGTAGGCGATGGCGCGGGTCGCGGCCTCAAGGCCGGCGGCCTGCTCGGGGTCGCTCGGGCTCCAGTAGACCCACGGGTCCATCGAGTAGGAGTTGTTGACAATGTCGACACCGTGGCTGACCGCCCACATGAAGCCGCAGGTCACGTACTCGGGGTACATGAGCTGCGCCTCGTTCGAGGCCTTGATGGACACGAGGGTCGCGGTCGGCGCGATGCCGTCGATGCCGATGCCGTTGTGGTTGGCGGCGATGATGCC
>CAUVIG010000166.1:0-5069 GCA_963551745.1 uncultured Actinomyces sp.
GGGGTTGTGGTGTTTTGTTTGCCACACCCCCCCCCCGGGGGGGGTTTTTGTTCAACTGTGGTGGGGGGGGGGGGGGGGGGCCCCCCCCCCCCCCCCTCCACTCTATACAGTCATAGGTGTGGGCTTGAGTGCGCCGGCGACGAGGTGTTTGCGGGCGCCTTGACCTTGATATCCTCAAGGGGTGCGACCGTCGTCCGTCTGATATCTGCCGGAGAGCGGCGCGTACACGGGCGCGGCATTATGCTATGGATGCTGTCTCGTTCATCCGGATCGCTCCGACGAGGAAGTGCAGAGGAGAACCATATGCCACACACTCCAACGATTGACGACTACACACCCGACAGGGTGCGCGAGCTCGTTGAGAAGACCCCCGCTTCCGGTGCGAAGCGCTCCCTGGGCGCAATTGCTGCCATCGCGACGCTGGGATCTCTCCTCTTCGGCTATGACACCGGCGTTGTCGCTGGCGCCCTGCCATACATGTACATGCCCGGAGGCGCCGGCGGTCTGAACATGACCACCTTCGAAGAAGGCTGGGTCGGCGGCCTGCTGTGCATCGGTGCTGCCGCGGGTGCGTTCTTCGGCGGACGCCTCTCCGACCGCTTCGGTCGACGCCATAACATCACGTTGCTCGCCATCATCTTCCTGTTCGGCGCCATCGGCTGTGCGATTGCCCCGAACATCTGGGTCCTCTACCTGGCGCGTATCATCCTTGGCTTCGCCGTCGGTGGCGCTTCCGCGACGGTTCCCGTCTTCCTCAGCGAAACTGCTCCCAAGCGGCTGCGCGGTTTCCTTGTCGCGACGGATCAGATGATGATCGTCTTCGGCCAGTTCCTGGCCTTCTCTATGAACGCTGTCGTCGCTCACATGCAGGGTGGTCCCACCGTCACCCTGACCGGTGATGCCGTGGATGCATCCGGGCACGTGCTTGGCCACGCTGGCACGTCCGTCGCGTGGGAGACCGTCCAGGCCGCCGTCAATATTGCGGATGTCGCCGGCACGGGCAATGGTCTGACCTGGCGCTACATGCTCATCCTGTGCTCGCTGCCCGCCATCGCCCTGTGGATCGGTATCCGCACTGTGCCCGAGTCCTCGCGCTGGTACGCCGCCAACCTGCGCATCGTCGAGGCCATTGGCTCCCTCAAGCGTGTGCGCGATGAAAAGAAGGATGACGTCGCTGGCGAGATCAACGAGATGCTTGATGTCCAGCGTGCAGAGTCTGCTCAGGAAAAGTGGTCGCTGTCCCAGATCCTCAAGGTCAAGTGGGCACGCAAGCTCCTCTACATCGGTATCGTCCTGGGCATCGCCGACCAGCTGACGGGCATCAACACGGCCATGTACTACACGCCGAAGATCCTCAACGCCGCCGGCGTTCCCATGGAAGACGCCATCACCCTGAACGTCGTCTCCGGTGGTATCTCCGCGATCGGTTCCGCCGTGGGCCTGTGGCTCGTCGCCCGATTCGCTCGCCGTCACGTGGGCATGTATCAGGAGCTCGGCATCACGATTTCTCTGGCTGCGCTGTCTGCCGTGTTTGCAGCCTTCATCAGCCCCTCCCTGGATGGCGAGGGAAACATCTCCGGCGCCCCGACCTTCGCGCCCTGGCTCGTTCTTGGCATCGTCTGTATTTTCGTGTTCATCAAGCAGTCTGGAACGGTGTCCTGGGTGCTCGTCTCCGAGATATACCCTGCCGCCGTCCGCGGCACTGCCCTCGGTATCGCGGTGGGTACTCTATGGCTTGCCAACGCGCTCGTAGCCGTTGTTTTCCCACCGCTCATGGCGACCGTCGGTGGCGCTGGTACGTACGCGATCTTCGCAGCCATTAACTTCCTTTCGTTCCTCTTCTACTGGAAGGTCGTCCCCGAGACGAAGTTCCACTCGCTGGAGGAACTGGAACTGAAGTTCCAGAAGGACTACTCCTGAGAACGAATAGTTCACGTCCGTGTGCCCGGTGGGGAGGCTGCTCCACCGGGCACACCTGTTTGTTGAACGGAAAGGAGAGTCGATGACGATACCGCAACATCGGAGTGTACGTCGCCCGACTCGCTGCCAGTTGGTTGTGTTGAGGAGGGTGTGAGCGTTGGCGCTCCGTGCGCCCGCGAGCGACGGCGCTGGTGGGGGGCGGCGTGGATCAGTGATGAACGTGCGACATGTGGATAGGTTGTGACGTTACGGATAGGTTATGCGCATGCGGATAGCCTATTAACCTATCCGCGTGGGAATAACCTATCCGCGTATGCGCGTCGTGGGCGCTGTCGCGCGAGGAGCACGTGGATGATCATCGCGGATCCTGGGTGTAGCCCAAGCGCGACCAGGATTCCGGGACAAAACTCTCCCTGCTGGGGGCCACGGATGTCATATCCGGGATAAAACTCTCCCTGCATGCGTAAAACAGGCCAAAATGAGCGTTTTATGACAAGCGGGGAGAATTTTGTCCCGTTGTTTCGGCTGATGTGTTGATCAGGGAAGGTTTTGTCCCGCTGAGAAGCTGAATGCTCGCCGGTCTCGTCAGGCCTGTTGCCTGCGGTCGTCATGTGTTGCAGGAGCAGACGGGGGAGCCAGAGGAAGAGGGGACGCGAGGCCCGCGGGGATGTGGCCGCCGCCCACCGGCGCATAGAGCAGTCACAGAGAGCAAGACATGTGCTTGCGTCGCACGGAGGTCTGGCGGTGGTGTGCCGAGCGAAGCTCGTTGGGATGGAGGTTGCGGTGCCGGTGGTCATGGTCGCCCGATCGGAGGGTGGCGCGAGGCCTGCATGGCCTGGCCGGGCTTCGAGGCGACGCGCCGAGCGAAGCTCGCGGCGTGGACGGTGAGCGGGCGGGCAGGCCCCGCGCCGCGCGGAGGTCTGGCGGGGTGCGCGATCGTGCTCCCGAGGCTGGCTATTGCGCGGGCCCGTACGCGTGTGTCCTATAGCCCGCAGGTTGTACTACTCTAGAGGGCAGTTCGTAAGCCATCGGATGAACGATGAAAGAGGCTCCATGACCCAGCTTGAGGCGCGCCAGGTGAAGGCGGTTGAACTGGACATTCTCACAGAACTGGACCGCGTGTGCCGTGAGCACCAGCTCTCCTATGCGCTCGCGTATGGCACTCTCATCGGGGCGATGCGCCACAGCGGGTTCATCCCCTGGGATGATGACGTTGACGTCTACATGCCCCGCGACGACTACGAGAAGCTCTACGACCTGTGGAAACAGGGTGGTCTCGGGGAGCACTACAGCCTCGTGAGCTACCGCGATCGTACTTCGATTAACTCTTATTGCAAGCTCGTTGATACCCGAACCCGGGCAGTTGAGTCTTTCCTGGACGAGTCTGCCGGAAACCTCGGGCTGTGGGTGGATATTTTCCCACTTGAGCGCGTCGACATTACTGACCCTGCCGTGCATCGTGCCGCGCGCAGGGGACACCGACTTGTGTGGTGGAAGTACATCGCGGCGTCAAACCCGCGCTACGCAACATCCACGGCACGCCGCATCATCAAGTACATGCTCTATCCGATGACTCGCTTCGCAGATCTGTACGCCATCTCTCGTCGACAGGACGAGCTTGCCCGCGCGTGCCACCGTTCGTCTGTTGAGAATCCCGAGAACGAGCGCTACGTCCTGCTCCTCGATGACATTATGAGCCGGAATATCATCCGGCCTGAGGAACTTTTCCCGACGCGTACTGCCAGCTTCGAGGGACGCGAGTTTGCGATCCCCGCACGGGCCGAGAAGCTGCTCCAGGACTACTACGGCAACTGGCGTGAGATCCCGCCCGAGGACCAGCGTCCGCCCGCCCACATGCGATCTGTCGAGTGGGTGGCGGACACTCCCTTCGGTGAATGACGCGAGGAAGCTAGCCCGCTGATCGGGCCGCTACTTTGTTGTGGAGTGGGCGACCAGCTCAGGGTGCAGGCGACGGAACTGAACGCCCAGCGCTTTGGCGCAGGCTCTCACCCCGAGCAGGCGACACGCCCACTGGGCGATGCGCGCCTCGCGCGTGCGAGACTCGGAGACGAGCGGTAGGAAGAACTGACGCACGAAAGCGTTCCTGCGGCGCGCGTCCTCACCGTGTTTCTTTTCGTTGAGAAGGCCCAGTGCCGAGGCCTGGCCCACCCACACGATCATCGGACGCGCCAGGAAGGCCATGAGGGCGCCGCGGCGCCCCTGCGACAGCGTGCGTGCGTCGGACAGATTCGAGCGCAGCACGCGCTCGAGGTCGTCAACCGTGGAGATCGCCAGCGAGTGTGAGGTCTGAGCGTAGGGGTGACCCATCCGGTACACGTAGAAGCGCTGGTCGAGCCACGCCACGGATTCAACGCGCGCGATGATCTGCGCGCTCACGTCCGTGTCCTCGTTGCGCATCCCCGAGGGGAAGACGATCCCGTGCTTGGCCAAGAACTCGCGGCGGATAACCTTCGTCCACACGGCGCTCGTCGTCAGCTCATTGTCGATGATCGCGTGGATCGCCTCGTCGGTGCCTAGGGAATCGATCGTCGCGGCGATCGCCGTGGGCTCAGCCTCCGTGATCTGCGTGCCCTCCGGGTTGGCTCGCGCACACATGTGCCACAGCAGATCGACGGGGCGCCTGGTCAGGGCCTCGTGGACAAGCGTCAAAGCCTCAGGGATGCGCCACCAGTCGTCATTGTCCATGAACGTGATGTACTCGCCACGCGCCACCTTGAGGGCGGTGTTCCGAGCGGCGCTCGTTCCGGCGTTTTCCTGATGAATGACGCGGAAACGCGGGTCGTGCCGCGCGTAGGAATCGCACATGGCGGGTGAATCATCCGATGAACCGTCATCAACGAGAATCACCTCCCAGTCCGAAAAGTCCTGCGCTTCGATGGATCCAAGGGCGTTGGGCAAGAACTCCTGCGCGTTGTAGACCGGAATGATGATGCTGATGAAAGGCATGAGTGTTCCTCGGGAAACAGGGACGGATGTCAGACGTGGGAGGGGGAATGTGGGGTCGAGCCGCCCAGCAGTGACTCGGCGATAGTTGCGTACTCGCGGGCCCGCACCGGCCACGTCCACGCACTGATTAGGGCGGGATCACCCAGAGCGGGCGGGTTCTCCAAGAACGTGCGCAGCGATGC
>CAUVIG010000167.1:0-5065 GCA_963551745.1 uncultured Actinomyces sp.
CAAGCCGAAGTCGCAGACCACGGTCCCCTTCGAGATCGCCGCTGAGGGTATTCACCGCGACGTGCTGCCCGCCGTCCCCGAGTACCTGGATGTCGAGCTGTCCCGCCTCAAGGCGACCCTGGTGCGTCGCCCCAAGCGCGCTGAGGTCCCCGTGACCGTCGACGTCCAGATGGTCGTCGAGCACTACTCGCGCTGACACTAGTCAACTCCGCGCCCCCGAGCGTTGCTCGGGGGTGCGGTTTTTTCATTCATTCCACTGTCCGATTGCGCGTGCCGATGTGTCGCGAGCGGCACCAACCGTCTAACATGGGGGACTATGCGTACGTCTGAAATCCGCACCCGCTGGCTCGACTACTTCGAGAAGCAGGGTCATGAGATCTGTCCTTCCGTTTCCCTGGTCTCGCCCGAACCGTCGATCCTCTTCACGATCGCCGGCATGGTTCCGTTCATTCCCTACATCATGGGCGTTGAGCCTGCGCCGTGGCCCAGGGCTGCGTCGGTGCAGAAGTGCATCCGCACGAACGACATCGATAACGTCGGTAAGACGACGCGCCACGGCACGTTCTTCCAGATGAACGGTAATTTCTCCTTCGGCGACTACTTCAAGGAAGGCGCCATTAACTTTGCGTGGGACCTGCTGACCGGTTCGCGCGACGAGGGAAAGTATGGCCTCGATGGCGATCGCTTCTGGGTGACGATTTGGGATCAGGACGAGGTAGCTTTCAACGTTCTGACGAAGCAGATCGGCATGGACCCGGCTCACATCGTGCGCCTGCCTCGCGTGGAAAACTTCTGGGACACCGGCCAGCCGGGTCCTGCCGGCCCCTGCGCCGAGTGGCACTACGACCGCGGCCCCGCTTACGGTCCCGAGGCTGTGGGCGGCACGGTGGATCCGGGCGGCGACCGCTACCTCGAGGTATGGAACCTCGTGTTCGACCAGTACATGCGCGGCGAAGGTGCCGGCAAGGACTACCCGCTGCTGGGTGAGCTCGACAAGAAGGCTATTGATACGGGTGCCGGCCTCGAACGTCTCGCGTTCGTCATGCAGGACAAGCCCAACATGTACGAGATCGACGAGGTGTTCCCCGTCATCGACGCCGCCATGCAGATGAGCGGCAAGCGCTACGGCCTGGGTGCCGCGGGTCCCGAGGCCGGAGTGGCCTACGACGACGACGTGCGCATGCGTGTCGTGGCCGACCACGTGCGCTCCTCGCTTATGCTCATCGGCGACGGGGTGCGCCCCGGTAACGACGGTCGCGGCTACGTCCTGCGCCGCCTGATCCGTCGCGCGGTTCGCTCGATGCGTCTGCTGGGCGTCGATGAGGCGACCATGCCGACGCTGCTCACGGCGTCGAAGGACGCGATGAAGGCGTCGTACCCTGAGCTGGAGACCAACTGGAAGACGATCTCCGAGGTCGCCTACGCGGAGGAAGAGGCCTTCCGCCGCACCCTCAGCACGGGTACCACGATCCTGGACGCGGCCGTCGCCACAGCGAAGGAGTCGAAGGGCGTGCCGATGATCTCGGGAGAGTCCGCTTTCTCGCTGCATGACACCTACGGCTTCCCGATCGACCTGACCCTCGAGATGGCGGCCGAACAGGGTGTGTCCGTCGACGAAGAAGGCTTCCGCGCGCTCATGGCTGAGCAGAAGGAGCGCGCACGTGCTGACGCGCGCGCGAAGAAGACCGGCCACACTGACGTGCGTATCTTCCATGACATCGAAAAGGCGATGGGGGGAGGCTCGACGTTCCTGGGCTACACGGAGCAGGCGAGCGAGGCGACCGTCCAGGCCCTCCTCGTTGACGGCGTCGAGGCCCCCGCGGCCAGCGCCCCTGCCGAGGTCGAGGTCATCCTTGATCGCACCCCGTTCTACGCCGAGATGGGTGGCCAGCTGGCCGACCACGGCACGATCCGCCTCGCCGGCGGAGGCCTCGTCGAGGTTCACGACGTGCAGGCCCCGATTCGTGGCCTGAGCGTGCACCGCGGCACCCTTACCGAGGGTGGCATGACGGTGGGCGAGAAGGCGTACGCCGAGATCGACGGCCAGCGCCGCCTCGCGATCGCGCGTGCCCACACCGCGACCCACATGGTGTACGCCGGCCTGCGCAACGTCGTGTCCGACAACGCTGACCAGGCCGGTTCTGAAAACTCGCCGTCGCGTCTGCGTTTCGACTTCCGTCACTCCAGCGCCCTGTCCGGCTCCCAGCTGAGCGACATCGAGGCCCTCGTCAACGAGAAGCTCGCTGAGGACATGCCTGTGACGACCGAGATCATGAGCATCGACGAGGCCAAGGCAGCCGGTGCGATCGCGCTCTTCGGTGAGAAGTATGGGGCCGAGGTTCGCGTCGTTACGATCGGTGATGGCTTTGACCGCGAGCTGTGCGGTGGTACGCACGTCCCGACGACCGGCCACATCGGCCGCGTGACCCTCCTTGGCGAAGGCTCGGTGGCTTCGGGCGTGCGTCGCATCGAGGCCCTTGTCGGCACCGGCGCGTACGAGTACCAGGCCAAGGAACACGCTCTCGTCAGCCAGCTCTCTCAGCTGGTGGGCGGTCGTGCGGATGAGCTGCCGGAGCGCATCGAGTCGCTGCTGACGAAGCTACGCGAATCCGAGAAGGAACTGGAGAAGAGTCGCACCGCTCAGGCCCTGAGTCAGGGCGCTGATCTGGCGGCGTCTGCGACGGCGATTGGTCCGGTGAGCGTCGTGGCCGCGGCTGTCGGCGAGATGCCCTCGGCCGACGCGCTGCGTACCCTCGCACTCGATGTCCGCGACCGTCTCGGAAACGACCGCGGCGCTGTCGTCGCCCTCGGCGGCGTCGTCGGCGGAAAGCCCTCGCTCGTTGTCGCTACGAACGAGGCAGCGCGTGAGGCGTCGGTGAAGGCCGGCGCTCTGGTCCGCGCAGTCGGCAAGCACATGGGCGGTGGCGGCGGTGGCCGTGACGACATCGCTCAGGGCGGCGGCACCAAGCCCGAGGGCATCGCGGACGCGATCGACGCGATCCGCAAGGAAATCGAGGCTCTGTGAGCATTCGTCGGGGTATTCGTATCGGCGTGGACGTCGGCACCGTGCGTGTCGGCGTCAGCCGGTGCGACCCCGACGGCATTCTCACGATGCCAGTTGAAACCCTTCACAGGGCTCCCGATCTGTCCGATCTCGATCGCTTGGCCGACATCGTGCGTAGCCATGACGCGATCGAAGTCATCGTCGGACTTCCTCGGCACCTGCGTGGGGGAGAGGGTATCTCTGCGAAGGGTGCGCGCATGTATGCGCGCCACATCAAGAAGCTTGTTCCCGATGTTCGTGTGGCGATGGTCGACGAACGCATGACGTCCAACCAGGCGCACGCGCGTCTGCGTGCATCCGGGATTCCCGAGATCGAGCACCGCAGCGTCATTGACCAGGTCGCGGCGCAGATCATTTTGGAACAGGCACTCGAGCTCGAGCGCATGGGCGGTCGAGCTCCCGGTGAGGTAATCATCCTCGAACCAAGTGAAGGAGCGCACGCATGAGTACGCCTCCCCCTTACCCTTTCCGTTCTCGTCGCGAGATTCATTCCGGTGAGCGAAAGGTCTATTCCGATGCCGAGCTGCACGAGCAGCATGCATCGCAGGACGGAATCGCGACGCCCGCTCAGGGAACCGACTTGCGTGACGGTTCCTCTCGTGACGAGGCCGTGGTGCCCGCGTCGGCAATGGCGCGGGGCGAGCGCACGCTTCCCTCTTTCGACGAGGTGACGGATACGGGCGCGACTCCTCGCGTGTCCGGTGCGGCGCTGCGTCAGCGCAGTGCAGCGCAGGCAGCAGAATCGCCTTCTGAGACCACGGGCATGCGTTCTCGCCGCCTCGCCAGTGAACGACGAGCGGCGCGCAAGCGCAAGCGCCGCCGTCGTGTGCGGTCCTTCTTCATTATTGTTCTGGTACTTGGCCTGCTGGTCGGTGCCAGCTACGTCGCCTACGATCAGCTCTTCAACTCGTCGCCGACTGCATCCGATGACTTCCCAGGGCCGGGCTCCGGCTCGGTCGAGGTGACGATCGTTGAGAGTGCATCCGGTCGCGATATCGGCCAGACGCTCGTAGATGCGGGCGTCGTGAAGTCCGTCGGAGCGTTCGTGCGTCAGTTCGAGAAGACCCCGGCATCGATGTCCATTCGCCCTGGTACGTACCGCCTGAAGCAGGAGATGAGCGCCGCCGGCGCGCTCGCGGGCCTGCTGGACGAGACGAACCGCGTCGATTCGACGATTACGATTACGTCGGGTCAGAAGATGTCCGAGGTCAAGAAGCGGATCGTTGACATTATGGGTGTTACCGAGGAACAGGTAGATGCCGCTTTCGCCGACACGGAGGCGATCGGGCTACCGTCTGAGGCTGGAGGAAACGCCGAGGGATGGTTGCTGCCAGGTTCTTACGAGGTCTCCGAGGAGGACACTCCGACGACCGTCATCGCACGGATGGTGAAGGGCACTGTCGATGAGCTTGACCGTCTCGGTGTCGCCCCCGCGGATCGGCAGACTGTCTTGATTAAGGCGTCGATCGTTGATGGCGAAATGAATATCGACAAGTACATGCCGATGGTCGCTCGTGTCATCGAGAATCGCCTCGCCGATACGAATGGTGAGACGAAGGGATACCTCGGTATGGACTCGACCGTCCTGTACGGCGTGGGAAAGACCAGCGGCGTTCCGGATCAGGCGGACCTGGACAACGACAATCCCTACAACACGCGCCTG
Source organism: uncultured Actinomyces sp. (assembly GCA_963551745.1). GTDB lineage: Bacteria > Actinomycetota > Actinomycetes > Actinomycetales > Actinomycetaceae > Pauljensenia. The sequence goes on from CAUVIG010000167.1 coordinate 4,728, forward strand.
CACGCAGGTCTGCCTCCGACCCCGATTGGACAGCCCAGCGAGAAGGCCATCAAGGCAGTCCTGAACCCGGCTGAGGGCAACTGGCTGTACTTTGTCACCGTCAACCTGGACACGGGTGAGACGCTGTTTGCCTCGACTCTCGAGGAACAGGAGAAGAACCGCGAACAGTTCAAGGCGTACTGCAACGCGAACCCGAAGGTCTGTACCGCGTCATGATGTGGGCCGGTGTCATCGGTTCTCCGATTGAGCACTCCCTGTCGCCGGTGATCCACCGCGCGGCGTGGGAGGACCTCGGAATCGCTGGATGGGAGTACCGCCGTATCGAGCAGGATGAGACG
>CAUVIG010000168.1:0-5002 GCA_963551745.1 uncultured Actinomyces sp.
ACGGCTTCGGCCAGAACATCGCGGGCGACGGTGAACTTCATAGCTGCCTCCAAAACACAAAACGGATCGGACACTACTTTACCCACAAGTGTGCCCACGTGGGGCAGGAAATTTGCCTCGCGTGCGCCATCGCGTAGCATCGGCGGCGCCATTGTTGTGCGGAGGTCTGTGAAAAATTTTTGTCGTTTGACTTTGCATCCATCATAAGGGCTGTGAGTTCTGTGGATAACTCCCTTATGCGGCGGAATTTCAGTTAAATCTCCGTGCTGTCATTATGGGATGAGGTTGTGGATTCGTCACGTCGTCCTGTGTACGAAGCAAATGACAACTTTTTGAGATCCACAGGCGAGGTCCTTTTTTCCACAGCGCGAGAGGACTCGTCCACCAGCTGTGCACAATGTCTGTGAATCTCGCGTGGGCGCCGACTTTCGTTCGCGCCCGCGCCATTTTCATGACTCCCTGGCCTTCTGCTTGATCCTGTTTGTAAGCTCCGACACGTGGTTGAAGGTTTCGCGCTTCTCCTTCATGAGCTTGGAGATCTTCTTGTTCGCGTGCATGACCGTCGTGTGGTCGCGTCCGAATGCCTGTCCGATCTTGGGCAGCGACAGGTCGGTGAGCTCGCGGCACAGATACATGGCGATCTGACGGGCCTCGACAACGTTGTGGCTGCGCTCCGACGAACCCATCTGCTCGATCGTCACGCCGAAGTAGACGGCGCACTGGCTCATGATGAGGCTGACGGTGATCTCGTTGTCGTCCGGGTTGGACACGAAATCCTTAAGCATCATCTGCGCGAGGTTAAGGTCAATGCGCTCCTGGTACAGCGACGCCCACGCGCCGATGCGCACGAGAGCGCCCTCCAGCTCGCGGATATTGGAGGAGATGCGCGAGGCCACGTACTCAAACACCTCGGGGGTGACCTCGAGGCCCTCGGCATCCGCCTTCTTATGCAGGATCGCGATGCGGGTCTCCAGGTCCGGCGGCTGAACGTCCACGAGCAGGCCCGAGGAGAAGCGCGACCGCATGCGGTCCTCGAAGCCCTTGAGCTGGGCCGGGGGCAGGTCCGAGGTCAGGACGATCTGCTTGTTCGCGCTGTGCAGCGCATTAAAGGTATGGAAGAAACCTTCGACCGTCTGCTCCTTGTCGCCGATGAACTGGATATCGTCGATGAGGAGGATGTCGAGCTCGCGGTAGCGGCGGTGGAAGGCCTCGACCTGGGAGTTGTCCGTCTTATTGAGACGAATCGCGTTGATGAACTCGTTCGTAAACTCTTCGGAGTTGACATAGCGAACCTTCAGGTGGGGCATCATCGACAGCGCGTTGTGGCCGATGGCCTGGAGCAGGTGCGTCTTGCCCAGTCCGGAATCGCCGTAGATAAAGAGGGGATTGAAGGCCGTACCCGGGGTCTCCGAGGCGGCCAGCGCGGCGGCGTGCGCGAAACGGTTCGACGGGCCGATGACGAAGGTGTCGAAGGTGAACTTCGGGTTGAGGTGGGTCGGGCCGGAGTCGGTGGGCGCGGTGACGAGGGCGGGGGAGTGGTGCTCCTCGTCCACATCAATCGACGAGGCCGGGGCGGCCGCAGGCGCGTCCGGCGCGGCCGGGGTCTGCTCCTCCTCTTCTTCCGTGACGACCTCGAGCGTGGGGTCGACGGTGATGGCGATGCGGACGGTGCGGCCCAGGTGCACGGACAGGGCGGTTGTCAGCTTCGACTGCGCCTTGTCTTCGATCCACTGCTTGGTGAAATCGTTGGGGACGGCGAGCAGAATCGTGCCTTCGATGTCGCCGAGGGGGCGAGCGGAGCGCAGCATCGAGGTGGCGACGGGCCCCAGCTCGTCGGTGGGGACTGCGTCCAGGGCCGCAGCCCACGCGCGTGTGAGGGAATCCGACTCCACGGCAACCTCCGGTCACAAATACTGGTGAGTTCGGTCACGACTTCTCGGTGATGAGCGTGACGCTCGTACATTGTCGAAGTGTAGCCCGCGCACATGTTATGCACAGCCTGGGGATGAAGCTGTGGAGAACTATCACAGAATCACAGCTTTGTAGTTACAACTTTGGGTCCGCAGCAGCATGCGGAAAGCAAAAATGCATACAGCCTGTGGATAACTCTCGTCATCCACCCTCTGTGGACGGACGAGATCCACAGTGATTTGCACAGCTGTGGATACTGTGTGTGACGCGGTGGGTAACGCTGCCGCGTTGACGTGTGGCCCCAATCCGCTTAGTGTTGATCTTTGTTTGCGCCCATTTCGGGCGTGCGTCCCCGCTATCGCGCGTGCTTACGTGTCGATAGCCCAACCGATACCGAGTGGGAAACCACTCCCCGCCGAGGAGAATTGCCGTGACCACCAAGCGGACCTTCCAGCCCAACAACCGTCGTCGTTCCAAGACGCACGGCTTCCGTCTGCGCATGTCGACCCGCGCCGGCCGCGCCATTCTGGCTGCCCGCCGCCGCAAGGGCCGCGCCAAGCTGTCCGCCTGAGACACCCCGGTGCTGCCGCGCGCGCACCGCATGGTTGACCCAGCGGACTTCACCACCGCGATCCGACAGGGAACGCGAGCAGGAGATCCGCTGGTCGTCGTCCACGTCCGAGCCGACGAGGAACGCAACAGTCGCCTCGTCGGTTTCGTCGTACCCAAGCGGGAAATCAAGCGCGCCAACGGACGCAATCGCGTCAAGCGGCAGCTGCGCCATCTCATGCGCGAAAGGATTGCCGACCTCCCCGAAGGAGCACGGGTCGTCGTGAGGGCCTCACGTAAGGCCCTCGGCGTGCCCTCCAAGGAACTCGGCGAACACCTCGACCGCGTGATGGCGCGAGCGTGGCGTAAGTGGGACGCGCGATGAACCTGGCGGGCCGGGCGCTGCGCGCTCTCGTGGCCGCACCCATCGTCGCCTACCAGCGCTACATCTCCCCGGCCCTCGGCCCCCGGTGTCGATACGCACCCAGCTGCTCTACCTACGCTCTCCAGGCCATTCGCGTCCACGGGCCCATCAAGGGAATCGTCCTCGCGACCTGGCGGTTGCTGCGATGCAACCCCTGGAGCCACGGGGGAGTGGACCACGTACCAGAGCGTGGACGCTGGAAGCCCGACCCCTGGATCCCACCCGAGGATTGGGCTGGGCACGACAACTGGGAACGTCCCGCCCCCATGGGACTCGACCCGGAGTACGACCTGACCGAGCCGGACACGGCCTCGGGACTCTAAGGAACAACGAAACAGCGGCGCTCCCGCGCCACGGCGAAAGCGAAAACTATGTTCGACGCAATTCTCCACCCCTTCGCGTGGGCGATCTCCTACGTGTGGGTCTGGATCCACGACCTCCTCGTGTTGCTCGGAATGTCCTCCGGCTCCGGCATGGCGTGGGTCCTGTCCATCGTGCTGCTCACCATCCTGGTGCGCATCGCGATCGTCCCGCTGTTCCTCAAGCAGATCCGCTCTTCGCGTGCGATGCAGGCCATTCAGCCTGAGATGCGTAAGATCCAGGAGAAGTACAAGGGCAAGAAGGATCAGGTCAGCCGTCAGAAGATGATGGAAGAGACCCAGGCCCTCCAGCGCAAGCACAAGGTCTCGCCCTTCGCCTCCTGCCTGCCCATGCTCGTGCAGATGCCCGTCCTGTTCGGCATGTACCGCGCCATCATCGCGGTTTCCTCCATCTCCGCAGGCACCTACACCTACCGCGGCGAGGCCACCAACCACCTCGGCCCGCTTACCGAATCGGTCTCCTCCGAGATCGTCAACTCCACGGTCTTCGGCGTCCAGCTCTCCCACACCCTGCGCGAGTCCTGGGGGCACACAGCGGCCGTCACCGTCTTTATCGCCGCGATCGTGCTCATGGTCGTCCTGCAGTTCGTCTCCATGCGCCTGTCCTTCTCGCGCAACATGCCCGACATGGGCGACAATCCGATGGCTCAGTCGCAGCGCCCCATGATGTACGTGATGCCGCTGATGTTCATCTTCTCCGGCGCGTTCTTCCAGATGGGCGTCGTCATCTACACCGTGACCGCCTCCTTCTGGGCTCTCGCCCAGTCCTTCTGGACCATCAAGGTCATGCCGACCCCCGGTTCGGCGGCCTACGACGACCTGCTTGCGTCCCGCGAGGCCGCCTACCAGGCATGGGCCAAGCCCTACTTCCAGAACTACGACCGTGAGCGCGCCGCCCTGGGCGCCAGTGGTTCCGATCCGCGCGTCGACGAGCTGAACGAGCGCGCCCTTGCCGAGCTGCGTTCCAAGGCGAAGAAGCAGCACGTCGCCTCTGACTTCCCCGCTTCCATGAGCGCCGGCGAAATCGTCACCGTCTACCGCAACCTGGCCACCCTGAAGTGGACGACCCTGCCCGACGAGCAGTGGATGCACGGCCTCACCCTGGCGGTCGAGAAGCGCCTCGCCAAGCAGGAAGCCTCCGCCCAGCGTGCCGAGCTCCAGAAGCAAGTCCGCGACCGCCGCACCCTCGAGCGCGCGTCCGCCAAGGCCTCGTCGAAGGATGAGTCCGAGGCCAGCGATTCCAATTCCGGCCACGGCTCGCTGAGCGCCGAGGAGATCGAGCGCCGCCGCATCGAGCGCCGCAAGGCCCGCCGCCGTTCCGGCAACAAGCGCTGACCACCATAGATTCACGGTTCCAGGCCCCCAGCCGGTAACCTGGACACCAGCAAGACCCCATTCCCCACTACGGAGGACACGTCATGAGTGACGACAACGCAGACAAGCTGACCCGCCTCGAAGAAGAAGGCGAGATTGCCGCCGACTACCTGGAAGAGCTGCTTGACATCGCCGACCTCGACGGTGACATCGAGATCGACGTCGAAAACGGCCGCGCCTCGGTCGAGATCGTCGCGGACGACCCCGACGCCCTCGATCGCCTCGTGGGCGACGACGGCGAGGTCCTGGACGCCCTCCAGGAGCTGACCCGTCTGGCCGTCCAGACCGAGACCGGCGAGCGCTCGCGCCTCATGCTCGACATCGCCGGCTTCCGCGCCGAGCGCAAGGAAGAGCTGCAGGACAT
>CAUVIG010000169.1:0-5002 GCA_963551745.1 uncultured Actinomyces sp.
GGATTCACAGGAACAAGGCAAACACAACCACCTAAAAAGCGACTGTCCCGCACCAGAAAACCGAAAAGTCACCCTTCCAGCAACACGCAGTGTCCTATAACCCCAGGATCAAGCCGATGCGCAGTGGCAAGCACGCGACAAAAGCCCATCCCGGCACCGTGTTCCTGGGGGTTGTGTCCTTGTTCGTGGTGCTCGGACTGGTTGGTCTGGTCGCGTGGTGCATGTGTGGTCAGGCCGCCCTCGACTGGCGCGACGGCCCCGTTACCCGCGAGGGCGTCACGTGCACTGCCATGAATCCCGAGGCGCGCGACGATGGCCCCTTCGTGCACATCGATCTGACTGAGGAAGGTGGGGCGTGCGCGCCTACGACCTGCGCGAATACGAGCTTGAACGCCACGCAGAGAAGGGCACGCCCCTGTACGTCACGATCGTCGAGGCCTGCCAGGCCCCCGGTCCCCAGATCGGAATTTCTATGTGCGACCGCACGGGCATCATTGTCGACGCCTGGGAGAAGTAGTGCGTAACAGGTGCCCTGGATGCTCGGCGGCATCAATGCCAAGACAAGCGTGAATCGGTCGCAGGCTACTGACGGGCCGAGGCCTCGGCGATGATTCCCGTTCGAGGATAGATCGACGCGTCGAGGGTGGTGTCAGGGGAGGAGCACGTGTCAAGGATGGTCGCGTAGGGGGAGCCCGCGCGGCCCCTGTCGAAAGCTATGAGTTCAGTGCTCGCCCTCGTGCTCCTTCAGGCGCTCGTAGGAGCGGCGAATCTCGGCCTCGGCCTCTTCGCGACCCACCCAGTGGGCGCCCTCGACGCTCTTGCCGGGCTCGAGGTCCTTGTAGACCTCGAAGAAGTGCTGGATTTCCAGGCGGTGGAACTCCGACACGTCGTCGATCTCGGTACGCCAGGAGGCGCGCTGGTCCGAGGCGGGAACGCACAGGACCTTGTCGTCGCCGCCCTTCTCGTCACGCATGCGGAACATGCCGAGCGCACGGCAGCGGATCACGCAGCCGGGGAAGGTGGGTTCTTCGAGGAGCACCAGGGCGTCCAGCGGGTCGCCGTCCTCGCCCAGGGTGTCGTCGATGAAGCCGTAGTCATCCGGGTAGCGGGTCGACGTGAAGAGCATGCGGTCCAGGCGAATGCGGCCCGTCATGTGGTCGATCTCGTACTTGTTTCGGTTCCCCTTGGGGATCTCGATGGTCACGTCAAATTCCATGGCCGCGCCTTCCTCGTTAGCCCCGAAACTCGGGGTCCAGTTGGTTGTGTCGGCGCATGGACGGGTACTGTAGGTACCGAAGTAACCACGAAGGGAAATCCATGCATCGCACGTCTATGGGGGCCATTGTAAGCGCTAGCGCCGCACTCGTGGCGACGGCGGCACTGGTGGGTGCCGGTTGCTCGACGCAAACGGCCACTCCGGCGGACGCTCCCACGGCCTCGACGCTTGAAGCTGCAACGATTTCCGGTGATGCGAAGGGTGCTGGGAATCCGGTTTCCGCCGAGGACGTCCCGGCGCTGTGGGCGCCGGTCGCGGCTGCCGCGGCTGAGGGCGGGTACACGGCATGGGGGACGGTCGTCGACGCGCAGACCGGCGAGGTCCTCCTGGATGCGGCCGCCGCTACCCCTCACACGACCGCCTCGACGACGAAGACCCTCGCGGCTTTCTCCGCGCTGCACCACCTGGATCCGACGGCGACGCTGGCAACCAGCGCGCTCCTGGGCGCCGACAACCAGACCCTCTACCTGGATTCGGAGGGCGACCTGCTCCTGGGTATCGGCACCTCCGACGAGGTCGAGGTCTCGGGCCGCGCGGGCCTGCAGACCCTCGCGAAGGACACAGCCGCGGCCCTGACGCAGCGCGGCATCACCTCCGTGACCCTGAACTGGCGCGGCACTCTTTTCGAGGGCGCCTCGCACCTGTCCTCGTGGGACGCGCAGGAAGTTGGCGCCTACGAGGGCCATGTCGGCCCCATGGCGATTGACGCCGGACGCACCTACGAGGGCGCCAACGCGTTCTACTCGGACGCGCCGGGCCGCGTGGCCGAGGTCTTCTCCCAGGCCCTCGGCGCGGAGGGGATCTCCGCGCCCCTCGGCGAGGCCGGGGATCCCCCCGCGGGAGCGGGAGCCCTCGCCTCGGTGAGTTCGGCGACGATGGGGGAGCAGCTGCGCTGGATGCTCGCGTACTCGGATAACACCCTCGCCGACCAGTACTGCCGTTTCGCCGCGCGCGCGGCGGGTGCCCCCGCCACCTACGAGGGCGCCACTGAGACGGTGCGCAAGACCCTGACGGAGGCCGGGATCCCCACGGAGGGCCTGACCCTTGAGGACTGCTCGGGCCTGTCGAGTAACGACAAGATCAGCGCGAACACCCTCGTCGGTGTCCTCAAGGCCTCGTACGAGGGCACGGGCACCGAGGCGAACACGATGCGCCTCCTGCCGTGGGCGGGCCTGGTGGGGACGCTCTCGAAGCGCATGACCGAGGACCCCGCGGCCGGAAACGTGCAGGCCAAGACGGGTGCCCTCCAGGAGGTCACCGCCCTGTCCGGGTCCGTCATGACGAAGAGCGGGCGCGTCCTCCTCGTGTCGATCGGCCATGACAACGTCACCGAGGGCGCCTACGCCACGCGCGGCCACCTGGACGCCTTCGAGGAAGGCCTCGCCGGGCTAGACTGAGGCCATGGATATGCCGTTTGGCCCGCGCAACGTCGCGGGAGTTCTCGCTTCGTTGTCGTACGCCGGTCCCTCGGCCTCTCGCGTGGGTGCCTCCGCCGTCGTGGCGCGCCTGCGCCGCTCGGTCGCGTGGTCGGATCGCCGACTTCCCGAGCTGTCGACCTTGCCCGAGGCCTCCGAGAAGGTGGCAGGCTCCCCGACCCTCGTCGTCGATCGACGAGGCCTGATCCGCTCGGTCGGCTCGCTCCTGGAGAGCTTCGAGGACACGCACACGCCCAAGGTCCTGGCCGCCGAGACCGTCATCCTGCGCGCCCTGGCCAAGGACGCGACGGGCATCTGGGATATGCGCTCGGGCCGCCGGATCCTCGTGGCCCCCAACGTGCTCGCGGACGCGCAGCGCTACGCCCTGGATCAGACGGACTGGTGCCGCTGGGTGTCCCTGTGCACGGGACTGCGCGGCGTCCACCTGACCCACGCCCCCCACCTCGTCCCCTACATCGCTGACCTGATGCGCTCGCTGCCCGAACGCAGCGACGAACTCGTGCGCATCGTCCTGCTCCTGGACGCCCTGCCCGCCGCGGAGATGGAGGTCCTCACGCCCCGCGACCTGCCCTCGATCCAGTGGCTGCGCACCCACCGCGCCCACGCCGGCGGCGTCGGCCTGGTGCGCGCTTGCGCGGCGGCCGGCATGCCCCTGGCCGGGGTCGAGGCCCTGCAGGCGCAGACCGAAGGATTTGCGCGCACCGTCGTGCGCGAGGGCGCGATCGCGCGGCTTCTGTCGAGCGTCGAGGCCCTGCCGAGCGCCCGCGAGTACGCGGAGCCGACAGCGTGGCTGGCGCGTGTGCGCTGACGCCTCGAGCCGTGTGGGCGCAAACCCACGTGGTCCCCTGCGCGCCTGCTCCCTGGCGGTGCGCGACCAGCTGACCTCTTTCATTCACGAGGCCGGCGCCCCTCCCTCTCTCATCGTCGGCCTGTCGGGCGGCGCGGATTCGCTGGCGCTGGCGCTGACGACGATCGACGTGGCCGCGCGCGCGGGAATCCCCGTTGTGACGGTGACCGTCGACCATGGGCTGCGCGCGGGCAGCGGCGAGGAGGCTCGCCGAGTCGCGGATCTGGCGGCCTCCCTGGGGGCGCGTGCCGTCGTTGAAACCGTGGCGGTGGACGGCCCGGGAGGGCCCGAAGGGGCGGCCCGCGACGCCCGCCGAGCTGCCCTACGAGCGGTCGCCCAGCGCGAAGGCGCCCCGATCCTCCTCGGCCACACGATGGACGACCAGGCTGAGACGGTCCTCCTGCGCCTCGCGCGCGGCTCCGGCCCCTCGTCGCTGCGGGCCATCGCCCCCATCGCGCGCGACGATGACGGTGTGACGTGGCTGCGCCCCCTCCTGAAGCTGCGGCGAACGGACACGGAGCAGGCGTGCGCCCAGGCGGGCCTCACCCCGGTGAAAGACCCGACCAACGACATCGACGGGCCGTGGCGGGCCGCGGATGGGCGCCCGCTGCGCCGCTCGGCGCTGCGCCACCGGGCGATCCCCGCCCTGGCCTCGGCCCTGGGGGTGGACCCGGTTCCCGCGCTGGCCCGCACGGCCGCCCTGTGTGCGGCCGACGATGACGCCCTCGCCCAGTGGGCGGGCGCGCTCGCGGCCTCGGCGACGCCGGGGGACGGGCATGATTCCGTGAAGGTACGCCCCTCCCTGGCGGTGTTCGACCTGCTGGGTGCCCCCCGGGCGGTGCGCACCCGGGTGCTGCGCGAGGCCGCCCGTGCCGCCGGAATCCGCGCGTTGTCTAGCGCCCACTTGGATGCGCTCGACGACCTCGTGGTCGCGTGGCGCGGCCAAGGGCCTATCAACCTGCCCGGAGGCGCCGCTTCGCGCGTTGGGCGCGGGGGACACGCGCGCATCGTTTTCGTCGCTCGCGGACCAGGTGACCCGACGGCACCAGACCCCGCCTAAACGGCGGGAACGCGCCGCGACAGAACCCACCGGAGCGGCCCGGCACTGGTTGCGTGATCACAGGATATTGCGCTGACAGTGAGAATCTCGTCCTTCCTGGAACAGGCGAGCGTTTGTGTGGCACGCTTATAGTGGAATCGCTCGCGTAGCATCGATACGAAAAGAGGACACGGTGGACGCCACCGATATGGGTAACGACCTGAAGGAAATCCTGGTCACCGCCGAGGATATGGACCGTCGGCTCGGCGAGATGGCGGAGCAGATCGACCGCGACTACGCGGGCGAAGAGCTGCTGATCGTCGGCGTCCTGCGTGGCGCCGTCATGGTCATGGCGGACCTGTCCCGCAAGCTGCATACCCCCCTCGAGATGGACTGGATGGCCG
>CAUVIG010000170.1:0-4969 GCA_963551745.1 uncultured Actinomyces sp.
CCCACGGCCTCTTCGTCCCGAACGAAGCGCGCTACCAAGCTGCGCCACACCCCGGTGCCGTTCGAGTATAGCCTTACACCGTCGATAATCCCAAACGGAGATGGAGTGAGCGCTCGAAGTGTGGTCCACGCCGCATATTATCTGGCTGCGTTGAGCCCTAGAAAGCCCGGAAGCCGATGGCGGCGACGCCCTCCTATGCGGGATGCACGTGTAGCAGAGATGTCTCGGGACGCGTCGCGATGCGAATCTTCGCGTAGGGGGAGGTTCCCAGGCCAGCCGATACATGCAGCCACGCCTCGGTGCCGTCCGGAGCCTCCCACCGCTTCAAGCCCTTCGCGTACGGGCGCGAAATATCGCAGTTCGTGATGATCGCCCCGACTCCGGGAATCCCGATCTGGCCGCCGTGCGTGTGACCGGCGAGGATAAGGTCCGAGCCCGCCGATGTCAGCGCGGACACAACGCGCGTGTAAGGAGCGTGCGTGACGCCCAGGCGCAGGACGCCCGGTGCTGCCCACGACGAGGCCGGCGCTCCCACGCGATCGCGGTGGATGTGAGCGTCATCCGTGCCCAGCAACGATACCGTGCCGGTGGGCAGGTGAATCGTGCCGGAAGCATTCGACAGGTCGACCCAGCCGGCCTGGCGCATACGGCGCACCATCGGCAGGTAGGGAAGATCGGGAACAACCCTCGCGGGGTGCGGCTGTGATCGTGACAGGTAGCGGCTCCATCGCTTCGGGATCGGCGAGTAGTAGTCGTTCGACCCGAGCACGAATGCGCCCGGATGGGACAGGAACGGGCGGTACGCGTCCATCACCATGTCCAGGGCGTCCACGGATCCGAAGTTATCGCCGGTCGCCACGACCATGTCGAAACGCTCCGAGGCCGCGACATTGGACAGGAAGCGCAGGAGAAACTCCTGCCCGGCAAACAGATGAAGGTCCGCGATCTGGAGGATCGTCACCTCGGGAACGTTGCCCTCGATGGGGACGTCGTAGCGGCGTAGCACCGGCATCGTGCGCTCGACCGACCCCCACGCGAGCGCCGCGCCACCCGCGGCCAGGCCGGCGAGACCCAGACCGCCAACGATCGCTCCCGCGGCGCGCAGGAACCCACGGCCTCGTCGAGTGGACGAGGCCGTGGCCCCTGCGAGTGTAGACGCAACGTCAGTGGTCATTGCTGTTGGGTGATGCGTTCGGCGCGGGGGTCGTAGTCGCGCCGCGCCGAGGCGTCGTCGCGCCGATGTTCGCGTTCGAGACGGCTTCGACGGGTGTGCCCGCCAGGGCCTGCGTCATGTAGGGGGCCCAGATGTTCTGGCCGACGTAGGTCTCACCGAAGATCTCGCTGTGGTACACACCGTTGATGACAACGCCGGACACTTCCTGGGAGGAGTTGTCGCCGTGGCCCACCCACGCGGAAGTGGCGAGCGAGGGGGTGAAGCCGGTCAGCCACGTGTTGGCGTGGCCGTCGGTCGTACCCGACTTCGCCGCGAAGGGTCGGCCCTCGCCCAGGCGAGTCGATGTGTAGTACTGGCCGGCTGAGGCCGTCAGAAGGGCCGCCGTCTTGTTCGCGATGTCAGCGGAGATGACTTCCTTGCAGTCCGCCGCAAACTCTTTGAGAACGTTCTCGTCGCGGTCGGTCACGGACTCGATGGACTGGGGCTTGCACTGCTGGCCGGAGTTCGCGATTGTCGCGAACACGGAGGCCATCTGCAGCGGGGAAGCCGACACCGAGCCGAGGATGTTGGCGGGGAAGGGGGACGGAACTTCGCCGTCCTCTGTGATGCCCAAATTGTAGGCGGTCTCGAAGATCGAGCAGAAGTCAACGCGTGACGCCATGTTCACGAACGCCTGGTTGGCCGACTGGCCGGTGGCGCGCACGACGTTCATCGTGCCGGTCTTACCCGCGAGGTCGTTGACCTGATAGCCCTCGGTGGTGATGGAACGGCCGTCGCACTTGAAGGCGCCGTTCGGGTAGAAGGTGTTGGCCGAACCCACGGTCTCGTAGGCCGAGTGCCCCTCCTTGAACCACTGCAGGAGCGTAAACACCTTGAAGGTCGAACCCACCTGGAAATTGCCGTCGGCCGAGTAGTTCGACATCGTCTGGCCAGCCTCGACGCCGTATGCCGTGTTCTGGGCCATCGCGAGCACCTTGCCGGTGCGCGGGTCCAGCGATACGAGCGCGTCGTTCAGGCCGGAGGCGTCGCCCACGGGAATCGCGTTCGTCAGGGAGGCGTAGGCCGCGTCCTGCTTCGCGGTATCCAGCGTCGTACGGATCGTGATGCCCTGAGTCTTGAGCAGACGCTCGCGCTCGATGCGCGTCGCGCCGAATGTCGGGTCCTCCAGGAACTGGGAGAGGACGTAGTCGCAGAAGTATGCCTTCGAGGAGTCGGCGCCGGAGCAGCCCTCCGAGGAGACCGTCGGGTGCAGCATCGAATCGACCGACGTCGCGATGCCCGCGTCGTACTCTTCCTGCGTGATGACACCCTGGTTGAGCATCGTTGCCAGGACCGTGTCGCGGCGTTCCTGAGCGGCTTCCGGATGGGTCAGGGGATCGTACTGGACAGGAGACTGGACGAGGCCGGCGAGGAGCGCAGCCTCCAGGTAGTTCAGTTCCGACGCGGACTTGGAAAAGTAGCGCTGCGAGGCGGCCTCGACGCCGTAGGTGATCGGGCCGAAGGGGGCGATGTTGAGGTAACCCGTCAGGATTTCGTCCTTCGACTGGGTCTTCTCCAACGCCAGCGCGTACTTGATTTCGCGCAGTTTACGCTCGGTGGTCTGCTCGGTTGCTGCGCTCACCTGCTCTGCGTCGCCCTCGAGGTAGCCGCGCTCTGCCAGCGAGTTACGCACGTACTGCTGGGTGATCGTCGAAGCGCCCTGGCGGCCGCTCTCGCCCAGGTTCGTCACGAGCGCGCGAGCGATGCCGGTGGCATCGACGCCGTTGTGCTCGTAGAAGCGCTTATCTTCGATCGCGATGATTGCCTTCTTCATAACGTCAGCGATGTTGGCGCTGGGCACCACGATGCGCTGCTTGTCGTAGAAGTGCGCGATCACGCCGCCGGAAGAATCGAGGAGCTGCGACTCCTCGGCCGGGGCGACAGTCTGTAGGTCACCGGGCAGCTCGTTGAAGACGGAGGGGACCGACTTCGCTGCCAGCGCGGTGGGCCCCGCGACGGGGACGAGCATGCCGGCCGCGACGACACCCATGAGCGAGGACACGCTCAGGAACGCCAGCAGCAGCGCGAGCAGCTGGGCCGGTCGGACAGCGCGAGAGTGAGAGTACGACATATTCCTAGCTTACGTGTCGGCCCGCTCATCTGGCGTTTGGCGACGCGTGAGAATTGCCTGATGAATCACCTTGAGATGCCTTCGACAGTGGTCGCAGCGTTTGCACCCACACACGTATGTGTGTATGGTCACAGGCAGGGCTCGAAATACAGTGAAGTGGAGTTCCACGATGCCAACGCAAGGCGACGACCAGAGCTGGGTCGCTCGCGCGCTCTGCGCGTCCATCGAACCGGACGTGCTGTTCGTGCAGGGTGCCTCCCAGCGTCAGGTTCGTATGCGCTGCTACGAATGCGAGGTTCGCCTCGAATGTCTCGCCGACGCTCTCGAATCCGAGGCGAACTACGGCGTGTGGGGCGGCCTGACGGAACGTGAACGTCGCGCGATTCTGCGCCACTATCCTCACGCGGACAACTGGCTGGAGTGGTTGCGCACCTCCGACGAAGCGCTGGCCCGCGAGCTCCGCAGCCCCCACGTCCCGAAGGTCCTGTCCTTCGTGCGCCCCCAGTTGGCGGGCGGGTAAGATAGAGCCATGACTAAATGGGAATACTCCACGATTCCGCTGCTCACGCACGCGACGAAAGCAATCCTCGACCAATGGGGCGCCGACGGGTGGGAACTCGTCCAGGTGATCCCCGGCCCCACGGGTTCCGAGAACCTGGTGGCCTACCTCAAGCGTCCGATTGAGGAAGCGCCCACCGTTCAGAACTGACGCGCAGCAGCTCTGCGCACCTACGAGGCCGTGGCCGGCACGTGCGGAAAACACGCGAGCGGCCGCGGCCTCGTTTGCGTCGCGAGACAAATAGGTTGGGCCCAACACCTCACGGTGTCGGGCCCAACCCTGTGTATGTTGCGGTCAGCGAGCACGACGCGCCAGGCGATCAACGTCGAGGAGGGTCACGGCGCGACCTTCCAGACGGATCCAGCCGCGCGACACGAAGTCGGCCAGAGACTTGTTCACGGTCTCACGGGAGGCGCCGACCAGCTGGGCGAGCTCTTCCTGCGTGAGGTCGTGGGGGACGTGGACGCCCTTGTCGGTCGCGGTGCCGAAGCGATCTGCAAGGTCGAGGAGGGCCTTGGCAACGCGGCCCGGAACGTCGGAGAACACGAGGTCCGAGAGGGACTCGTTGGTGCGGCGCAGGCGCTGCGCGAGAGCGCGCAGCATGTGCTTGGCCAGGGTGGGGTTGGTGTCGAGCACGTGCATGAGATCCTCGTGCTCGAGGTAGAGGAGGGACGCCGGGGAAACGGCGGTTGCAGTGGTCGAGCGCGGACCCGGATCGAAGAGCGTGAGCTCGCCGATGATCTCTCCGGGGCCCAGGACTGCGAGCAGAGACTCGCGGCCGTCGCTGGACGTATGGCCGAGCTTCACCTTGCCCTCGGTCACGATGTACAGGCGATCGCCGAGATCGCCTTCGTCGAAGAGAGTCTCTCCGCGACGCAGGGTCGTATGACCCATCTTCTGCTGGAGGGACACCTGCTGTGCATCATCAAGGCCACCGAACAGCGGCACCTGGCTGATGAAGTTTCCGTCACCGATCATGGTGCGGAGCTCCTTCCGCTCGTGCCCGATTGCTCGGGCGTTTCGATATGGATTGCGCAGTGGATCCCATACGTAATACCACTCACGAGAAGGTACCGCGCATCACACCATTATGCCCTATCTATCAGGTGAAATGCGTTTCATTCGG
>CAUVIG010000171.1:0-4964 GCA_963551745.1 uncultured Actinomyces sp.
TATCGCTCAGGCGAGACTACTTCGTGCGGTTCGCACGGTAGTACTCGATGAGAGCGCGCGTCGACTGATCCTGCGCGTCCAGGGCCTCGGACGAGCCTTCGATGGCGGGGAGGATCTGCTTGGCCAGGACCTTGCCCAGCTCGACGCCCCACTGATCAAAGGAGTCGATACCCCACACCGCACCCTCCACGAAGGTGATGTGCTCGTACAGGGCGATCAGCTGGCCCAGGACCGACGGGGTCAGGGACGGGGCCATGATCGAGGTCGTGGGACGGTTGCCGGTGAACACGCGAGCGGAGACGATGGCCTCGGGCGTGCCCTCGGCGCGAACCTCCTCGCTGGTCTTTCCAAACGCCAGGGCCTTCGTCTGCGCGAAGAAGTTCGACAGGAACAGCTCGTGCATGTCCGCGTCGCCATCGCCCAGCGCCCACGTCGGGTTCGCGAACGCGATGAAGTCGGCAGGGACCATGCGGGTGCCCTGGTGGATCAGCTGGTAGAAGGCGTGCTGGCCGTTGGTGCCGGGCTCACCCCAGAAGACCTCTCCGGTCTCGTAGGTGACGGGGCTGCCGTCGCGGCGCACGGACTTGCCGTTGGACTCCATGGTCAGCTGCTGCAGGTACGCGGGGAAGCGGTGCAGGTACTGGGAGTAGGGCAGGACGGCGTGCGTGTCGGCACCCAGGAAGTTCGAGTACCACACGTTGAGCAGGCCCATCAGCAGGGGCACGTTCTTCTCGGGCGCGGCCTCGGCAAAGTGACGGTCCATCGCATGGAAGCCGGCGAGGAAGTCAGCGAAGCCCTCGGGGCCGATCGCGACGGCCAGGGAGGTACCCACGGCGGAGTCCACGGAGTAGCGGCCACCCACCCAGCTCCAGAAGCCGAAGGCATTGGCGGGGTCGATGCCGAACTCGGCGACCTTGTCCAGGGCGGTGGACACGGCGACGAAGTGCTTGGCGATGGCTTCCTTCTCGGAGGCCTCGTCGGTGACGATGCCACGCTCACGCAGGGCGTCCAGCAGCCAGGCGCGCACGACCTTGGCGTTCGTGATCGTTTCGAGCGTCGTGAAGGTCTTGGAGGCCACGATCACGAGGGTCGTCTCGGGGTCCAGGTCCTTCGTGGTCTCGCCCGCGTCAGTGGGGTCGATGTTGGAGATGAAACGGCACTCCAGGCCCTCCTGCACGTAGGGCTTGAGGGCCTCGTACGCCATGACGGGACCCAGGTCGGAGCCGCCGATGCCGACGTTGACGACGGTCTTGACGGGCTTGCCGGTGATGCCGACCCACTCACCGGAGCGGACGCGACGGGCGAATGCGTACACCTTCTCGAGAACCTCGTGGACGTCGGCGATAACGTCCTGACCGTCGACCGTCAGGGAGTCGGTCGCGGGGCGGCGCAGCGCGGTGTGCAGGACGGCGCGGTCCTCGGTGACGTTGATGTGCTCGCCCGCGTACATGCGGTCGCGCAGCTCGAGGACGCCGGTCTGCTCGGCGAGGGCGAGGAGGTGGCCCACCAGCGTGGGGCACACGAGGTTCTTCGACAGGTCGACGTGCAGGTCAGCAGCGTCGAAGGTGAAGGTCTGGGTGCGGTTGGGATCGTCCGCGAACAGCTTGCGCAGGTCGGGATCGAAGTTGTCGGCCAGCTGGTCGAGCGTGTCCCACGCGGGGGTCATCGTCGGGTCGATCACGGGGATATCACTCATGGGGTCTCCTGACAGTAGAGATTGTTTCGCACTTTAGTTTAGCGGGGTATGCGCCCCCGGTCACCCTCGTTTCTCGCTTCTGAAACGACGAGGCCGTGGCCCGTCAGCACTCGTGGAACCACGGCCTCGCACGGCGTCGGGAGACCCTCCGGTCAGGCGATCGGATCGTCGATGGGAATGGGGGTGGCCTCGATGCCCGGGTTCTGCAGCGACACGATGCGCTGGACGGGAAGGAGGTCACGCCACCACTGGACGAAGGGACGACGGTTCTCGATGTCGAGGTCGTCGAACATGTTCTTCACCGGGCGCGCCTCGACGGCGTTGCCGACCTGGCCGATGTAGTAGGCGCCACGGTCGCCGCGCTCGAACTGGTCCACGAGCTGCTCGAAGGCGCGCGCCACGAGGCGCGTGGCGAGCAGCCGGTCATACGGCGAGGGCGAGCCACCCTGCTGCATGTGGCCCAGCGCCATGTGCCGCACATCGTAGATTCCCTCGGACTCCGCGTTGAATACGTCGGCCAGGAACTCGCGGTCGTAATACTGAGACGCGGACTCGTTGACGAGCGTGAGGAACAGGCGACGGCCCGACTTGAAGGAGGCGACCATCCGATCGGCGTCCGCAGCAATCTGCTCGAGGGAGGGGGATTCCTCGTTGATGTACATGTACTCCGCGCCACTGGACAGCGCGCTCATGAGGGTCAGGTAGCCGCAGCGACGTCCCATCGTCTCGGCGATAAAGCAGCGCTTGGAGGCCGCCGCGCTCTCCTTGATGCGGTCGATCGCCCACGTCGCGTTGTTGATCGCCGTGTCCGTGCCGATCGCGAGCTCACAGCCGGGCAGGTTGTTGTCAATCGAGGCGGGGATGAGCAGCATCGGGATCTGGAACGCCGGGTATCGATCCTTCTCCGAGGTGATCGCGTGAACGCCCAGGTAGGCGTTCATACCGCCGATGACGAGGAGGGCATCGATCTCATTGCGTTCGATGGCGCGGCCCAGCGCGTAGAACTGCTCAACCGGCGGAACGTCGCGCTTCGTGCCGAGCTCGGCGCCACCCTTGAATGCCCAGCCTTCCACGTCGGACCAGCTCAGTTCGCGCACGCGGTCGTCCGCCAGCCCGCTCCACGAGCCGTCGACTCCGAGCATCGTCCAGCCGCGCGCGATACCCAGGCGCACGGCCACGCGGGCCGCCGTGTTCATGCCGGGGGCCAGACCGCCCGCGTGCAGGATCGCGACGCGCTTGATCTCGCCCGTCGGCTCGGGGGTGAGCTGCGGGGGCGTGGACAGGATCTGGTTGATGCCCACCATCGACGAGAAGGACGAGCCGCGCGAGGCCTGGGCCGCCGCGTAGTCGCCGGCCGCGATGAGGTCCTTGACCGCGCGCGTGTCATGAACGGCCTTCATAAGGGGAATACGGGTGATGCGGTTACGGCGCACGCCCAAAATGACGGGCTCATCCTCGGCCGTGGACGCCAGGATCTCCTGGACGGCCGCGTAGCCCAGCAGCGTCGACATCCAGCGGTCGTAGGCCGATGGAGTACCGCCTCGCTGCACGTGGCCGAGGATCGTCACGCGGGCGTCCTCGCCCGTGCGCTCCTGGATCGTGTCCGCGATCAGCTGGGTCGACAGCTCGTTGCCGTCGCGGTCGTGCGCACCCTCAGCCACCAGAACGATGGATTCTCGGCGACCGGCCTCTCGGCCGAGGCGCAGGTGCTCCGCCAGATCGTCCTGCCAGCCCGGGCCCGCCGGGTCCTCGGGCGTAAACACATAGTCGGCGCCGCCCGCGACGGCGGCCATGAGGGGCAGGTACCCGCAGTGGCGGCCCATGACCTCGACGACGAACGTGCGCTGGTGCGAGGCCGCCGTACTGGTCAGCTGGTCGATGGCGTCCAGGATGCGGTGTAGCGCGGTGTCCGCGCCGATCGTCATGTCCGTGCCCACCAGGTCGTTGTCGATCGAGCCGACGAGACCGACGATAATGAGAGCCGGGTGGGCAGCGGCGGTCTCAGGCGAGATCACGCCCTCGGCGGCCAGCTCGGCAACATGCTGGGCCCACTCGCCGCGGAACTCGTTCGTACCCGACAGGGAGCCGTCGCCGCCGATCACGACGAGGTGATCGATGCCGTGCTCGAGCAGGTTCGCGGCAGCGCGGTGGCGCCCCTCATATGTGCGGAAGTCGGCGCTGCGGGCAGTGCCAATCACTGTACCGCCTTCGGCCAGGATCGAGGAAACGTCCGACCACTCCATCCTCTTGATGGAATCGCCACCCGCGCAGGCGCCCTGCCAACCTTCGTAGATCGCGTAGGGCTGCGCGCCACGCGCCAGCGCCGTGCGCACAACGGCGCGAACGGCCGCATTCATTCCCTGGGCGTCACCGCCCGACGTAAGGACACCGATACGAACTGTGCTCATGATTCTGCCATCTTTCGTTGACGGAGCGGGCGCGAAGCCCGGCGTGCCTATCGTCTCCTATTCTACGTCGTCCACGCCTCGACTACTAGGGCCTTACTCCCACATACCGAGCAAACGACAAGCGCGCGCCCGCCGCTCTGACGGACGCGCGCTCACACAGTGTCGGGAGCCTAGGCGACTGTTTCGGCACCGTTGCGCGTTGCGGACTCTGCCAGCTCCTCGGGGCTGACAACGCCATCGACGGAGACGCGGTCCAGGTAGACCATGCCATCAAAGGCCAGCTCGCGAGCATTCTCCGGGTCACCCTCGTTGCCGATCGACCCGTGGGCCAGACGGTCCACGACGAGCGCAATCGCGCCGTCACCGGTCACGTTCGTGGCCGTGCCGAAGGAGTCCAGGGCGATGTAGGTGGCGATCATGAGCGCAACCTGCGCGTCGTTGAAGCCCAGCATGGAGCTCAGCAGACCGGTGGCAGCCATGATGGCACCGCCGGGGACGCCGGGCGCGGCGACCATCGTGATGCCGAGCATGAAGATGAAGCCGACCCACTGCAGGGAGCTCACGGTCAGGCCCTGGGTCAGGACGATCGCGAACGCGAAGGAGAAGATCTTCGAGGTCGAGCCGGCCAGGTGGATCGTCGCGCACAGCGGGACCGTGAAGGATGCGACCGCGTCGGACACGCCGTTCTTCTTGGTCTGACGCAGGGTCACCGGGATGGTGGCCGCGGACGAGGAGGTGCCCAGAGCCGTCAGGTAGGCCGGCATCATAGTGAGCAGGGCCTTGATGGGGTTGCGACGCGCGACGAGGCCGGCGAAGCAGAACTGGGTCAGCAGGATGACGACCTCGAGCAGGATCACCAC
>CAUVIG010000172.1:0-4904 GCA_963551745.1 uncultured Actinomyces sp.
TACGCGGATTGATGAGCAGGTAGAGCATGTCAACGATGATGTTGACGACGATGAACGCGATCGCGACGACGAGCGCGCCACCCTGCACCAGGGTGACCCAGTTTTCCTGGATGCCCTTGAGCAGGACCGCCTTACCCATTCCATCGATGGAGAAGATAATTTCGATGACGACCGCGCCACCCATCAGGTAGCCGATGCGCAGGCCGAGGACGGTCACGGGCGTGATGAGCGCGTTACGCAGCACGTTGCGGGCCACGACGATCTTCTTTGGGATGCCGGCGCCGACCGCGGTACGAACGTAGTCGCGGTCCAGTTCCTCAACCATTGAGGTACGCACGACTCGGGTCATCTGACCGATGACGGGAACCGCCAGCGCGATGGCGGGGAGAAGCATCCGCAGGAACCAGCCGCGCGGATCTTCGCTGAACGCGGGCAGCGGGCCGGAGACCGGAAGCTTCTGAACAAATCCGAGGACCAGCAGCGCTGCCAGCCAGAAGGACGGGGTGCCGATGCCGATAACGGAGAAGACGCGGATGACCTGGTCGGGCCAGCGATCGCGGTACAGGGCGGCGAGAACACCGAGGGGGAAAGCGATGACGACGGCGAAGAACAGGCCGAGGAAGGTGAGCTGCAGGGTGATCGGAAGAGCCTGAGCAACCAGATCGGTCACGTGGTTGGACGTGCCAACGCCGTAGGTGCCGAGGTCACCGTGGAGCATATTCCACAGGTAGTGGCCGTACTGAACGAAGAAGGGGTCGTTGAGGCCGTGCTGCACACGGTACTCTTCGAGAGCTTCGGGGGTCGCGGTCTCACCCAGCGCCGAGTAGGCCGGGTCGATGGGAGACAGCGACATGATAAAGAAGACGAGGAAGGACACGCCGACCACCATGATCGGCAAGGCCACCAAACGTCGTCCGATGAGTCGCAGAAGGTTATTCACTGCTAGACCTCCATTTTCAACGGATTTTGGGAATAAGAAAGGAGGGGTGGCGCCCCACTGTGGCGTCTGCCTCAGAGTGGGCGCTCCACCCCTCCCTTCTATGCGGTCCCTAGGGGACTTACTTGGCGCTCACACCGAGCAGCTGCAGGCCGGTGGAGGAGATCGCCTGGAATCCTTCCACCTTCTGGGGGTTGGAGCCGGTGATCATGTTGCGGAACACGAGCGGGAAGATCACGGTCTTCTCAGCGAGCAGATCCTGAGCCTCGCCCCACTTGGCCTTGGCGGCGTCACCGTCGAGCTGAACGGCCTCGTCCATGATGGACTGCAGCTTGTTGAAAGACTCGGGGTCCGAGACCTGCCATCCGTCACGCTTCTTGGTCCAGACGTTGTCGCCGTTCCACCAGGAGATGATGATGCCGGGGTCGGTGCCGAAGACCGAGGGGTCGCCGGGGGCCAGCACGATGTCGTAGGTGGGGTTGTCAACGTCGGTGACGTTGGCGTAGAGGTCAGACGAAGCCATCTGAGTGTGGTTGACCTTCAGGCCCAGGGCCTCCAGGTCGGACTTGATCTGGGGAACCAGGGAGAGGACCCACGGGTGGTCCGTCGACACCAGGTTGATCTCGAGGCCGGAGACGCCAGCGTCGCTCAGGAGCTTAGCAGCGGCATCCTTGTCGTAGGACAGATCGGTCGAAGGCTTCTTGTAGGCGGGGTTCGCCTCGGGCAGGAAGGAGGTCGCCTCAACGGCCTGGCCCTCAAGCGAGGAGCTGATCAGCTTCTGCTTGTCGACGGCCTTGAGGATCGCGCGGCGAACCTCGGGCTTGTCGAAGGGGGCCTTCTGCGTGTTGAACATCAGGAAGGGGTTGCCGTAGCCGGGCTTGGACTCAACGTTCCAGCCAGCGCCCTTGAGCTGATCCTGCGCGGAGGCGGGAACGGCTTCCATGACGTCGATGGTGCCACCAATGGCGGCGGCGAGGCGGGCGGAGTCATCCTTGAGGGACTGCCACTTGAGGGTGGCGACCTTCGCGGGCTCGTTGCCGGTGTAGTTCTCGTTCGGAACAGCGGTGATCTCAGTCGCCGTGATGTTCTCGTACTTGTAGGGGCCGGTGCCGATCGGCTTAGCCTTGAGCGAGTCTTCGTCCATCGACGCGGGGACAACGCGGACGTTAACGAAACGCTCCTTCAGGTTGCCGAAGGGGTGCTTGAGCTTGATCGTGATGGTGTTGTCGTCCTTGGCTTCGACGGAGTCGACGAAGGTGAAGAACTGACGGTAGATCGACTTCTCGGAGGTGGCGCGCTCGTAGGAAGCGACGAAGTCGGCGGCGGTCACGGGGGTACCGTCGGAGAACTTCGCGCCGTCGCGCAGCTTGACCTCGTACTCGGTGTCGGAGATCTTCTCCGGGTCACCGGCGGCCAGCGCGGGGCTGACGGAGTAGTCGGCCATGTTGAAACGGTACAGGCCCTCGAGGACCTGCCAGTTCGCACCCATGCCGAGAGCCGAGGTGGTGATCGGGCCGTAATCGGTGGTCTCGTAGGCGACACCGGCGGTGATCGTGCCCTTCGGTCCGTCGGAGGCCTTCGAGCCGCCGTCGGTCGACGTGCTAGTGCTGGTCGATCCGCCGCCGCACGCGGTCAGGATCATGGCGGCAGCTGCGGTCAGTGCAGCGCCAGTTGCGAAGTGTTTGCGCATTCGCATGTTCTCGCTCCTCATCTTCGAGAATTGGGACGTGCGGTTCTGTTGTTCCGCTCGCTATAATTAGCGTATGTTGTCTGACAAATTAATGCAAGCGATATCACCACAATCGCCCCCAGGGACCAATCAGAAACAATCCGTACCGACATCGATTGACTCAAGATCCTCGGTAACGATGGATGCAATCAAGTCCTACATTTTGCAACATGGATTACATCCTGGTGACCGCCTCCCCACAGAATCGGCACTATGCGCCGACCTTGGCGTTTCGCGCTCCTCTGTGAGAGAAGCATTACGTCGCCTGCAGGCTCTCGACATCGTGACGGTCCGTCAGGGTTCGGGTTCCTACGTGGGAGAGATGTCCATGCAGCCGCTCGTCGAGACGCTCGTTCTGCGCGCAGCCCTCGACGAGATCAACGGCGCGCAGTCCCTGCACGCGATCATCGACACCCGCCGCGCCCTCGACCTCGGGATCGCGGTCCCGCTCACCCGCGCCATGAAGGGAACGACGAACCCGCACCTGTGGGAGCTCGTCGAGGCCATGACCGAATACGCGCACTCGGGTTCGACCTACCTGGAGCCGGACATTGCTTTCCACTCCGGCCTCCTCGCCTACATCAACAACGAGCTCATGCAGCAGCTCGTGGGCGCCATGTGGCTGGTCCACCAGAGCGTGACTCCCCAGCTGGCCGCAGCGTCACGCCAGGAAATGGAAGACACCGCCGAGGCCCACGCTGCCATCCTGCGGGCATGTGAAGCCGGAGACGTCGAGGCATACACCGCGGCAGTCGACGCACACTACGCCCCACTCCTCGCGATCATCGAAGGTCGCTAGAGCACACAGAAAAACCCGGAGCGTTGTGGGGGCACGCGCACCGGGTTTT
The DNA here is from genome assembly GCA_963551745.1 of uncultured Actinomyces sp. Classification (GTDB taxonomy): domain Bacteria; phylum Actinomycetota; class Actinomycetes; order Actinomycetales; family Actinomycetaceae; genus Pauljensenia. The sequence continues at coordinate 3,515 of CAUVIG010000172.1, forward strand.
CTGTATCCGCTTAGAGGCGAGCCTCAGCCTCCCAGAGGCCACGGTCGCGCTCGAAGACCACCACGGCCTCGTCCCCGTCGACCGTCGCGTCGCTGTACCCGAAGCCGCCCTCCCCGTAGGAGGCGACCACCTCGGCGCGCACCTCGTCCTCCCACGGTGGCGTCAGGCGAACAATCTCGCCGCCCGCCCGCGCATCCACTCTCCCGGGATGCACGAACAGATCACCGACCATGCGCGCATTGCAGCCCGGGTCGTCGAGCTCCCACAGGCGCCCACCCTCCCAAGTGCGCCCATCTCCCCACGCGAGGTAGCGCGCACCAGAGCCTCGCCCTTCAAAGCCCTGGATACGGCAGTTCGCAACGAGGCGACCGTCCCACACGCTCAGCGTTGTCTCGTCGAGGAGCACTCCCCCGTCGCTATGCAGAGGGGCCGCCGCACCAACGAGGCGACCCCCGCGGGCGTAGACGACGCGCACGTGGGTCTCATCCCCCACGCGCACAACGTAGGGCAGCGCGACTGCGCCGTCGACACTCGCGGTGCCGCCGGAGGTTGCAAACAGCGCGTCGGCACCCGTGAGCTCGTACAGCTCGTTGGTCATGTCCACATAGGCGAGGTCTTCGGGGCCACGCCCCCACGCCCACCAGGCGCGCAGGCGCTCACCGTCCGCGCGCGAGTCCATGTAGCCCACGCGCCCATCCGTCGACGCAAACGCCAGATGCAGAAGGCCCTCACCGTCCACACAGGCGCACGCATCCGAAGAGACGGTCGGGCCCCCGGCGGGAAGCGGGCGCGGCTCACTCCACCGCCCAGACCCCTCGCGCACCATCCACTGGATACGGTTCGGATTCGGCAGGTCCGAGGCCATCGTCAGCCCGTTGAAGTCAGACCCCGTGCCCGAGGCCGGGGCCGGCCGCTCGTCAAAAAAGAGAAGAGTGCGCCCGTCCGCAAGCGTCACGAGGCCTGGGATGCGTGCCTCCCCCGCGCCCTTCGGGGCGACAATGCAGCGAGGGGTGGGAGTATCAGTCATGTGTCCAGGATAACAGAGGCGCACGCGCGCAGATACAAAGAACCCCGGGGAACCGGGGTTCCTCGGGGCTTTGAGACGGAAGCCGTCAGCGGGTCTCGCGGTGCGCCGTCGACTTGTGGCAGCGCGGGCAGTACTTCGCCAGCTCGAGACGATCCGGCGTGTTACGACGGTTCTTCTTGGTGATGTAGTTGCGCTCCTTGCACTCCGAGCAGGCCAGAGTGATCTTGGGGCGAACGTCCTGAGACTTGCTTGCCACGGTTGTTTCCCTCGCTTAGTTTCGTCGCCGTGCGACCTGTCGGATTAAAGATTCGGTAGCGGGGGCGGGGCTCGAACCCGCGACCTCACGATTATGAGTCGTGCGCT
>CAUVIG010000173.1:0-4886 GCA_963551745.1 uncultured Actinomyces sp.
CATGGTGGACTCGTTGGCGGTGGCCAGGACGTCAACGTCCGCGCCCTCGCCGAGCTGGGTCACGAGGTCCTGGGAGCCCGCGAAGTTGAAGCGCACGTCCACGCCGGGGTTGGCCTCCTCGAAGATCTCTTCGAGCTCACCGAAGGTCTCGGTCAGCGAGGCGGCGGCGTAGACGTTGAGAACGGTCGTCTCGGCGGGCTGCGTCGCCTCGGCCGAGGCCGTGGAGCCTGCGGGGGCGGAGCCGCCCGCGCAGGCGGCGAGCACCAGGGCGGCGGCGCCGATGGTGGGGAGGATGCGAAGGGAACGCACTCGTATCTCCTTTTGAGAGGGAATGGAACGCGTTAAATCTAACAACCCGAGACACGAGCGCGCAACGATTCGCTCACGCTCACCCAAATCGTTACTTTTGCTTGTGCTATCAGGGAAACATGCGCACGCATTTAACTTGCCTAAACCCATCATAAAAGGGAATATTCAGCGACCTGCGCGCTACCGCGACCGCCTATCGACACGCACCGACATCCACAGTCTTCTTTTCCCTCGGCCCTCGCACCCACAAAATCGCCTCGCGACCACGCTCCGCTCCCAGCCTCACGTCCACAGCAGAAAGGGACTAGGATCACATTCATACGCATCACCCTCGGAGGACACCATGCCCAAGCCTGTCGACTACGACCTCAGCCAGATCAGCGCCCATATCATCACCTATTCGGACCGTATCCAGCGCGGCACGAAGGAGGATCGGACGACCCCCACCTGCACGGCAGCGCTGGCCGAGGCTGGCCTGGGTCCGGTGACGGTCGCGGCGATCCCCGAGAGTGCCGACATCCTCGACACCGAGATCCGCGACGCGCTCGAGGCCGGCGCGCGCTTCATCCTGGTCCTGGGTGGCTCGGGTTTTGGCGTGGGCAACTACGCGCCCGAGGTCGTCCGCTCCATCGTCGAGGTCGAGATCCCCGGCATCGCCGAGCAGATCCGCGCCCACGGCCTGGCGAACACACCCCTGTCGGGCCTGTCGCGCGAGGTCGTCGGCGTGACCGCGCGCGATTCCTCGGGTGCGCTCATCATCTCCTCCCCCGGCTCGCGAGGCGGCGCGCTCGACACCCTCGAGGTTGTCACGCCCCTGTTCGCAGCGATCTTCCACCAGCTCGACGAGCATCGCTAACGGTCAGGATACGTAGCCCAGCCAACGTCCCGACTCTGCAAACGAGGACATACGACCAGAGACGATCACCCGCCCGGTGGCCATGACGCCAGAGTCGGCAAAGTAGTACCAGGAACCGCCGATGTTCTTCCAGCCCGAGACCATCGAACCTGAGGGCTCCATGAAGTACCAGGCATCGCCGTCGTGCAGCCAGCCGGTAACCATCTTGCCCGACTCGGCCATGAAGTACCAGGAGCCGCCGACCTGGTTCCATCCGGTAACCATCACGCCTGCGCCATCAAAGTAGTACCAGGTGCCATCGACACTCTGCCAGCCTGTGACCACAGCTCCAGAGGAACGCATGTAATACCAGCGTCCATCGACCTTCTGCCAACCTGTGAGCATCACGCCGCTCCACTCGTCCAGGCGATACCAGGCCCCACGATCAGCGAGCCATCCGATCGACGCGCGACCGTCGACGAAATAGTGCCAGTTCCCGTCGACACGCTGCCAGCCTTGCGCGGTCGGATTCCCCTGGCCATCAAGGTAATATCGGGAGCTTCCGTCGTAGATCCACCCTGTCGCCATGGCGCCGGTGGAGTCCATCCAGTACCAGGAACCACGATCGTTTACCCACTGGCTCGTTGCACAATACGGGTGCCCCGTAAAGAAGTACCAGTTGCCTGACCAACCCTTCCACCAGCCGTAGGTTGACTGCGGACGCGCACCCCGGAACCACCACGCCCGCGGCGTGACACCCTGGTAGTACTCATGTCCCCACGAAGCGGCAGACAGGTCGTTATAGCTGATGCCCGATTCGGTAAAGGTCCCCACCACGGCGGGAATACGCGCCCGATCCCACAGGTCAGCGGTGGGGGCCCACGACGCATTGCCACTCACAGTGACTGAGGTCGTCAGGCGGTCCGGGGTCACCCATTCGGGGTTCGTCTGGATGATCATCGAGGGCGAGAGGGTAGCCATGAATGATTCTGAGTTCGAGGTCGTCAGGCCGTGATGCCCCGCTTTGAGCATGTCAACATGACCGACGACGGCCGCTATCCGATCCTCGAGGTCCCCCTCAATCTCAAGGTCGGCGGCAAGGAATGCGCGGTGCCCGAAGGCCGAGACGACACTCCCCCAGCCGAGAAGGTTCGCATCACGAATCGGGTGGAGCTTGTAGGACTCCTCGGGGTCGAAGGGGATGATTTGAATATCCATGTCGCCGATCTGCACATGCGTCCCATAGTTCCGTACGTGCTGGACGAGCGTGGCGCCATAGCTGCGCTGCGCCCAGGAAGCCGCCGCAATCATGCGGTCATAGACCCACTGGTTATCCCACAGCGCATTCGGATCGGAGATCCAACTGTCGGAATATTCCGGAGTGAAGATGGCTCTCGGATGGAAGCGGTAGATGATGTCGTCCGCATTGTCAATATGGTCCGAATGCGGGTGGGTGCCCAGGTAAAAGGCCAGGTTCGAGGAGGTGACCCCCTGGGACGACATGTAGTCCAGGACCCGCTGCGTATCCCCCTTCGATGCCGCGCTGATCCCCGGGCGCGCAGGGTAACGTGGGTCGGAACCGTCGGGCGCTCCCAGGCCTTCACCTCCATCAATCATGCCGAATACTCCCTTGGATTCGAGCAGAATTGCGTCCGAGCCCTGAGTTGAGATGACGTGAATGCGGGTAGGTCCTGAGGTTCCTGGATAGGTGTAGGTGCGAACGTCGCCGCTGTCTTCCTCGGACGAGGCCGTGGCCTCGTCGGCCGATTCCGTAGATTCGGCGGAGTCGGAGGCATCGGACGCATCGGCGCCATCCGAGGCTACACGGTCCTGGGAAGCGGCCGGGGTGACGACGCTGGAGTCCGCGCTTGACAGGGTGAGGTCGGCAGCCTCCGCATCGCTATGCGTGTCCTGACCGTCTGCAGGAGCGGCGGCAGTAGCGGGAGCGAGCGACGCAACAAGAATTCCTGACAATACGGTCAGTCCGAGTCGCTGCCACAGTTGTCCGTGACGAAGATTCATGAGCACGCCTTAGTGGGATAGGTCAGCAGATGCTTATCAGATAAATATACACCCTCAGATGCGTTACTGACAAGTCAGTTACTTAGAAAGGCCTCCCACCAGGCAACATCCGCAGGGGTGTCGATGTCCCGGCAGGCGTCCGCAACCGCGCTCACTCGCTTGACGTCGAGGGCGCGCGGCGCGCCCCGCCCACCGCACACGAGTGCGAAGCGAGGCGGGGGCGTGTCGCGTTCACTTACGGTGATACCTCGGACTCGTCCCCAAATGAATAGGACCGATATCATCCATCAAGGCAGCTCCCTCATCGACACCGCGATACACGTAGGACTTACCCACAGTATCAGGGTCAGGCTCGACCAACCCATCGGCATAGTCCTGGACCTCCTCCACCGTCGGAGACGACCCACCCTCCTTCTGAGCCAAAGGATTCTCATCCGGATACTGCGACGGATCAGTATTCACCAACGCACCCCCATTAATCGGGCCATAACCCGTGTACGGATTCCACTCATGATTAGGGTTGAGCGCGGTCTGCGTCAACACCTGCAACAGCTGATTGGCCGAAGCATACGGCCACTTCTGACGCGCCAACGCCAACATCCCCGAAGTCAGCGCAGCCGAATTCGAAGTACCAGTCGTCTCCTCAATCTTGCCCGTCTCATAGTTCCGAGCCGTAATCGGACCACCAACAGCAGCCGTCGTCACACCGTTACCCCAAGACGAATAACTGGCACGCTCGCCTGTAGCGGTAATCGCTGCCACACCAACCACACCAGACCAATGAGACAGGTGTGTGTCGTTCTCGTCACGACCGTTGTTACCCACCGAGCTAACAACCATGACCCCCTCACTCATCGCACGAGCAATAGCCCACTTTGTTTCGTCACTATTGTCAAGGTTGCCACCTAGTGAAATGGAGACTATCAGGGCACCATCGTCAATCGCACGATTGATCAAAGATGCAACGCTAGCGGATTGCTCTCCGTCCGTCTGACACGTACCTTCCGCGACAGAACTACTAGTGGACGCCTGATAGGAGTATAGAGTCGCGTCTGGCGCAACCCCGTAGGAAGATGAGACAAGGATAGAAGCCATTGCCGTCCCGTGTGACCTATCCGAAGGGGAGGCATCAAACGTGCAGCGGCTCTTATCCGTAATGTTCGCACCCTTGAGCTCCGGCGCACTGGTGTCCACCGGCCCATCGATCAGGGCGATGGTCACGCCCTTACCCGTGTACCCCTTCGCCCGGGCAGTATCGAAGTGATAGTACGAAAAATACTCCTGCGTCGTAATCACATCCTCCGCACGCGCCGGAGCAGGCACCAAGGCAAGAGCACCCACAGCCAACACGGACGCGGAGGCGAGCGTGGCCAGAGCGCGCGCGGCGCGCCCCACCCACCCCACACAAACGCGAGGCAGACGGAGCACACCCTCATGGTTCAAACTCACCATTGGGCAGGATCCCAACCATCATCAGCGCGCTTAGCCGGAGCAATATCCTTATCCGACCCATACGTCTGAGACATCGGATTCACATAACCCGCAGGCAGACCATCCTCATCCTCAAACCTAAACGCCACATACTTACGCCGACGCGACTTCTTATCCTCCTTACCAGCACCCGCACCAGCGCCAGCGCCGCCGCCCAAGAAGCCACCAGCACCAGCGCCACCACGACCAGCACCACCGGCGGCGCCACCCGCGCCGCCAGCACCCGACG
>CAUVIG010000174.1:0-4852 GCA_963551745.1 uncultured Actinomyces sp.
AGACCCCAACTACACCCTCAATTATGAAGAGCCTGAAAACTCAGGGCGGTGACCTGTCCGGCCATCGCAGTGCGATGATCGCTCTGAACAGCGCCCGTGTCGGTTTCAAACACCACGGCAATCAAAGTAACAAGCAGACGATCGACAGACACATCGCGAACGGACTCAACTTCCTCGCTGACGCAGCCGAGCAAGGGCTCGACACCCCGTTCGCCGAAGTGTCACTGCTCGGCTTTGTGCGTGATCCCAAGGTGCGCGAGTACATACGCCGAGCGGATGACTGCAGCTCTGACGCAGCCGAAGATCGCACGCTCGCTTTTCAGTACCTGCGCCTCGGCTTCGAGACGCTGGTGCAGGGGTACCAGCAAAGTAAGAGCTACTACCCGGGACGGCCCCTCATCACGACCAAGCCGAGCTTTCTTCCTTCAGTTTTCGAGATCCGAGATCATGGCGGGAAAGTCGGAGAGGCGGCATTCAAGTGGTTAGAGAACTTGGATAGTTGGGTAAGAACTCTCGTTCTGGGGATAGACGTACAAGAGTACACATTCTTCTTGGCATATACGCCGGACTTAACGATGATGTTGAATGGGGAGGCATGTTTTCACTGGCGTTCCGTGCCCGACCTTTCCGACGACGTCTTCCGCCGTTGTCGCCAGTTCGTGGTGGAGTCGGCTATTCGGCTGGGACGCAGAGACTTCGCTTACGACGCCTGGCACGCACGCCAGTCGTCGCCGGAAGATCAGCAAAATACCATGGGGGCAAGCCGTGTGATGGCCCTCGACGAGAACGGGCTGTTGACCCCGCATGAAGGCCATGATGACGCGAGTTCCACAGAAGAGGCTCAGTAATCCCAATCCCGATAGGCGTCCCGCCTTATGATGTCCAGCGCCGACAGCCACTAGAGGTACCCGGGGCTGCCCGCCTTTGACCCATTCGACCTCGCCTTGGGCGGCGAACTCACCAATTTGATGCCCGTCGCCCTACGCAGCCAGTGAAGGACTGGAGCGCAGAATCAGATGTGAGCGGAACACGATAAGTTTGATACGTGCCCCCTGGGCTCCACAGATTCCCACCAATCGTTGCAATTGCAGCGATATGCACCCCGAATGGGTACGTGGTGGGTACAACAGAACAGCCCCGGTCATTGGAAGGTTTTGCTTCCGGTGGCCGGGGCCTGCTTGTTAGTGACTCAGATGTCGGGCTTGATCTCGCTTGGAGGGTCCGGGACGAACGGAAGCATCGTCCCTTCCGGGAGCGTCAAGAGCAGATCCTCGATGATGCGGCGTAGCTTATGGCCCCAGCTGAGCGCGGCTCGGTAGCGAGCCCGCGTCTGGTCGAGGTCGAGTGTTGCCGCCTCCAGGTCCTTCTCGAGGCGATCGACCTTGAGGGTCAGCCGCTCGAGTTCCGTTTTCATCGCGTCGAACGCCAGGGTGAGTTCTGCGAGACGGGAGTGTTCGTGCTCGACGCGGCGCTGCGACCACCCGCTGATGAGGTTCCCGCAGACGATCCCCACCAGTCCGATCAGCGCTGCGACGACGACGTTATCGAGTTGGATTCACGGCACCGCCGCTCTCCTGACTGCGCATCCCGGTCTCACCCTCGATGTCGGCGCGAGTCTTGCCGCTAGGCGTCATAACCCCCACCCATTCGAGAAGATTCACACCGCCGATTCGGATTCTCGCGAGCACCTGGTAGACCGCCCAGGCCGTCCCGAGGAACGAAGGTCGCCAGCGAAGAAGGTAAAGAGATGCGCCCCAGCGGTTGCAACGCGGGGGCGCGAGAGCAGGCGATAGAATTGCTCGTGAAGAAGCATAATACGTCTCGTCGGCCTTTGTGGCTATGGCGATCGTTGATCGGTGCGCTGGCTAAGGCCTGGCAGCGCCGCGCTCAGACACAATGCCACTCCTGAGCAGCCGGGAACGCGCCTAAAACGGGCACTGTTCATGCGCCCAGCGCAAAAAGACTCCCGCGAGCGCCCATGTGGGTCTCGCCGGAGTATGGTGTGGGGCGGGTCATCGTGAGGTAGTTGAGAGTGTCGCTCGTCTAGCGGCGAGGTTGATTACCTCGGCGCCCTGCTGCCGGTGGGCTGTGTTGGAGTTGATGCCTATCCAAGCGGCGATAAGCGTGGTGGGCACGCCTGTTGCTTCGCTGATTCGTTTGAAGGGGGTGCCCGGCCAGGCGCGTTCGGCTGCCTGCGCGAGGAGTGAGGGTCTTTCGGCGGGGACGTCAACAGGTTCGTTGAGGCGCCAGCCGCGCGCATTGATCTGTCCGTACATGCTCTTCACGCGCCCGGGCGAGATCAGGTGTAGCCCTTCGGCGCGCTTCACGATGGCCATGAGTGACACCCCGAATCGTGCCTTGAGGCGCATGTAATCGGGAATCGTCGACCGCTCGCCAATTGACGCGCGCATGGGGGGTGCCGGCAGGAGGAGCGCTCCCGCGAATTCGAAGGCCATGCGTTCACGTGGCGACCTCGCACGAGGAGGGGTCACCAGGTCGTGGTCGAAGAGCAGGTGAGCGAGTTCGTGGGCGATCGTCATACGCTGTACGTCGCCCCGCTCGGGTCCCAAGGTCGCTATCACGGGCCGATTCTCGCTGGCAGAGGGGCGCGATACGCCCGCCATTGTCGTTCCATAGGAACGTTGTGGGTCCAGGTTTGCGACGACCGCAACACCCATACGCTCCACCATGCGAGTCATCGATGCGACCGGGGCGTCCGCTCCTAATCCTGCGGCCTCACGGACCGCCGTGGCTGCGTCGTCCGCATCCATGTACAGAACGTCGGGAGGTGTGAACGGATAGTATCCCGAATGCTGCGACGCTGCGCGCCACAGATCCCCCGCAAGCTGCGCGAGCGCCCCGATCCTACGCTCCTCAAAGGCTCTCGTTGATGCCTTCTTGCGGAACGTCACCGCAGCAGCATCTGATGGACGCGGCGCGCGCGCAAAGAACGAGGAGGGAACGGTGAATTCAGCGGCGAGCCGCACAGCCAGGTCCTCGGAAAGTGGTGATACGCCGTGGATTATCTTCGAGACAGCTCCCTGCGATACTCCAAGCCGCTCGGCTGCCTGTGCCTGCGTTATCCCCTCCAGGTCAAGGAGAAGCCCCAGGCGCCCACCGTAGTAGTTAGCCTGCGAAGCCATGTCCCTCAGCCTCGTCGGCGTCGATCTGCGCGAAGAAATCCTCCTGCGTGTCCTCTTGCGCATCAGTGAATCGCAAAGACTTGAACCAGTTGAGGTCCTCGCTCAGGGGAATGCTCGCATCGATAGGAGTCCTCCCCAGGTACCTACCCGGCCCCTTCGGGTGAACCAGGCGCAGGGTGAAACCGTCATCCGCGCGGCCAGGTGTGTTGTAGTCCCACAGAAGCAGAAGGTTCAACTGAGGCATCGGGCTGTCGACCTCAAGGAGAGAGGGCTGCCAAAAGGCCTGTCGTGCCCCATTCCTGCCCGCAGCTGGAACCCCGCCGGGGAAAGCAACCGGCGACTCCTTCAAGAATCGCGCAGTGATATCGTCCGATTCTATGATCAGTTGCGCCATCTGCTGCGGCCTACCGGCAACGCGCCACCCCGGAGGCAGAACCTCGTCGGCCATCAGGAACTCCCGTAGGCTCGCGCGGGCCACAAGCGGACGCAACGCAGGGTACGTCTCGTGCTTGAGGCCACGAAGGCGTGAATCGGCGTCATGAAGGGCTGTCCCATGTGCGGCCCACATCGCGGGCGAGAGCACTTCGGCCGTGTGCTGGATAACTGCAATCATGTCCCGGTTGGGCATAACATTCCTCCTTGCATCTATTGGGAATATTATGCGTCAAAAAAACATGCTTCGCCTTGGGGCGGCGCTCTTTGTTACTTCCTCAACGACGTTGCTTGGCGCTCGACCATCCTGGCAAGGATCTCACGCTTGAAATCCTCGTCCGTGCGCTGGTAACGAGACGCTATGTAGGATCGGACCACCCGTAGCGAGGCATTGGTGCCCGCCGTCGCGTCGGCCTGCCTACAGCGGGTCGCAGACTAGTTGCGTAGCGCGTGCCAGTCGTCCGAGTGTCCGTTCGGGATCTGGATTCCTGCACTGTCCTACGCCGCATGCAGAAGCAGCGTGAGGGCTGTGTCGCGTTCGAAGCCCGACCCGCTCAGCGCTGGAAACAGGATTGCCTGCACACCTGGGCCGACATGGTTCCGCAGATGAGTATGCATGATGATAGCTGTCGAGGCCATGAGTGCCACCGTGCGCATGCCCGCGCTAGTCTTCGTCGGCCCCGGCACCAGACGTTGCCCCGATCGATGCAGTGAACACTCCATGCGAACGCTCATGCCGCCGTGCTCGCGCTCGACAGGCGACGCACGAGTACGAGCCAATGCCCCGTTGGTGTGCAGACCCGTGTCGGCGAGCAGTAGCACGAGCGCACAATAGCGGGCGGGCATCTCGGCCGCTAAGGCTTCGACCTGTGCGAGGGAGTATGGGAACTTGGAAAGCACTCTTGGTTTTCGGGAGTACCCTTGATGCGCGACGGGTTCTTCTCGAGGAGCGTGTGCTCGTCCTCAACGGTGGCGTTCAGCAGTGCGCGCAGCGTCTCGTATGCGTTTTTGTGGGCACCCACCGTAGCCTTAAGGCCTGCCCAACACTGGGCGAAGCCCGGGGTTTCTGTTGCCTTTTCGTCGTTTTGCCCACGCTGCTCGCGGTCTGTCATGCTGTCGTGTCATGTACGAGGAGACTTGATACGTCGGCAATTGAAGCGAGGATTCCCCCTGGGCTAGTTGTGAAATAATCAACCGTCAGAAAGCCCGGCAATGGGCCTCGCGGGCTATAGGCGCAAACGTGGTGCTTTAGGCGGCGTGTTGTGGGTCTAGTGGGC
>CAUVIG010000175.1:0-4823 GCA_963551745.1 uncultured Actinomyces sp.
CCCCGGTAAAGTCACCCCGGTCGTCGCCCTTGAGATACCCCAGAGACACGCCAACCAGCGCGCGCAGGTCCTCAACGTTCGTCAGGCGCGCTGCCTCGCTTACGAGCTCTTCCTCCTCGCCAATCGTAGGATCGAGTTCTTCGATCTGCTGGATGGCGGCTCTCAGATCCTCCAGCTCGTCGGCACGCTCGCTTGCGTCGCCACGCAGCGAATCCAAGCGATGCTTGACGTCGACGGCGTAACGGAAAGCAGTACGGTATTCCTCGAGCAACGCCGCGTGGGACTCGCCTCCAAACTGATCGAGGGCACGACGCTGGGCGGCCTCCCCCGTCAGGCGGATCTGGTCGGCCTGCCCGTGGATCGTCACCATCGACCCAACGATGTCCGTCAATACCGATGCAGGCACGGGACGCGATCCGAGGTGCGCGCGGGAGCGTCCTGCAGCACGCACCGAGCGGCCGACAATCAGCTCACCACCCTCGATGAGCCCGCCGCTCTCCTCAACGCGTGCTGCAACCTCCTCGCCCACCGAGAAAATGCCGTCGACGGACAGGCGATCAGCGCCCGAACGCACGAGCGCAGCATCCGCGCGAGCACCGAGCAGCAGCTGCAAGCTTGACAACACCATCGTCTTACCCGCACCGGTCTCACCCGTGACGACGATAAGGCCCTCACCAAGGTCGACGTGAGCAGACTCGATGACGCCGAGATGCGAAATATCGAGCGACTCGATCACCGGGGACCATCCCTCCACCCGCGCACGGGAAGATTGAACTTGCGGACAAGACGCGCGGAAAACGGCGTATCGTCGATGCGCACGAGCTGAACGGGTGAGGAACCGACGCGCGCACGGACCACTCCCCCGGCCGGAACAGTCATGCGTCGAAGGCCATCACACCACATCTCCGGCGGTGTCCACATGTCGTTGAGAACGACGATCTCGACGCACGCCGAAGGACCGACGACGAGCGGGCGCGTGAAAAGCCCGTGAGCGGCCAGAGGGGCGACGACAATCGCTTCGGTATCAGGCCACACAACCGGGCCGCCCGCAGAGAACGAGTAGGCGGTCGATCCGGTCGGAGTGGACAGGATCATGCCGTCAGCGCCATAGGTCGACACTTCCTGCCCATCAACGACGAGAGCGAAGTGGACGGGGTGAGCGACGTCGGTGTGCATAACGACAGCTTCGTTGAGCGCCCAGTCATCGGCCTTAGACCCGTCGGAGCGTTCCATCGTCACATCCAGCGTCATGCGACGCTCCACGGTGAAGTCGCCTTCCCGGATCGTACGGGCGAGGTCGCCAGTGCCTCTGTCGCCGAGTTCCGTCAGGAAACCCATGTGACCCGCGTTAATGCCGAGCAGCGGGACGCCAAGCACGCGGGCACTCGATGCGGCCACGAGGAACGTTCCGTCGCCGCCGATCGACAGCACCATGTCAATGTCGCCGCCCGAGGCGTCGTCGACGACGTCGATCCCCTGCTCGTGAAGAGCCTGCGCGAGGCTCACCGCACTCGTGATCGCATTGGGACGATGGCGATGACGAACCATCAAAACACGAGTCATTGGGCACCTCCGGCAGGTCCGGCCTCGACCGCACGACGGATGTAGTCGGTGAGCTGCGTGGGATCAATGGGATCCGGGTAGTCTCGCCGCATGTGCACGAAATACTCGACGTTTCCGGACGGACCGGGCAGAGGCGACGCGGCGATCGCGGCGATATCCAACCCAAGGTCGATGGCACACCGCGCAACCGTTTCAACGGTTTCGACATGGTGCTCCGGATTACGAACGACACCTCCGTGGCCGAGGCGTTCCCTACCAATTTCGAACTGAGGCTTCACCATCAGAAGGAAATCGGCGTGCAGCGCGGCCGCGGCGACAAGCGCAGGAAGTACCAACGTGAGCGAAATGAACGACATATCGCCGACCACAAGCTCAGGAGCGGGAGCGACGGAAGCCGGATCGAGGGTGCGCACGTTCGTCCGGTCGTGCACCTCCACGCGCGGGTCGCTCTGTAGCTTCCAGGCGAGCTGGCCGTAGCCAACGTCCACCGCTACGACGGAGGCTGCACCCCGTCGCAGCAGCACATCGGTGAAGCCGCCGGTCGACGCGCCAGCATCAAGCGCGCGACGCCCCGCGATCAGTGGCGCCTTGTCACCAAGAGCGTCAAGCGCGCCGGCAAGCTTGTGAGCACCGCGGGAGACGTACTCCGGATCGTCCGATTCCTCGACGACAATGGCCTGCGCGGGGTCCATCTGGCGCGCGGGCTTGAGAACGATCTGTCCATCGAGCGCGACTCGCCCGTCCTCAATCATCTGTGCGGCGGCGGCACGTGACTTCGCAAGGCCACGGCGTACCAGCTCGGAGTCGATCCTGCGTAACTTCATGCGCCGCTCCCCTCGTTGTCTGAAGCCGTCAGTTGTGCACCGGGGCCCAGTGCGCCGCTCGGCGCGTCGGCAGACAGGGCCCGCCGTAGGTCGGCCTCAATCGCTCGAAGCGTCTCTACTTGGAGGGATACGCCAAGCTGATCGAAACCGACCAGGCGGGCTTCAGTCTGCTCGCGTAATGCCATCAGGCCTGCTCGTCCAAATCTGCCGTGCGCTCCAGGAGCTCTTCAAGCTCCTCCTCACCGGGCAGGAACGCGGGCGTCGAAGCACCCGGTTCGGGCAGCTTGTCGGCATCGGCGGCGACATCGTAGAAGTCGTCCTCGTCCGGAGCGGCAACGGGCTCAGGCAGGGTGACGATGCCAGCGGGATTCTCGTTGTCGACGACCGTGATGTCGGGGCAGGACACCGGCGAGCCGGCGCCATCCGCGTATTCCCCCGCGGCAGCAGTGAGCGCGCGGTACGAGTCAATGCTGATCGTGACAGGCTCGGTCAGTTCGACGTCGTCGAGCGTCAGCACGCCGGAGCGGGTGGCCTTGGCGACCTGGGAGACACCGCAGGTCCAGGTACCATCGCGGTGGTGTTTGGGCGCCGGGTGCGCCTCCAGCAGACCACGCATGTCGATCGCCAGGTAGCTGGGACGCTGTCCGCGCGGGGCGCGGATCACATCGCGAGCCTGGTGTACACCAGTAAGGACATGCAGGGCGGGCACGCCTGCGGCGACAGCACCCATAATGTCGGTCTCCAGTCGGTCACCGACAGCGATCGGGTTCTGCGCGCCCACGAGCTCGCCGGCGCGGCGGTAAATACCCGGCTCAGGCTTGCCGCCAGCGATCGGGCGCTTGCGCGTTGCGTGCGAAATGGCGCGGACCAGCGAGCCGTTGCCCAGAGCCTGGCCACGCTCGACGGGCAAAGTTGAGTCAAGGTTCGAGGCGTAGAAAGCGGCACCGCGCTCAATGGCGAAAGCACCTTCAGACAGGAGCGCCCAGTCAACCTTCTTGTCGAGACCCTGAACGACCGCTGCGGGCTCGTCGTCGGCACTGTCCACAAGGACGAAGCCGCGCTCCTCGAGAGCGAGACGCAGGCCGGCGCCGCCAATGACGAAGACCTTCGAGCCCTCCTCGAGGTCTTCAGCCATGATCGCCGCAATGTCCATTGCAGAGGTCATAACCATGTCGGGCGTCGCGGCGAAGTCCATGGAGTTGAGCTTGTCGCTAACCTGCTGGGGGGTACGCATCGCGTTGTTGGTGACAAAAGCCGAGGCCATGCCGGACTCACGTGCCTCAATAACCGACGCAGCGGCGTGCTCGATCGTCTCGTCACCGGACCACGCCGTGCCGTCAAGGTCGAGCAGCGCGCAGTCATATTCTTCAGCAAGAGCCGCGCCGGAGCCACGCAGCGGAGAACGCTTACCGTCCACGTCCGCATCAGCGTAGAGCGCGATGTCGACGATCTCCGTGTCCTCGACCTCGGCGGGCATCGCCGCGACAACCTCTGCGGCTTCGTCTTCACGGCCAAGGTCGAGCAGGCGCTGCGCCTTGACCTCCATCAGGCGGCAACGCAATTCGTCGTCAGCCGCATCCGGCAGGGCTGCGAGTGCGTCATCAACAATCACGAGGCCGACCTCGGCCTGGCCGAGATCCGCGCGAGCGCCGGAGGAGACGAGCACGAGCTCGACCTGCTCTGCGAGCTCAAGGGTCGAGGGATCGGTGGCGTCGATGATCTCGACAGCCTTTTCCGGATGGCCAAGACCGCGCTCGGCGTCAGCTTCCACAGCTCGCAGCGAAAAATCGCCGCGCATACGACGAACAGCGCGTACCTCGCGCAGCGCCTCCTCGTAGCGGCCCGATGCATAGGCAGTGAGCGCAGCTGCCTCGCGCACGACATCAACCCGGCCGGCACGCGCGACGGCGGCCTGCGCATGCTGGTAGGCGGCCTCAGCATCAAGATCGATGAGCTGGCCGGCCATCACCAGGTGACGGGCAACAATGTCACGATTAGGGCCAGATAGAGTGGTCAGAGCCCGCAGAGCATCGCGGTCGAGTTCATCTGCGCTGACGCCAGCAGGAATCGTCGGCTCGTTACCGTTGGGCGAGACGTACTCATCCGTCGACGAGTAGCTCTTGTAGCCCCCGTCGTTGCGAGATGCGCCCCCGCGTCCGCGATCCTGGAAGCCGTCGCGACGATTATCGCGACGCTGGAAACCACCACGATCCCCACGACGGTCATCACGCGAATCGAAGTCACGACGGTCATGGTCGCGACGCTGATAACCACCACGATCCCCACGACGGTCATCACGCGAATCGAAGTCACGACGGTCATGGTCGCGACGCTGATAACCACCACGATCCCCACGACGGTCATCACGACGGAAACCACCGCGCTCGCCGCGATCCTCGAAATTGCCCCGGCGATCATCACGACGCTGGAAACCAC
>CAUVIG010000176.1:0-4762 GCA_963551745.1 uncultured Actinomyces sp.
CGAACGCCCGCCCCACCCGCCTGCATAGGCTGGGGCCGGGAGGGAAACCTCCCGGCCCCAGCCGTTATTGACGAGTGCCGGAGGATACAACGTTCTCCGGCATGACGCGGACCAGTTGTGTCAGCTGTCTTCCTTGGGCGGCAGATGCATCATGATCTCGATGGAGTCCATGAACTGGCACAGCGACTTGTTGAACTTTTCGTAGTCAGTGTTTTGGTATTCCTCGCCGACACGCCCCACGGCGACGTTAACGTAGGACACCTGGTTGTGGAACACCAGCATGGCGGCTGTCTTGATGACGGGCGCGAAGCCACGAATGGTGATGGAACCGGCCTCGGGGATGGTGAGGATCTCGTCGGGGGAGGAAATCTGGACAATTGCGTCGTCGACCAGTATCTCGGGGTTGTCGGTGTTCGGGGAGATGCCGCGCATGTAGGGGAAGACACCGCGTACGCCCTTGAGCAGGGTCTCCCACGAGACGCGGTAGGTGAGATTAAAGGTGGAGCGAACCCAGTCGGGTTCTTCCGTAAAGCCGATAAGCAGCATGGCGTGTCCTGTTGTCGACGACGGTGATTATGTGATTGACATCCTATCAGAGCGGTTGTCTCGCCGAGCGTGAGGATAGGCGATGACGGTGCCCCGCCCCGGCCTCGTTGATGAACCCGGTATCGCTGTCCAAGAAAATGCGCTGTGGCCGGTGGATGCCTTCACGCGGATAGGTTATGAACACGCGGATAGGTTATGAGCATCTGGATAGGTTACTAACCTATCCGTATCCGCATAACCTATCCGCAAGCGTACAACCTATCCGCATGAGTGAGCGTCAACCGGGAAGCAACCGTTTTTCGACCAGCTGCGGTGTGGAGAAAACCTCGTGATAGGCGGAGGCTGTGGTGACTGACGCTCAGCGGGCCGCGTCGATCGCCGCCTTTGCCGTCTTGAGATCGACGCCGGTGCGATCCCGATAGGCCTTGACGGCGTAGATTATCCTGCCCTCGGCGATCATCTGGAGTTCGGCTGCGCTCAGCTCCGGGAACGAGGCCGTGGCCGGGTTGGGTGCGCCGACTGGGAAGGTGGGAGCTGAGGCCTGCGGGGCTGGTGCCTCGGGAGCGGGGGAGGAGGATCCGGAGAGGGCCGTAACACCGGCGTCCGCGTAGGCGGCGCGCAGTCGCGCCTCGAGGGTCGCGACCTGCTCCTTGAGCCGAGAGTTCTCGGCGCGCAGCTCTTCGATTTCGCCTGCCTGACCAAACCACTTGCCCATGTGTTGCCTCCTTGAGGGGATCGTTGCGATGGGCACAAGCTTAACGGTGCGGTCGTTGAAGCGAGGAGTAACCGCCTCCCGGAGCTCCCGAGCGTCGGTGCGCGTCCCGAGTGAGGTGCCCCGGCCTCGTCGATGACGACGCCTGAAGAGTGCGTGCCAACGCGCCGTGACCGGCGGAACAAGCCGCCCGCCGCGCATGGGCCGGTAAAATAGCGGAGACACTGCGAGCAGCGGAGGAAACATGGCAGGCGAATCGTTCTTCGGGCAAGATCCCACCCACGAGGACCAGCAGGGCGGCATCCCGGCCGACCTCATCCCGTACCTGGAAGCAGCCGATGAGGTTGAGGAGACCGAGGCGGGGGAGGGTATCGACCCCGAGGCTGAGGAGAGCGAACGCGAGGCCGCGCTGCGCGCCCTCGTCGAGCACTCGCTGCTGCTGGGCCCCGATCCCTCCATCCTCGCGGAGATTGAGGGCGAGGTGGACGAGGAGTTCGCCGACGACGCCGCCGAAGCACGCGACGAGCGCGCTTCCCACGAGGCCGCGCTCGCGAAGGCTCAGGACGACGTCGCGCTGGACGCGCGCGCGTGGGAGATCTACCAGTCCATCGTCGCGCGCGCACCCGAGCACGACATCGACCCCACGCTGGAGCGCGTGAAGCTTGCCCTGGACATCCTGGGCGACCCGCAGAACTCCTACCCGTCGATCCACATCACGGGCACGAACGGTAAGACATCCACGTCGCGCATGATCGACTCGCTCCTCACCGCTTTCGGCATGAAGACGGGCCGCTTCACGAGCCCGCACCTGCTCGACGTGCGCGAACGCATCTCGCTGGAGGGGCACCCGATCACGCGCGAGGGCTTCGTGCGCGCGTGGGAGGACATCGAGCCCTACGTCGGCATGGTGGACGAGCGCAGCTCGCAGGAGGGGGGCCCTCGCCTGTCCTTCTTCGAGGTCTTCACGATCATGGCCTACGCGGCTTTCGCCGACTACCCGGTCGACGCGGCTGTCGTCGAGGTCGGCATGGGCGGGCGCTGGGACGCCACGAACGTCATCGATGCTGGCGTCTCGGTCATCACGCCGATCGCCCTGGATCACACGAAGTGGCTCGGCTCCACGATCGAAGAAATCGCGCGCGAAAAGGCGGGCATCATCAAGCCCGGACAGGTCGTCGTTATCATGGCTCAGGAGGAGGAAGTCCTTGACATCCTCCTCGAGCAGGCGCGCTCCGTCGACGCGATCGCCCGCGTCGAGGGCCGCGACTTCGAGGTCGTGGATCGTCAGATGGGGGTCGGCGGCCAGATGGTCACGATCCGCACGCCCTCCGCGGTCTACGAGGACGTGTTTGTCCCTCTGTTCGGCCAGTACCAGGCGCACAACGCGGCGGCGGCGCTCGTGGCCGTCGAAGCCTTCATGGGGGGCCGCGGCCTGGACGGTCGCATCGTCGAGCAGGGCCTCATGAACGCCTCCAGCCCGGGACGCATGCAGGTCGTGCGTCATTCGCCCACGATCATCGTGGACGCCGCGCACAACCCTGCTGGCGCGGCCACCCTGCGCGAGGCCGTGGAATCCTCCTTTGGGTTCGCGCGCATCGCGGGCGTGTACGCGGCGATGGGGGACAAGGACGTCGAGGGCGTCCTGTCCGAGGTCGAGCCCTTCATCGATCACCTGGTCGTCACGCAGATGCCGGGTGAGCGAGCGGCCGACATCGCACGCCTGGCTGAGATCGCCGAGGAGGTCTTCGGTCCCGACCGGGTAGACGTGCGCGAGTCGTTGGCCGATGCGGTCGATCGTGCAGCCGAGATTGCCGAGGCCGGGGCCGAGCCCGCGGATCGCAGCGGAGTCCTCGTGTTTGGCTCGGTCATGCTGGCAGGGGAAATGCTGGCCCTCGCCGGCCACAGCCCACGCTAGGATGGACCCCAAACAGGGCGGCCGCATCGTGGCGGCCGCCACGGTTGGGATTTTGTGCTCAAAGGTGGCACGATTGACCATGCGTACAAGTACAGATGAGCAATGTGCAAGGAGGCATCATGAAGAAGCTCGTCAATGACGTCCACGCCGTCGTCCGCGAATCCCTCGAAGGATTCGCCCTGGCCCACTCCGACATCGTCGATGTCCATTACTCGCCCGACTTCGTGACCCGTCACGTCCCTAAGGCTGAAGGCAAGGTCGGCCTCGTCTCCGGCGGCGGATCCGGACACGAGCCCCTGCACACGGGCTTCGTCGGCGAAGGCATGCTGGATGCGGCCGTGCCTGGCGCGGTCTTCACGTCGCCCACCCCCGACCCGATCCTGGAGGCCACGAAGGCCGCCGATCACGGCGCGGGCGTCCTGCACATCGTCAAGAACTACACGGGCGACGTCCTCAACTTCGAGACCGCCGCCGAGCTGGCCGACATGGAGGACATTACGGTCGCCACCGTCGTCGTCAACGACGACGTCGCCGTCGAGGACTCCCTCTACACGGCGGGGCGCCGCGGTGTCGCCGGCACCATCTTCGTCGAGAAGATCGCGGGCGCAGCCGCCGAACGTGGCGATTCCCTCGAGGAAGTCACCCACATCGCCACCAAGGTCAACGATCAGACCCGCTCGATGGGCCTGGCCCTGGGCCCCTGCACCGTGCCCCACGCCGGCAAGCCCTCCTTTGACCTGGGCGAGGACGAAATCGAGCTGGGCATCGGCATCCACGGAGAGCCCGGATACCGCCGCGGTGCCATGGAGCCCGCCGACAACCTCGTCGCCGAACTCTACGAGCGCGTGCGCGAAGACCTGGGCCTCACCGAAGGCGAGCGCGTCGTGGCCCTCGTCAACGGCATGGGCGGCACTCCCATCTCCGAGCTTTACATCTGCTTCCGCGCCCTCGCCGCCCTCCTGAAGAAGGACGGCGTCGAGATTGCTCGCCAGATGGTCGGCAACTACGTGACCAGCCTGGAGATGCCCGGCGTTTCCGTGACCCTCATGCGCGCTGACGACGAGCTCCTCGAGCTCTTCGACGCGCCCGTGAACACGGTCGCCTGGAAGTAAACAACCAAGCAGGACAAGGAGAAACACGATGAGCCTAGATGCAGCGTGGGCACGCCGGTGGATCGAGCTGGCGGCGGCGGACGTCGCGCAGCAGCGTGACTACCTGGTGGACCTGGACCGAGCCATCGGGGATGGCGACCACGGCGAAAACATGGACCGCGGATTCAAGGCCGCGCTCGAGGCCCTAGGAATGGCCGAGCCCACCAGCGTCGCCGAGGTCCTCAAGACGGTCGCCAAGACCCTCATGTCCACGGTCGGCGGCGCCGCCGGGCCCCTGTACGGGACCGCGTTCCTGCGCGCATCCAAGGCCGCCGGTGACGGCGATCTCGACGGCGCGGGCGTGGCAGCGGTGATCGCGGGCGCGCTCGACGGAATCCAGGCCCGCGGCAAGGCCACCACGGGTGAGAAGACCATGGTGGACGCGTGGACGCCCGCCCTCGAGGCCGCCCGCGCGGCCGCCGAGTCCGGTAGCGATCC
>CAUVIG010000177.1:0-4735 GCA_963551745.1 uncultured Actinomyces sp.
TTTTGGAGGCAGCTATGAAGTTCACCGTCGCCCGCGATGTTCTGGCCGAAGCCGTGTCGTGGACCGCACGCACGCTCCCCGTGCGTCCGGCATCGCCGATCCTGGCCGGCGTGCGCATCAAGGCTGAAGGCGACGAGCTGACCCTGTCTTCCTTCGACTACGAGGTGTCCGCGAACTCGCACATCCCCGCGACGGTCGATGAGGCCGGCGAGGTCCTGGTTTCCGGTCGTCTACTGGCCGACATTTCCAAATCCCTGCCCTCCAAGCCCGTCTCCGTCGAGCTCGATGGCCAGAAGGTGAACCTGGTCTGCGGCTCCTCGCACTTTACGCTCGCCGTCATGCCCCTCGACGAGTACCCCCTGCTGCCCGCGCAGCCCACGGGCGTCGGCGCGATCGATTCCTCGACGCTGTCGCAGGCCGTGTCCCAGGTGTCGATCGCCGCGTCGCGCGACGACACGCTGCCCCTGCTGACGGGCGTCCGCATCGAGATCAACGGCCCGGCGATCACGCTGCTGGCCACCGACCGCTACCGCCTCGCCATGCGCGAGCTGGATTGGGAGCCCACCGACACCTCGATCGAAGAGGTCGCCCTGGTCAAGGCCCGCATCCTCCAGGACGTCGCCAAGTCGATGACCTCGGGTGCCAAGGTCGAGGTCGGTCTGTCCGGCGAGTCCCAGCCCGGCGCCTCGTCCCTCATCGGCTTCACCGCCCAGGGACGCCGCACCACCTCGACGCTCATGGACGGCGACTACCCCGCCGTGCGTCGCCTCTTCCCCGACACGACGCCGATTCAGGCCGTCGTCGATCGCCACGCACTGCTCGAGGCCGTCAAGCGTATGTCGCTGGTCGCCGAGCGCAAGACCTCCGTGCGCCTGGCCTTCACCGAGGGCCAGCTGGTCCTCGAGGCCGGCCAGGGTGACAACGCTCAGGCCTCCGAAGCCATCGAGGCGACCCTGCACGGCGACGACATCTCGACAGCCTTCAACCCGCAGTTCCTCATCGATGGCCTGCAGGTCCTGGACACCGACTACGTGCGCTTCGGCTTCACCCACCCCACGAAGCCGGCTGTCATCACCGGCCAGAAGAAGGCTGACGAGGGCGAGGTCACGCAGTTCCGTTACCTGCTGATGCCCATCCGCTTCGGCATCTGACGTGCGCGTCTCCCACCTGGCCCTCGACGACTTCCGCTCCTGGAAGCACGGGGTCGTCGAGCTGCCCGAGGGCCCCACGGTCCTGGTGGGCGCGAACGGCCAGGGAAAGACAAACCTTGTCGAGGCGCTCGCCTACCTGTCCACGTTTTCGTCGCACAGGGTCGGCGCTGAGGGTGCCCTCGTGCGTATCCCCATCGACGAGGCCGAGGCCGCCCCGGGTGGTGCCGTCATCCGCGCGCGGGTCGTGGCCTCGGGCCGCGAGCAGGTCATCGAGCTCGAGATCGTGCGCGGCAAGGCGAATCGTGCGCGCATCAACCGCGCGCAGGTCAAGCCCCGCGAGATTCTGGGCATCGTGCGCACGGTCGTCTTCGCCCCCGAGGACCTCTCGCTCGTGCGCGGCGACCCGTCGGTGCGCCGATCCTTCCTCGACGACCTGGCTACGCAGCTCTCCCCCATCCACGCCTCCCTGCGCTCCGACTTCGATCGGGTCGCACGCCAGCGCGCGGCGCTCATGAAGGCCGCCCAGGCCTCGGTCCGCCGCGGCCAATCCCCCGACCTGTCGACCCTCGATATCTGGGACCAACAGTTCGCCGCGCTGTCGGCGCGTATCACGGCGACGCGCGCATCCATCGCATCGCGCCTGGAAGAGCCGGCCGCGCGCTCCTACGACGACGTGGCAGACTCCCCGCGCCACCTGCGCCTCGCCTTCGATGCCTCCGTCGACCGCGTTATCGGCACCGATCCGGACAACCCCGCCAGCGCCGACCTCACCGACGTGGAGGCCCAGACCGAGCGTATGCTCGCCGCCCTGACGTCCGTGCGCGAAAAGGAAACCGAGCGCGGCGTCAACCTCGTCGGCGCACACCGCGACGACCTCACCCTCAGCCTCGGCGTGATGCCCGTCAAGGGCTACGCCTCGCACGGCGAATCATGGTCGGTCGCCCTCGCACTGCGCCTCGGTGCCTTCGAGCTGCTCAGCGACGACGGCGATACCCCGATCCTCATCCTCGACGACGTCTTCGCCGAGCTCGACTCCTCGCGCCGTGAGGGCCTCGCAGCCCTGGCATCGAAGGCCGAACAGATCATCGTCACCTGCGCGGTCGCCGGCGACCTGCCCGCCTCCCTTGACCACCACGCGCTGCACGTGCGCCTCGACCCCGAGCGCGGCACCGTCATCGACGGAGCCGCCGATGAGTGAGCACGAGGACATGGCTGACGACGAGCTGAGCGAATCGAGTGCCCCGGGCGAAGAAGTCGACGCGGACGAGTTCGTCGTCCGCGCCCTCGAACGAGCCCAGAGCGTCGCGCGCACGCACGGCTACACGAGGTCCACGCTGCCCTCGTGGGGCCTCGACGAAACACGTCCCCGCCGCAGCCTCGACGGATCCAGCGAATACGCGGCCATCGAAACCGACGGCTTTGGCCGCCTCGCCGAGGACGATAGCGTCGCCGCGCGCGCCACAGCCCGAGCTGCCGCGTACCGCCACGCGAATGGGATCGAAGCCCCGGCCTCGTCGACGGAGGAGGACCCCGAGGGTGACCTCGCGGCTCTGCGCCAGGCCCTGAAAGGAACCGGCGCCTCGTGGAGCCGCTCCCCCGGCATGGCAGCCATGCGTCCGCGCTACCGAAGGGCCAACTCCCTGGGCGCGATCCTGGCGCGCACAATCAAGACGCGCGAATGGGACACCCCCACCAAGATGGGGTCGATCATGGCGAAATGGCGCGACATCGTCGGCCCCCAGGTCGCCGAACACGCCCGCATCGAGACCTTCGAAGGCCACCGCCTGGTCGTGCGCACCGACTCCACCGCCTGGGCGAAACAGCTCCAGCTGCTCCTGCCCACTATCGAACGGCGCATCGCCGAGGAAGTCGGATCCGGCGTCGTCGAACAGGTCATCATCCGAGGTCCCGTCGCCCCCTCGTGGAAGAAAGGCCCCTACGTCGTACGTGGCCGAGGCCCGCGCGCCGACTACGGGTGACAGCGACGGGCACGTCGCCGTCCAAATGATGTTTCTGACCGCGCGGTCTCTGATATGCTGTCCCGTTAGCCCGCGCGTGAGGGCTTGTTAAGGAGACATCATGAGCAATCCATTCGCCAGGAACGAAGGAAGCGCCCAAGGCTTTGGCCAGCAGGGCGGATACCCCGGCGCCGCCCAGGGCGGATACCAGCAGGGCTTTGGCCAGCAGGGCGGATACGCGCCCGGCCAGTACCAGGGTGGATTCCCTCAGGGCGCACCCCAGCAGGCCTACGGAAAGTGGAACCCGCAGGCGGGCTACGGCGGGCAGGGTGGATTCCCTCAGGGCGCACCCCAGCAGGGCGGGAAGTCCAAGACGCCGCTCATCATCGGCATCATCGCTGGCATCGTCGTCATCGCGATCATCGTCGGTGGCGTCATCTGGGCGATGTCGGGATCAGATTCCGACGACTCTTCCGCGCCCGCACCCGGTGCCTCCGGCCCGGCGAACCCGGGAGGTGGCAGCACAGACCCGGCAAACCCCGCGCCCGGCACCCCTCAGGCGCCGAACAACAACAATCCGTCCGCCGCACCCACGCAGGGAAACGCAATGGGAGCCAACGGCATGCTCAGCATGACCCCTTACGGCGCCACCAATCTCTACGAGATCACCGACATCTCCTACGGCCCCAAGGCCGACAACAACGAGCAGACGATCAAGGTGACCTTCAAGGTCACTAACAAGGGTAATGCCCCGGAATTCGGCGGAATGTACCCGCGTGCGTACCAGAATGGTGAACAGCTTGCACCGCCCAACTTCTTCATGACCCAGAAGCCCGATGACTTCAAGTACGTGCCCGATGTTGGAGATGTTCCAGCCGGACAGTCTGTTCAGTACGTTGTCTACTGGGTGATCCCAAACAAGAAGGACCCTATCGAGTTCCGCGACCCTGGTTGGACGCTGCTTCAGGGACAGGGAAAGGATTACCAAAAGTGGACCTGGCAGCCGAAGTAATCAGCTGATCAGACGGCGTCCTCGCGCTCATTCAAGGCTCTTCATCGGCATCGTTCGGAGCCTCCTGGCACGCATATTATCGCCGTTCACATGCGAGTAACGGGGCCGCCCTCCCAGCCGGGAGGGCGGCCCCATGCGTCCCAGCCGCAACACCAATCGACATGCGACTGATCACAGTCGAGTTTTTGTTGCAATCACGCAGTTTGTAAAGTAACCCTCCGAGCCTGTCAATCCTGGGAACAAGCGCCACTTTTGGTAGAATCTACAAGGTTAAACATCTATTTTCGCGCACTGCGAGGGGAGCCACGTGGCTGACAACGAGAAGACCGCCGAAGGCGAGCAGTCCTACGGCGCATCGGACATCACCGTCCTCGAGGGCCTGGAAGCCGTCCGCAAGCGCCCGGGTATGTACATCGGATCCACCGGCGAACGCGGCCTGCACCACCTGGTGTACGAGGTCGTCGACAACTCCGTTGACGAGGCCCTGGCCGGCTACGCCGACCACATCGAGGTCACGATCCAGGAAGACGGCGGCATCAAGGTCGTCGACAACGGTCGAGGCATCCCGGTCGACGAGCACCCCACCGAGCACAAGCCCACCGTCGAGGTCGTCA
>CAUVIG010000178.1:0-4728 GCA_963551745.1 uncultured Actinomyces sp.
CACGGGCGTAACCTTCAATTCTTGTTGGTCATGGGACGCCGCGCCGGTTTTTCCGGGGGCGTCCGCGATGAAACGGTTCGCGCGAGGCGTCGGCGAGCCCTCCTAGCGAGTGGGAGACACTAGGTACTCTGCTGACGCACAGCACTAGCCATATTATCTGTGTGCAGCCCGACGGTCAAAGCACGGCGAATACTGTGTCACATTCCTCAGCCGCCGTCGCCGCAGCACGTGTCGCGCCTGGCCCGGGCTTGCTCGGCCCGCGCGCCCCACTGCGAGGGATCGGGATATTCCACGCCCTCAAGGGTGAGTCCGTGTGCAGGGGCGATCGGCGCGGCCTCGGAGCGGGAGCGCGCCCGCAGGATTTGCGCCGGGTAGTCGGTGTCGCGCGCGCCCGAGCCCACGAGGAGCAGCGCCCCCACGAGGGAGCGGACCATCGAGTGGCAGAAAGCGTCGGCCTCGACTCGGAAAACAAGAGTTCCCTCAGGGTCACGCTCGGCGTGCAGGGTGCGCAGCGTGCGGATCGTCGTGGCTCCCTCGCGCGGGCGGCAGAACCCGAGGAAGTCATGTTCCCCGAGGAGGGCGGCCCCGGCCTCGTTCATGGCCCCCTCGTCAAGGGCCTCTTCGACCCACAGGCGATCCCAGCGCCCGAGAGGCTCGGGGCGGTCGGACACCCGGTAGGCGTAGGAACGCCCAAGGGCGGAAAAGCGCGCGTCAAAGCTGGGGTCGACGACGGCAGCCGAGTAGATGCGCACGTCGCAGGTGCCGCGCGCGGCAGCCAGGTCGCGCCCGCGAGCGCGCTCACCGTATCGGCCGGACAGGATCTTGTTCAGTCGGCGGACAATAGACGAGGCCACGGAGCCATCGTCGGACTCCCCTCCCCTGGGCAACAGACGCGCCCAGGCGGCCTCGGAGATGTCCGCGTGACAGACCTGGTGACGCGCGTGAACCCCCGCATCGGTACGACCGGCAACCGTTGTCGCGTTCTCTTCGCGCGAGGCCATGGCCAGCGCCGCTTCAATCTCGCCCTGGACGGTACGCAGGCCGGGCTGTGCTGCCCAGCCTCGAAAGTCGGTGCCGTCGTAGCCCAGGTCGAGGCGCAGGCGCCGAGCGCTCACAGCTCCCACGTCCGAACGCCGCCGATGATGCCCGCGTCGTTCGGCACGACGATGACGTCATCCCCCATGAGGCGCAGGTTTGACGCCGTGATGCGCTTGGAGTTGCCGCCGCCCAAGTAGAGGCGATCCCACATGTACATGGGGCGCAGGCCGTCCACGACGCGGCGAATACGGCGCGACCAGTGCACGTCGCCGAGGCGCAGGCGCTCATGCTCGCCAATGTAGTCGTCATAGGTCAAGCCCCACCGGACGGGCCCCTGCGACACCTCGACGTGGGGCGCCAGCTGGCCACCGTCAAAAACGGCGTTACCGAGGCCCGTGCCCAGCGTGATGATCATTTCGAGACCGCGGCCCGTAATGGCGCCGGCACCTGCGACTTCGGCGTCGTTCAAGACCTTGGTGGGCAGGCCGAGGGCCTGCTCGATCGCCCGACCCATGTCGAAGTGGTCCCAGCGCTCCACGAGCTCAGGCAGCACGCGCGAGCGCGGCCCATCGCGGGTGATGTAGTGAGGGGTCGCGATGACGACACCGTGGCGGATCATGCCCGGCATCCCCATCGTCACACGCGTCGCGGCGGGAAGCTCGCGCGCGAGGCCGACAACGGTTTCCACGAGAAGCTCCGGAGGCAGCGGGTACGGAGTAGGCACCCTGCAAGGCGGGGCCATCATGGTGCCGCGTTCATCCACGACGGAACCCTTAATACCACCGCCGCCGCAGTCAATCGCCAACGTCATCTCACGAGTCATGACTTCAGGCTACCGGATACGGCGAGGGCCGGACACTCCTTGCGGAATGTCCGGCCCAACGCTCGAGTTGATCAGCGCCTCACGGTCACTTCTCGTCGGCGACCTGCTCGGCGGCGTCAGCAGCCTCGCCGGCCTCAGCGGCAACTTCCTCAGCCTCGTTGGCCTTGGCGAGATCGCCTTCCTCACGAGCCTCTTCGGCGCGCTCGGCGGCAGCCTCAGCAGCTTTCTCGGCCTCGGCGGCGACAGCCTTCGCAGCGGTCTTCTCGGCAGCCTTCACGACGGCTTTCTTCTCGACCTTCTCCATGACGAGCTCAATGCGCATCAGGGGAGCGTTGTCGCCCTTGCGGTTGCCGACGCGGATGAGGCGGGTGTAGCCGCCGGCGCGCTCGGAATCCATCGCGGGGACGAGCTCCTCGAAGAGGATCGCGACGATGCCCTTGTTGGGGATCTTCTTCATGACCGTGCGGCGGGCGTGCTGGTCGCCACGCTTGGCCTTGGTGATGAGCTTCTCGACGTAGGGGCGCAGGGCCTTGGCCTTGGCCTCGGTCGTCGTGATCGCACGGTGTTCGATGAGCTGAGCTGCCAGGTTCGACAGGATCAGCTTCTGGTGTGCCGGGCTACCGCCCAGACGAGCACCCTTCTTGGGGGTGGGCATGAGTTTCTCCTACGGATTCAATGCGTCCATCGGACGCACGGGGTCAGATGGACTGGTCGTCCGAAAAGATCGCGGCGGACTCCGAGTCGCCGAAGCTCGGCATGACCGAATCCTTCAGCGTCATACCAAGGGCCGCCAGGGACTCCTTGATCTCTTCGATCGACTTGGTGCCGAAGTTGCGGATGTCGAGTAGGTCGGCCTCCGAGTGAGCAACCAGCTCGCCGACGGTCAGAATGCCGCGGCGACGCAGCGCGTTGTAGGAACGCGACTGCAGGTTCAGGTTCTCGATCGGGAGAGCCAGATCGGCTGCGAGGGCGGCGTCGGTGGTGGACGGACCCACCTCGATGCCTTCCGCTTCCTCGTTCAGTTCACGCATGAGACCGAACAGCTCCACCAACGTCTTGCCGGCCGAGGCCAGGGCATCGCGCGGGGTGATCGCCGGCTTGGTCTCCACGTCGATGACGAGGCGATCAAAGTCGGTGCGCTGCTCAACACGCGTCGCCTCGACCTTGTAGGTCACCTTGACGACGGGCGAGTAGATCGAATCAATCGGAATGCGAGAGATCTCGGCCTGCGGATCCTTGTTCTGAGCAGCCGACACGTAGCCGCGGCCACGCTCGACAGTCAGCTCGATCTCCAGCTTGCCCTTCTCGTTGAGGGTGGCAAGGTGCAGATCGGGGTTGTGGATCTCCACGCCGGCGGGAGGCGTGATGTCACCGGCGAGAACCTCGCCGGTGCCAGCCTTCCGCAGGTACATGACGACAGGCTCGTCGTTCTCGCTGGACAGGACGATCTGCTTGATGTTCAGGATGATCTCAGCGACATCTTCCTTCACACCTTCGATCGTGCGGAACTCGTGGGGGACGCCATCAATACGGATGGACGTCACCGCTGCACCCGGGATCGAGGACAGGAGGGTACGACGCAGGGAGTTACCCAGCGTATAGCCGAACCCGGGCTCGAGGGGCTCCAGGGTGAAACGGGAGCGCAGGTCGCTGACCTTTTCTTCGGTCAGGATGGGTCGCTCTGCAATGAGCACGTCTATTCCTTTCTGGCCGGTGCCCGCTATATGACACCGGATATGGGAACCTGCTGAAGCAGGCTAAGGGAGTAAGAACCCGAAGGTTCAGACGTGGGGAGGGCAATGCCCTCCCGTCCACAAGTCAGCCGCGGCGGCGCTTCGGCGGGCGGGTGCCGTTGAAGGCCTGAGGCGTGACGTCCTGGATCGAACCGATCTCGAGGCCGGCGGCCTGGAGGGAACGGATCGCGGTCTCACGGCCGGAGCCGGGACCCTTCACGAAAACGTCAACCTTCTTCATGCCGTGCTCCTGGGCGCGACGAGCCGCTGCCTCGGCCGCGAGCTGCGCGGCAAAGGGGGTGGACTTACGCGAACCCTTGAAGCCAACCTGGCCGGAGGACGCCCAGGCGACAACCGCGCCCGTGGGGTCCGTGAGGGAAACGATGGTGTTGTTGAACGTCGACTTGATGTAGGCGTGGCCGTTGGTGACGTTCTTCGAAATCTTGCGACGCGGCTTGCGGGCACCGCCCGAGCGCGAGGTCTTTGCTGCTGCCATTTCTGGTTCAGTTCCTTCTTGTCGCGGAAAGCTACCCCGAAGGGATGCGCTCTCCTAGGCCTTACTTGGCCTTCTTCTTGCCTGCAACGGTGCGCTTGGGGCCCTTGCGGGTACGCGCGTTGGTCTTGGTGCGCTGACCGTGGACCGGCAGGCCACGACGGTGGCGAAGGCCCTGGTACGAACCGATTTCGATCTTGCGACGAATGTCGGCCTGAACCTCACGGCGGAGGTCACCCTCAACCTTGAAGTTTGCCTCAATGTAGTCACGAAGCTTGACGAGTTCCTCTTCCGTCGCGTCCTTCACGCGGGTGTCCGGGCTGACGCCGGTGGCGGCGAGGGTCTCTGCCGCGCGAGTGCGGCCGACTCCGTAGATGTATGTGAGCGCGATCTCGAGCCGCTTCTCGCGGGGGAGGTCGACGCCGGCAATACGTGCCATGGTGATGTTGCTCCAGTTGTTCATCGGAGGTCGTCATCGCTCAATCCGGGCGAGCAGCCCGGCCTCGGCCTCCGAACCGAGGGTCACCCAGGGGTGGGTGCTTAGAGTGATGCTGTGGGGCTTGGCGCCCCGCGGGTCGCAGCGGGTCTCAGCCCTGGCGCTGCTTGTGCCTGGGGTTGTCGCAGATGACCATGACGTTGCC
>CAUVIG010000179.1:0-4688 GCA_963551745.1 uncultured Actinomyces sp.
TCACAGATCTTCTTGACACTCGGCTTGACCTTCATGGTTGTTACCTCCACTGCCCGTCGGGCAGTTTGTGTCGGGTCACTTGTAGCGGTAGACGATACGGCCTCGGGAGAGGTCGTAGGGGCTCAGCTCGACGACAACTCGATCCTCGGGCAGGATGCGGATGTAATGCTGACGCATCTTTCCCGCAATGTGGCCGAGAACTACGTGGCCATTCTTCAGTTCCACGCGGAACATCGCGTTAGGCAAGGCCTCAACGACCGTGCCCTCCATCTCAATGACGCCGTCTTTCTTCGCCATATCCTCCGTTTATCCTCTACATGTCTCGGATAGGTTGCGGCGGACGCCGCTAGGCATAGCGCACCAACGAATGCCAGACGCAGATATGCCCAAGGAACAACTCTACGGCATCGAGACCCATGGGCGGTAGTCAGGGTCTTTGTCGGTTCGCTCACGTTTAATGCGTCATATTGTGCGGAATCGCCGTCATTGATCGCCTCAAATGGACGATGCCGGAGCACGCCGGGCTTCACTGCGCCCCTTTTGCGCAGAGTGCCAGACGAACGCGCACCGGCCACCGCCTCGTCTAGATATGACTCAGGCCCGGCACCTCAATGAGGCACCGGGCCCGAAGCCGTCTGTGCTGTCAGTCGAGTGACACCGGGGTAACGCCGTAGGGCGCCAGGCCAGCCACTCCCCCATCACGCGCCGTCAGGACAGACACGCCATCCTCTGTGATCGCGATCGAGTGTTCCCAGTGGGCTGCGTCGCGACCGTCGACCGTGCGCACCGTCCACTCGTCATCATCCGTCTGCGAAGCGATGTCACCACGAGTGAGCATCGGTTCGACAGCTAGGACCATGCCAGGCTTGAGGCGAGCCTGAATGCCGCGAACGTTGTAGTTGAGGACGTCCGGAGGCATGTGCATCTTCGTGCCGATGCCGTGTCCAACGAATTCCTCAATGATACCGGCCTCCCAGCCGTTGACCAGAGCATTCTCCGCGACGACGGTTTCGACTGCGTTTCCGACCGCGCTAATACGCTTGCCGGTCGCCAGTCCCGCAAGGGCAGCCCACAGAGACTCGCGCGTGACGGCGTCGAGCTGGCGACGCTCCCGCAGCAGGTCCTCGTCCACTCCGGCGATTGCTTCGGTGGCCCGCTCCCCCGCCGCGAAGTCAGCGTCCGACACGAAGGTCTCGCCGACGATCACACTGAATGCAGCGTCGCCGTGCCACTGGTGTCCACCACGCTCGAGGTACGCGCCGCAGTCAAAAGACACGATGTCGCCGGGAGCCAGCTCGTAGTCGCCGGGGATACCGTGAACGATCACGTCGTTCACAGAGATGCACACCGTCGCCGGATAGCCGTAGTAGCCCTTGAAGTTAGAGATCGCTTCCCCGTCGGCGATCGCCTGGGCGCTAACCTCGTCCAGGTCACGAGTCGCGATACCGGGGCGAATGGCGCCGCGCAAGGCCTCGTGGATGGACGCGACGACCAGACCGGCCTCGCGCATCCATCGAAGCTCCTGCGCGGACTTCAGTTCGATGCGTGGCATTGCTTAGTTCTTTGTCACCGAGTCGAGGATAGCGAAGATGCGAGCCGTGACCTCGTCGACCGTACCGGAGCCGTCCACGACCTCAAGAAGGTCCTGGTCGACGTAGTACGTGGCGACGGGCTCCGTCTGCTGGTGGTAAACCTCCAGGCGGTGACGCATGACGGGCTCGGTGTCATCCGTGCGGTGCTGCTCCTGAGCACGCTTGAGCATGCGCTCCACGACCTCGTCCTCGTCCACCTGGATCTCCAGGACCACGTCGATGGACTTGCCCAAATCGAGGAGCATGTCACGCAGGACGTGCGCCTGCTCCACGGAACGCGGGTAGCCGTCGAGGAGGAAACCGTCGGCAGTGTCGGGGGCAGCAAGGCGCGCCTTCACCATAGCGTTCGTCACCGAGTCCGGAACGAACTCGCCGCGGTCCATGTAGGCCTGCGCCTGCTTGCCGATCTCCGTACCTTCCGCCATGTTGGCGCGAAAGATGTCGCCCGTCGAAATAGCCGGGATACCGAGGCGCTCAGCGATACGTGACGCCTGGGTGCCCTTGCCAGCTCCGGGAGGGCCGAGGAGGATAACGACTGTCATTTCAGGAATCCTTCGTAGTGGTGCTGCTGCAGCTGCGTATTGATTTCCTTCACCGTCTGCAGACCAACACCGATGATGATGAGCAGCGTGGTGCCACCGAAGGGCATCTGCGAGCTCGACAGCTTCAGCGGGATGATCGCCAGAGACGGCAGGAGGGCGATGATCACGAGGTAGAGCGCCCCGGCGGAGGTGATCCGGTTAATCACGTAGCGCAGATACTCAGCCGTGGGACGACCCGCACGGTAACCGGGGATGAAGCCTCCGTACTTCTTCATGTTGTCCGCAACCTCGTCAGGGTTGAACGTGATAGCGGTGTAGAAGAAGGTGAAGAACAAAGTCATGAGGGCGTAGATCGTCAGGTAGAACGAGCTGCCCTGCGTGAAGTGCCCAGAGATCCACTGGACCCACTTGTCGTTCGGGCTGCCAAACTGTGCCGCCATCGGGGGCAGGGCAAGGATCGACGAGGCGAAGATGACAGGGATAACACCCGACATGTTGATCTTCAACGGGATGTACGTGGTGGTGCCGCCATACTGGCGACGCCCGATCATACGCTTGGCGTACTGGACCGGGATGCGGCGCTGAGCCTGCTCGACGTAGACGACAGCGATCGCAACGAGGAGGAGCAGGGCGACGATAGCGGCGACCGAACCCCACTTTCCAGCCTGACCGATCGACAGGAGCTGCTCAGGCAGACGGGCGGCGATCGACGTAAAGATCAGCAACGACATGCCGTTACCGATGCCGCGCTCCGTGATGAGCTCGCCCAGCCACATGATGACGCCGGTACCGGCCATCATGACGATGATCATCATGATGAAGGTGAGAACCGAGCGGTCCTTGATGATGTCGTGCTGGCACGACTGGAAGAGCTGACCGCTGCGCGCCAGAGAGATCGTCGTAGTTGCCTGCAGGATGCCCAGAAAGATCGTCAGGTAACGCGTGTACTGCGTCAGCTTGGCCTGGCCGGTCTGGCCCTCCTTGTGGAGGTCATCGAAACGAGGAATGACGACCCTCAGCAGCTGAATGATAATCGACGCGGTGATGTAGGGCATGATGCCCAGGGCGAAGACCGACAGCTGGAGGAGCGCTCCACCCGAGAACAGATTGACGAGGTCGAGCAGCGACGCCTGCGACTCCTGCGCCATACACTGCTGGACGGCCTGCGAGTCCACGCCGGGCGTCGGAATGAACGATCCCAGCCGGAACGCGGCCATGATGAACAGGGTAAAGAGCAGCTTCCGACGCAGGTCGGGGGTACGGAACGCCTGGGCGAATGCACCGAGCAAGGCTTCCTCCTACGGGTGATGGGCAAGCGGGGCAAAGCCCCTAGACTGATCCAGCTTACCCGACACGGGTAGCGGTTGGCGATATCCAATCATTAAAAAAGCGCATTGCCATGTATTTAACGAAACACGGAACGCGTGATCCCCGATGCGGGAATCAGTGGTTTTCGCGGGCAAAAGGCCATTTGACAGCCTCTCGCCCGCGATACGTCAGACACGTAACGGGGGTGGTCCCTCGCAGGACCACCCCCGTTCACCGTCAGCGAGCCGAGATGGACCCGCCGGCAGCCGTGATCTTAGCCTCAGCGGAGGACGACCAGGAGTCGACCTCGACTTCGAGCTTCACGCTGAGTTCGCCGGTACCGAGCACCTTGACGGGCGCGGAGTCGCGAACGGCGTGCTTGGCGATGAGGTCCTCAACCGTAACCTTGCCGCCCTCGGGGAAGAGTTCCTCGAGCTTGCCAACGTTCACGACCTGGTACTCAACGCGGAAGGGGTTCTTGAAGCCGCGAAGCTTCGGCAGACGCATGTGAATCGGCATCTGGCCGCCCTCGAAGCCGGCAGCAACCTGGTAACGGGCCTTAGTGCCCTTGGTGCCACGGCCAGCCGTCTTACCCTTCGAACCTTCACCGCGACCCACACGGGTCTTCGCGGTCTTGGCTCCCGGGGCAGGACGCAGGTGGTGCAGCTTAACGATCTGCGTCTTGTTCGTGGAGTCCGCCATTGTCAGTCGACCTCCTCAGCGGTCACCAGGTGACGCACGGTGCGAACGGCGCCGAGAACGGCATCCGTCTGTTCACGTACGACGCTCTGGCCGATCTTGCGCAGCCCGAGGGTGCGCAGCGTATCCTTCATGTTCTGCTTCGCGTGAGCAGAAGACTTCACCTGGGTGATCTTGATGTTCTTCGCCATCACTTCGCCTCCCCTGCGGCGGCCTTGTCGGCCTCAGCGGCCTCGGCAGCCGCGCGCTTGTCGGCCTCACCCTCTGCGCGAGCGCGCAGCATGGAGGCGGGAGCGACGCGCTCGAGGGGCAGGCCGCGTCGGGCGGCGACAGCCTCGGGCTGCTCGAGCTGCTTCAGCGCGTCAACCGTCGCGTGGACGATGTTGATCGCGTTGGACGAACCCAGCGACTTGGTGAGCACGTCGTGGACGCCCGCGGCCTCCAGGACGGCGCGCACCGGGCCACCGGCGATAACGCCGGTACCGGGGGCGGCCGGACGCAGGAGGACGACACCGGCAGTATCGCGCCCCTGCACCACGTGCGTAAT
>CAUVIG010000180.1:0-4669 GCA_963551745.1 uncultured Actinomyces sp.
CGGGCGCACGCTGCTGTCTGCTGGCGTCTCGCGCACCCTCTCACGTATCGGTCACGCGGTCTCTGTCGACGACGAGGCTGCGGGGATGCGCATCGCGCGCACGGCCGACCGTGTCCTCACAGACATCCTCCAATACGCCACGACCCAGGACGTGGCTTCCACGAGCGAGACGGACGACGACAGTCGTGCCACCGTCGACATGAGCGAGGAGGAGGTTGAGCGCTCCTTCACGCGCGACCAGATCCGTGAACTGGCTCTGGAGGCTATCCACGCCCAGCGCGACGCCCTCCTGCAGGCTCGCGACGAGGGCATTTTCTCCTCGGCGGCTCTGGAAGGTGCCCTCGCTCGACTCGACAACGAGGAGATCCTCCTGGTCTCCAGCTGCGGCGTCGACCACTGATCATCGCTGCGGCGTCAACCGAGCGAAGTCAGCACGTCAGTCCGTCGTCACCCGCGAGGCGTACGCCGGATCGTCGGTCACCGAATTGAGTGCCTCCTCCAGGCGCTGCGGGCTGACGGTCCCGTCGCGAGCCAGGACCCGGTAGGTCTGGTCGGCCTCGTGCGTGAGCATATTCGTCACCGTGAAACCGTTGCGCTCGTAGAACGCCAAGCGGCGCACACGCTGCTGATAGTTCCCGGCCTCGCGCACGACCGGCTCGATCTCGAGCAGCTGCGGCACGTTCCCGTTGCGTTCGCGGAAGTAGGTAAGGATGCGCGTGCCGTAGCCCGCGCTGCGCGTACGCCCGTCCACCGCGAGGAAGCCCAGGTAGAACAGGTCGGGAAAGACGAAGGAGAAGGTCAGGGCGACCACGTTGCCGGCCCCGTCCTCGCCCGCGGGCAAGGAGGGATCGATCCACGCGACGAAGGAGACCTCGCCCATCTGGGCGCTTGCCAGCAGCTCGGGAAGGGGGATCTGTTCCTCGGGCGGGAAGGAACTCTCGTAAATTTCCTTGACTTTGTCGGTGATTGGCCCCTCGTTGGGCACGGGAATCTGGGTGAGGTCGGTCATTGGCTTAGTCTAGCCGCTCGGTCTCGCGCACCCCGGTAGGTAGTCGATGGACGAGGCAGGGGCAGGCT
This sequence comes from uncultured Actinomyces sp., assembly GCA_963551745.1. GTDB lineage: Bacteria > Actinomycetota > Actinomycetes > Actinomycetales > Actinomycetaceae > Pauljensenia. The sequence goes on from CAUVIG010000180.1 coordinate 1,078, forward strand.
TTCGGGGCCCGTCATGTGACGTGGGAGATACGGGTTCAGGGGCTCCTCAGGGGACGATCAGGGGTCAGTCAGTGAACAGCGGCGGTCTTGGGTGCTGATCGCTCGCCTACGCTAGTAGGAGGGATCGACAGCAGATGTGAGGATGAAACGTGCTAGAGCTCAAAGAGATCGTCAAGGCATACCAGACCGCCAACCTCGTGCAGGTGGCGCTCAACAAGGTCTCCGTGGCGTTCCGCGACAACGAGTTCGTGGCCGTGCTGGGCCAGTCCGGCTCCGGCAAGACGACGATGCTCAACGTCATCGGAGGCCTCGACCGCTTCCAGAGCGGTGACCTCGTCATCGACGGCATTTCGACGAAGGCCTACAAGGCCCGCGACTGGGACGCCTACCGCAACAACCGCATCGGCTTCGTCTTCCAGGCCTACAACCTGATCCCGCACCAGAGCGTGCTGGCCAACGTCGAGCTGGCCCTGACTCTGTCGGGCGTCTCGCGCTCCGAGCGCCGCAAGCGCGCCCTCGACGCCCTGACGCGGGTCGGCCTGGAGGACCACGTCCACAAGAAGCCCTCGCAGATGTCGGGCGGCCAGATGCAGCGTGTCGCCATCGCGCGCGCCCTCATCAACGACCCCGAGATCCTGCTGGCCGACGAGCCCACCGGTGCCCTCGACTCCAAGACGAGCGTGCAGGTCATGGACCTGCTGCGCGACGTGGCCCGCGACCGCCTCGTCATCATGGTGACGCACAACCCCGAGCTGGCCCACCAGTACGCGACCCGCATCGTCGAGCTGGCCGACGGCTGCATCGTCGCCGACTCCGATCCTTTCGTGCCCGCCGCCGAAGATCGCCGCGAAGCTAAGCCCGCGCGCCGCACCTCGATGGGCTTCCTCACGGCCCTGTCCCTGTCGGCCAACAACCTGATGACGAAGAAGGGCCGCACCCTCATGACCTCCTTCGCGGGGTCCATCGGCATCATCGGCATCGCCGCGATCCTCGCGCTGGCCAACGGAACCAACGCCTATATCGCCAAAACCGAAGAGGAGACGCTGGGCGCCTACCCGCTGACGATCCAAAAGACCGGCATCGACATGACAGCCGCGCTGTCCGTGTCGGCCTCGGACTCGAAGGACTCCCAGCCCGCGCCCGACGGCAAGGTCGGCGTCTCTAAGCTGCGCACCTTCGCCGACACGATCCGCAACGCGAAGACCAACGACCTGGCCTCCCTCAAGACCTACCTGGACAATAACGGCGGCGACATCAATACGATGGTCAACGCGACCGAGTATGACTACGACATCGTCCCGCAGATCTACCAGTCCGATACCTCCAAGGAGACCGTGCAGGTCAGCCCCGACCAGTCGATGAAGCAGATGGAAACGGGTTTTGGCGGGGGTGCTTTCGGATCGATGATGGTCACCAACGCCTTCTATCAGATGCCCGCCACGACTTCGCTGTACACCTCCGCGTACGACGTGGTCGCCGGATCCTGGCCGAGCGGTGCGAACCAGGTCGTCCTGGTCTTGGACGAGGACGGCAATATCCCCAACCTCTTCGAATACACCCTGGGTCTCAAAGACCACAAGGAATTCGACGACCTGATGCGCCAGTACTACCAGGGTGCCCTGGGGGGTAAGAGCCAGTCCGGTGCGCAGTCGGGTGCGCAATCCGGGGCCAGTACCGCGACCTACGACTACTCCGCGATCCTGGGCACCACCTTCCGCCGCGTCAACGCCTTCGACAAGTACACGTGGGACGACACCTACAAGGTCTGGACCGACCGCTCCTCCGACGCGGACTACATGAAGAAGCTCGTGGACGGCGGCCAGGAGCTGACGATTTCCGGCATCGTCAAGCCTAACTCCGATAAGGGCGGCGCCCTGCGTCAGGGCATCGCCTACACGCCCGCCCTGACCTACCAGACCATCGAGGAGGCGGCGGCCAGCCCGATCGTCAAGGCCCAGCGTGCCAAGCCCGACGTCGATGTATTCACCGGCAAGACTTTCAAGGAGCTGGCCGACAACCAGAAGAGCCAGTCCGGCGGCTTCGACATGTCCTCCCTGTTTACGGTGGATGAGTCCAAGCTCTCCGCCGCCTTCCAGATCGACCCCAGCAAGATGCAGATGGACCTGTCTGGCCTGGACTTTTCCGGCATGGACCTGTCCGGCCTCGATTTTTCCAACCTCGACATGTCGGGCATGGACCTGTCGACCATCGACCTGTCGGCCCTTGCTGCCCAGTCGGGCGCCCAGTCCGGCATGGCCTTCGACCTGTCCGGCCTCGACTTCGGGAAGCTGAGCAAGGAGCTGCCGCAGCTGGCCAACGTCGACTTCCCGACGATCATCCGCTCGGCCCTGGCCGACGGCGCCGTCAAGGATGGCGCGGCCGACTACCTGAGCGCACAGGCCTCCCAGATTGCGCAGGGATTCCGGGACTACGCCCGTGAACAGATCGAGGCGGGCGGCACGACGGACTTCGCGACCCTGGCCTCGGCGTACTTCTCTCAGCCCCAGGTGCTCGATCAGCTGCGAGCTGCCGTTTCATCGGACCAGGTCGTCGACTCCGATAAGCTCGCCGCGAACCTGATGAAGGCGCTCGGGGACGACCCGGCCCTGGCCCAGATCGGTACCGACATCTCCACTCAGGTCATGAACGCGATCTCGACGCAGATCGCCGCCCAGCTGGGCTCCACCCTCACGCAGGGCGTGAGCGCCGTCATCGGCCAGGTCATGCAGGAAGCCATGACGAACGCGATGACCTCGATGATGACGCAGCTGTCGACCGCGATCGGCGACCAGATCGGTGCCACCATGGAGCAGTTCGCCACCAACATGTCGAGCGCTTTCTCCATGGATCCGCAGGCCTTCGCCGAGGCATTCCAGTCCAACGTGGACGAGAAGTCCCTCGCGGCCCTCATGGCGACCATGTTCTCCATGAACGTGCCGACTCTCGAGACGAACCTGAGGAACCTGGGATGGGCGGACATCGCCTCCCCATCGAACATCTCGATCTACCCCAAGTCCTTCGCGGACAAGGACAAGGTGAAGGCCGCGCTGGACGCCTACAATGCCGACAACAAGTCGGCGGGCGCGACCGATAAGGTCATCACCTACTCCGACGTCATGGGCGCGCTCATGAGCTCGGTGACTAAGATTGTCGACATCATCTCTTGGCTGCTCATCGCCTTCGTGTCGATCTCTCTCGTGGTCTCCTCGATCATGATCGCGATCATCACCTACATCTCGGTCCTCGAGCGTCGCAAGGAGATCGGCATCCTGCGCTCGATCGGCGCCTCGAAGGGCGACGTGTCGCGCGTGTTCAACGCCGAGACCGTTATCGAGGGCCTCTTGGCGGGCCTGATGGGCGTCGGCGTGACCTATGGGCTGTGCGCGATCGCGAACGGCATCGCCTACTCCTCGTTCAATGTGGAGAACATCGCCCAGCTCTCGCCCCTCACGGCCCTGACCCTCATCGCGGTGTCCGTCGGCCTGACCGTCATCGCGGGCATCATCCCGGCCTCGCGCGCCTCGCGCCAGGACCCGGTCGAAGCTCTGCGCGCCGAGTGACGCACGCGGCCTCGTCCCCTGTGGGGCGAGGC
>CAUVIG010000181.1:0-4630 GCA_963551745.1 uncultured Actinomyces sp.
ACGCGGCCCTGGGTTCGGCCATCCACAACGACTACCCGGTCATTGAGGGCCTGCTCAACGCCGTCCATCTCGATCACTCGATCACGCTGGAGTACACTCCCGAGCAGATGCTCGACCGCGGCATCACAACGATCGACGTGACCAGCCACGTGGCCGCCGTCGACGAGTCCTCCTCCGGCCGTATCGTTACCGTCGCCCTCGAGCTGACCTCGAACGGCGAGTACGTGGGTTCCACGCAGGAGCGCTTCGCGATCCGTGGCCGCGCCACCGGCAACCGCGCGCCCTCCGAGGCCGCACCCTTCGGCGGCGCGAACGTCGAGGTCGTGGACACGCCTCGCTCGGTCCTGCGCCGCGTGAGCGTCAAGGCTCCCGACGACATGACGCCTTTTGCGATTGTGTCGGGCGACTACAACCCGATCCACACGTCCTACGCGGCCGCCAAGGTTGCGGGCATGGACGCGCCTCTCGTGCACGGCATGTGGCTGTCGGCCACCGCTCAGCACGCGGCCGAGGCCGTCGTCGCCGGTCAGGGCGGCGCTCAGATCGCTGGCTGGACGTACTACATGTACGGCACCGTCGACCTGAACGACGAGGTTGAGATCACCGTCGAGCGCGTGGGTCGCGTCGTCGGTGGCGGCCTGTCCCTCGAGGTCACCTGCCGCATCAACAAGCAGGTCGTCTCGCGTGCGTCGGCCCACACCTTCGCCCCGAAGGTTGCCTACGTCTACCCCGGCCAGGGCATCCAGAGGGCCGGCATGGGCCTGGACGAGCGCACCAAGTCCAAGGCCGTGGACGAGGTCTGGCGCCGCGCCGACGCGCACACCCACTCCGCGATGGGCTTCTCCATCCTGGCGATCGTGCGCGACAATCCGACCGAGATCGTGGCCCGCGGCGTCACCTACCGTCACCCCGAGGGCGTCCTGAACCTCACGCAGTTCACGCAGGTCGCTCTGGCGACGCTGGCGATCGGCCAGACAGCCCGCATGCGCGAAGAAGGCGTCCTCGTTCCGGGCGCTGCCTTCGCCGGTCACTCGCTGGGCGAGTACGACGCTCTGGCGGCATACGCCGAGGTCTTCCCCCTCGAAATCGTCCTTGATCTGGTCTTCCAGCGCGGTTCCACGATGCACTCGCTCGTGCCCCGCGACGAGAACGGCCGTTCGAACTACCGCATGGGCGCCCTGCGCCCGAACCAGTTCGGTATCGACGACGCTCACGTCGTGGAGTACGTCGCCTCGATCGCTCAAGCGTCGGGTGAGTTCCTCCAGATCGTTAACTTCAACCTGGCCGGCCAGCAGTACGCGGTCGCCGGTACGGTCGCAGGCCTGAAGGCCCTCGAGGAGGACGCCAACAAGCGCACCGCCGAGCACGGTGGCAAGCGTCCCTTCATGTACGTTCCCGGCATCGACGTGCCCTTCCACTCCACTGTCCTGCGCAGCGGCGTGGCGGACTTCCGCAGGAAGCTCGACGAGCGTATTCCCGCACAGATCGATCCCACTAAGCTCGTGGGCCGCTACATCCCCAACCTGGTGGCGCGTCCCTTCGAGCTGACCCGCGAGTTCGCCCAGTCCATCCTCGATGTGGTTCCCTCCGACACGGTGCGCGAGCTACTCGAGACGGAAGGCGCATGGGACACGGCCCTGGCCACCCCGGGTGTCCTGACCCGCACGCTGCTCATCGAGCTTCTGTGCTGGCAGTTCGCATCCCCGGTGCGTTGGATCGAGACGCAGCGCGTGCTGCTCTCGACCGAAGAGGCTGCCCCCGGCGTTGCTGGCCTGGGCGTCGATCAGGTCATCGAGGTAGGCCTCGGCGCCGCCCCGACCCTGGCCAACCTGGCCTCCCGCACCCTGCTCGCCCCCGAGTTCGCGCTCTCTCGTGTCGACGTGTTCAATGTCCAGCGCGACGAGCCCCGCGTCTACGCGACCGACGTCGCCGTGATCGAGGACGAAGAGGACGAGGAGATCACCCCGGCAGCCCCCGCCATCGAGGCCGCTCCCGCGCCCGCCCCGGCAGCCCCCGCCGCCGAGGCCACTCCCGCGCCCGCCCCCGCGGCCCCCACCGGCGGCCCCTCGGGTGCCGACGTTGCGGATCTGCCCTTCACGGCATCCTCCGCCATCGTGGCCCTGCTGGCCCTGTCCGCAAAGATTCGCATTGACGAGGTCGGAGCCACCGACACGACCGAGTCGCTGACCAACGGCGTGTCCTCGCGTCGTAACCAGCTGCTCATGGACATGTCCTCCGAGCTGGGCCTGAACTCGATCGACGGCGCCGGTGAGGCCGACGTGGCCACGCTGTCCGCTACGGTCGACAAGGCCGCTAAGGGCTACAAGCCCTTCGGTCCGGTTCTGACCGAGGCCGTTAAGGAGCGCACGCGCAAACTGTTTGGCGCCGCCGGCGTCAAGGCCGGTCACATCGCCGACCGCGTGACCGGCACGTGGCAGCTGGGCGCCGGCTGGGCCCAGCACGTCACCGCCGAGATCGTCCTGGGCACCCGTGAGGGCGCCTCGACCCGAGACGGCGACCTGGCGACCCTGCCTCTGGATGCCCCGACGAACGCCGCTGGTGTCGATGCCCTCATCGACGCTGCCGTGGCCGCCGTCGCGGCCCGTGAGGGTATTGCCGTGTCCCTGCCCAGCGCCGGTGGCGCCGGCGGTGGCGGTGTGGTTGACTCCGCCGCGCTGGACGCCTACGCCGCGTCCGTGACCGGTGAGGACGGCGTCCTGGCCAAGACCGCTCGCACGATCCTGTCCGAGCTGGGACTCAACGCCCCGGCCCCCACCGGCGAGGACTCCTCCGATGACGCGCGCGTCATCGACGCCGTCACCGCCGAGCTGGGTTCGGGCTGGGTGGACCTGGTCGAGCCGCGCTTCGATGCCGCGCGCGCCGTTTTGCTGGACGACCGCTGGGCCTCCGCCCGCGAGGACGTCGCCCGCTACGTCGCCGAAGGCACACTCGCCGAGGGCGTGTCCTTCGTGGGCACCGGCCTCGCAGTGGCCGAGCAGGCCTCGTACTGGGCGAACCGCCTGCGCGCTGAGGGCGATCACGATCGCGCCGCTCGCCTCGAGCAGATCGCTGCCGACGCGCTGTCCTCCGCCGAGGATCTGCCCTACGCGAACGACGTCGCCGTGGTCACCGGCATGACCCCCGCTTCCATCGGCGGCGCCGTCGTGGGCGGCCTGCTCGCCGGTGGCGCAACGGTCATCGCGACCTCCTCGTCGATCTCCGCCTCGCGCCTGGCTTTCGCCAAGGAGCTCTACCGCACGCACGCCGCTGGCGGCGCGAAGCTGTGGCTGGTTCCCGCGAACCTGGCCTCCTACCGCGACGTCGACGCGCTCGTGGAGTGGATCGGCACCGAGCAGACAAAGTCCGTGGGCGCCGACGTGAAGGTGACCAAGGAAGCCCTGGTCCCGACGCTCTTCTACCCCTTCGCCGCTCCGCGTGTTTCCGGCACGCTGGCTGACGCGGGCCCGGCCTCTGAGAACCAGATGCGCCTGCTGCTGTGGAGCGTTGAGCGTTCCATCGCCGGACTGTGCGCGATCGGTTCCGACACGCACGCCGATCATCGCCTGCACGTCGTGCTGCCCGGTTCTCCCAACCGCGGCATCTTCGGCGGCGACGGCGCGTACGCCGAGGCGAAGGCATCCTTCGACGCCATCGCGACCCGTTGGGCGGCCGAGCCGATCTGGGGTTCGCGCGTCTCGATCGCTCACCCGCGTATCGGCTGGGTGCGCGGCACTGGCCTCATGGGCGGCAACGACCCGATGGTCGCCGCCGTCGAGTCCGCGGGCGTTCGCACCTGGTCGACCGAGGAAATGGCTGAGCAGCTGCTGAACCTGTCGAGCGCGGAGGTTCGCGCGCAGGCTGCCACTGCCCCGGTGGACGCCGATCTGACCGGCGGCCTGGACTCCTCCATCGACCTGCGCGCCCTGCGTGCTCAGGCCGAGGCCGCCGTCCCCGCACCGCCCGCGAAGCAGCCGGTTGCTACCGTCTCCGCGCTGCCTTCGCCCTCGCAGGTCACCGTGCCGCACGTCGACTCCTCGCAATGGGGCACCACTACCGCGTCGCTGGCCGACACGGTCGTCATCGTCGGTCACGGCGAGGTTGGCCCGTGGGGCAGCGCCCGTACCCGCGTTCAGGCCGAGCTCGGTATCCACACCGATGGTTCCGTCGAGCTGACCCCTGCGGGCGTGCTCGAGCTGGCGTGGATGACCGGCCTGCTGACCTGGTCGGACACCCCCGTGGGCGGCTGGTACGACAAGGACGACCAGCTGGTCCCCGAGTCGGAGATCTTCGATCGCTACCGCGACGAGGTCGTGGCCCGCTCCGGCGTGCGCTTCTTCCACGACGATGGCCCACTGCACGACGGCTACACGCCCGAGTCCGCGATGGTCTTCCTGGACCGCGACATCACCTTCACGGTCGAGGACGAGGCCGAGGCGCGCTCCTACGCCGAGGCTGACCCGCAGTTCACTGTCATCGAGCAGACCGCGTTCGGTGAGTGGCAGGTGACTCGCAAGGCCGGCGCCCAGGTGCGCGTGCCGCGTCGCGCGACGCTGAACCGCCGCATCGGCGGCCTGTTCCCGACGGACTTTGACCCGGCTCGCTGGGGCATCCCGGCCTCGATGCTGGATTC
>CAUVIG010000182.1:0-4563 GCA_963551745.1 uncultured Actinomyces sp.
GTGCGCTCCAGCCCGGGCTTGGCCTGGTCCTGTCCGGCGGCCACCGCCTTGTTGAAGTCGTCGATGTGCTTGAAGCCGTAGTCCGACAGGTCGTCGTAGCGCGCGTCCATCTCCTTGACGACCCATTCGAGGGCCTCGGCGGCCTTCTTGGCGTCGGTAATGATGGGCGAGATGAGGTGCGGGATACCCTCGTAGATCGTGAGTTCCACACGCTTGGGGTCGACGAGGATCATGCGCACCTGCTGGGGCGTCGCACGCATCATGATCGACGTGATCATGGAGTTGACGAAGGAGGACTTACCGGAACCGGTCTGGCCGGCCACCAGCATGTGCGGCGTCTTGGCCAGGTTGGTGACGACGTAGCCGCCTTCGACATCCTTGCCGACGCCGACGACGAGCGGGTGCTGGTTGCGGCGGGCGGCAGCCGAGCGCAGAACGTCGCCGAGGGCCACGTTTTCACGGTCGGCGTTGGGGATTTCGATACCGATGGCACTCTTGCCGGGGATCGGCGCGAGGATACGCACATCGGCGGAGGCCACGGCGTATGCGATGTTCTTCGACAGATTGGTGAGCTTGTCGACCTTGACGCCGGCGCCGAGGACGACCTCGTAGCGGGTGACTGTCGGACCTCGGGAGAAGCCGGTGACGCGCGCGTCAACGTTGAAGTCCGCGAAGACCTGTCCCAGTGCCGCGACGACCTGGTCGTTGACGGAGGAACGAGTCATGTGGGGCGGGCCGGAGACCAGGAGATCCTCCGACGGCAGCGTGTAGCTGATCGAGTCGTCGAGGTTGGGCTGGAAGGCCCCCTCGGGCTCGTCGGTGATCGGCGGGGGCGCCGGCTCGTCCTCGGGCTCCGGCTCGGGCACGTGCGCAGGCACCTGCACGGGGGCCACGGCGGGACGCATCTGGGTGAGCATCTCGGTGGGTGCGTCGGGGGTTGTGGCACGAGGCCGGGGCGTCGGAGCCGGGGCGGGCGCGGGGGCCGCGATGGCACCGGATTCCAGGAGACGGGTCTCCCCCACGGATTCCGTGTCGGTCGCCTTGCGGAAGGACTCGTCCCCATCGTATTCGTCGAGGAAGGCGTCGTCACCCGCCGCGAGGTCCTTGCGTGCGCGGCGGTGCGCTTCCTTCGCAGGGTCGCCACCACCCTGATCAGTGCCCTCGGCGTCGCCCTCGGGGCGCTCACCGCTCAGGTGGGCGGCGAGGTCGCGCAGGCGCGCAGGAACGTCGGCGACGGCGGTCCGAGTGGCGAGCAGGATCGAGTAGGCCAGGAGCAGGATCATGAGGGCGCCCGCACCCCAGCCGGACAGCAGCAGGGCGAGGGGGCGCGCGACGAACCAGCCGAGCAGGCCACCCGCCGCCTCGATGCCGGGTTCGGTGCCCATCTCGGGGTTTCCGCGAGAGATGTGGACCAGGCCGGTGAGCGCGGCGGTGACGCCGATGCCGCCTGCCACGTGGTGTGGCAGCGCGGATCGTCCTGATCGCGCGGAGACGAGCTCGACGGCCAGGGCGATTAGGACGAGGGGCAGAACAACCGAGAAGATGCCGAACAGGCCGGCAGAGGCGTGGTGGATTGCATCCCCGGCCTCGCCGGAAATCTGAAACCACTCGCGCAGTGCGATAACGATGGCCACGGCGACAGCGACGAAAGCTGCAGCATCACGCTTGACCTGCGAATCGGTCGCCTTCCACGCGCGTACGGCACCGACACCGGCGCGGCCGAGTGCGGAAAAGAAGCGAGCCAAGAAGCCTGGCTGCGTCGCTTCGGGCTGGGACGCTTGGGCGGACTTGTTCGAGCCTCCCTTGGCGCGCGGGCGCACGGGAGCCTTACCGGACGAAGAGCGTGGAGACGATTGTGCCATGATCCTTCCACCATATCGCCCACGCCGCCCCCACACTGCCAGGCGCGCCGCGTGAGATCAGCGCAGGATGTTGGTAACAACCCCGGTTTCAAGCACGTTTTCAACCTGCTCGCGCGTGGGAACGGGCAGAGCAGACTCGTGAGAGATGGCCAGCGCGGCGCCCGCATTCGCCATCAGGCAAGCGGTCTCCAGGTCGTAGCCCATGGCCAGGCCCGCACACATCTCTCCAATGTGGGTATCGCCCACGCCCGCAGTGTCCGCGATGCGCGACTGGAACGCGGGAATCGAGATGGCGGGAGCGCCCGCGCCCTTCTGCAGTTCGCACCCCCGCTCCCCCACGCGGCGAACCGTAGCAGCGTCCGGGCGCATGTAGGTGCGAACCGTGGAGCCGTGACGGTTGGCGTCGAGAATGCCTGCCAGCGTGGCGGCCTCCCAGCTGTTCATCGTCACCACGTCAGCGCGAGGGAAGATCATCTCCCACGCCTCAACAGGAACCTGGGCGACCGCCGGAGACACCGAGACAACGAGTGTCACGAAGGGAGGCAAGGAGGCTGCCCACTCGCTCAGCTCGGAAGCCGCGTGCGCGCTCGTCATGTCGGAGGCGGCCACGTGGACCACGTCCCCCTCGCGCAGCTCGATGCTCGCAAGGGCACCACGCGACGGTTCCGATTCGACGCCGGCCGTCACGACCGAACGCATCGATCCGTCTTCGACGATGAGCTGAACGACGACGCCGATGTCACCCACCAGTTCGGGGGTCAGAACATCGACGCCGGCCTCGACCAGCTGCTGACGTACCGCAAAGGAGTTCGGTCCCGTGCCCAGGGGCGAGGCAGCAGCGGTGGGCACCCCCATGGCAGCTGCGGCGCACAGGGTCGTGAAGCCGCCACCAGGGCGCGAGCTGGCGGCATCCGCGTGAACGGATCCGCCGCGCTCTGGCACGTATGCGATGCGCATAGGCAACACGAGCGCAACCGAGTGCGTCGAAATAAAACGACCCGACACGTAGTTTCCTTCCTCCAAGCGCGCACTACCGCCCGGCGCGCCAGGGCCTCGTCAACGAAGACTGCCAGCTTACTGTTCGGTAACGACCGGGACGATCATAGGACGACGGCGCAAGCGTCGCGCAACCCAGCGTCCGATCACGCGGCGCATCGCCTGCTGCAGGACGTAGGGGTCCTGTCCGCCGGGAGCAGCCGCGTCCTTGAGAGCCTGCGTAACGTCCGGGAGGATCTCCTCGAACACCGAGTCGTCCTCGGCCATGCCGATCGCGCGGATTTCCGGGCCGGCCAGAACCATGCCCGAGTCCCGCTCGACGACCGCGAAAATCGAGATGAAGCCCTCCGAACCCAGGGTGCGGCGGGTCTCCAGCTCGTCCTCGGAGATCTCTCCGATCGACCGGCCATCCACGTACACGTACTCGCAGGGCACGATGCCCGACACACGCGCGACGCCGTCCTTGAGGTCGACCGTCACGCCGTCCTCGGCCAGGACCACGTTCTGCGGGTCGATGCCCGTCTTGACGGCCAGCTGACCGTTGCCCACCAGGTGACGAACCTCGCCGTGGATAGGCATGACGTTCTTGGGCTGAACGATGTTGTAGCAGTAGATGAGCTCGCCGGCGCTCGCGTGACCGGACACGTGCACCTTCGCGTTCTCCTTCGACACGACGCGCGCGCCCAGGCGGGTCAGGTCGTTGATGACGCGGTACACGGAGTTCTCGTTACCCGGGATCAGCGAGGAGGCCAGCACGACCATGTCGCCCGGCTCGATCGTCACAGTGCGGTGCGATCCCACCGACATGCGTGACAGGGCGGCCATCGGCTCGCCCTGCGAACCGGTGGCCATGTAGACGCGCTGGGAGGGCGGCAGCTCGCCAATGCCCTTGAGGTCCGCGATGATGCCCTCGGGGATCGACAGGTAGCCCTTGTCTTCCGCGATGCGCATGTTGCGCTCCATGGAGCGGCCCACGAAGGCCACGCGACGCCCGTGGTGGGCGGCGGCGTTGATGACCTGCTGGACGCGGTGCACGTGCGAGGCGAAGGAGGCGACGACGATCTGGCCGGTGGCCTCGCCGAACACCTGATCGAGGACCGGTCCAATCTCACGCTCGGGGGTAATGAATCCGGGCACCAGGGCGTTCGTGGAGTCCACCATGAACAGGTCGACACCCTCCTCGCCCATGCGGGCGAAGGCACGCAGGTCGGTGAGGCGGCGATCCAGCGGCAGCTGATCCATCTTGAAGTCACCCGTGATGAGGACGTTGCCCGCGTCTGTGCGCACGAAGACCGCGAGCGCGTCGGGGATCGAGTGGGTGACGGAGACAAACTCGAGGTCGAAGGGGCCGACCTTCAAGCGATCGCCCTCGGCGACGACGTTGAGGCTCGGGTCGGGCAGGCGGTGTTCGCGCAGCTTGGGGGCGACGAAGGCCAGGGTCAGGTCAGAGCCGTAGACCGGAATGTCGCTGCGCAGCTTGAACAGGTAGGGCACGGCGCCGATGTGATCTTCGTGGCCGTGTGTCAGGACGAGGCCGACGACGTCGTCCATGCGCTCTTCGATCCAAGAGAAATCCGGCAGGATCAGGTCGACGCCGGGCTGGGTCTCCTCGGGGAAGAGGACGCCACAGTCCACGACCAGGAGCTTGCCCCGGTACTCGAGGACGTTCATGTTGCGGCCGACCTCGCCGAGACCTCCCAGCGGG
>CAUVIG010000183.1:0-4551 GCA_963551745.1 uncultured Actinomyces sp.
GGATCAGGCCCGTGAGAACCTGCCGCGCGCACTGGCCTCGATCCTCGGCGAGGGGTGGAAAGTCTCCGTCTCCGGCGGCGAACACGAGGACATCGGCGAGGAGCAGCTCGGTACCATCTCCAAGGTCATCATGGTCATCGGTGGCATCATCGTGTTCCTGGGTGCCCTGGGACTGCTGAACGTCGCGATCGTGACCGTGCGCCAGCGCGTGCGCGAGATCGGCATCCGCCGGGCCGTCGGCGCCTCCGCCGCGCGCGTCTTCTTCGCGGTCTTCATGGAGTCGGTCGTCGCGACCTTCGTCGCCGGCGTCATCGGCGTGGGTATCGCGGTCGTCGTCGTCCGATTCCTGCCTCTCGAGACTCTCGGCATCTCCCTGAGCGACACTCCGGCCTTCCCCGCCGGCGCCGCCATCGCGGGCGTCGCCATCTCCACGAGCATCGGTGCCCTGTGCGGCATCATTCCGGCGCTCGCGGCCGTGCGCATCAAACCGATTGACGCGATCCGCTACTGATTCACCGACGAGGCCGTGGCGCTCTCCCGGGTCCGCGCGCGGCGGCGTGGGTGCCCCGGCCTCGTCGCAAACGCTAGCGGGGGAGGGTGACGCGCTTGGTGTCCTCGTTGTAGACGATCATGCCGTCCTTCAGGAGTGCCCGGTAGACGCGGGTGGGTTGGTAGCGGTCGCCCCCGTCGATGCGGGCGGCGTCGAGGACTCGGCGCTTGGTGAGGCCGTCCGTGCCCTCGAAGTGGGCGGTGCGCAGGGCTTTCATGATGCGTCCGCGCGCCTGGCGGTCGGTGCCCGCGTAGGGCTGGGGCGTGGGCCGCTTCTCGTCCTTGGGGCACCCGGCGAGCGCCCACGCGCAGTTGTTCGAGATCGTGCACTCGTCGCACGACGGGTTCAGTTGCGTGCACACCAGGGCTCCGAATTCCATGAGGGACAAACTCACCTCGGCCGCGTGGTGCCCGTCTTCGGGCAATAGTGCGTCGGCCCGCATTGTTTCCGCTTTCGAGGGCGTGGTGTGGGGAGGAAACTCTCGGCCGTCCAGAAATCTGACCAGCACGCGACGCACGTTCGTGTCCAGGACCGGCACGCGGATCCCGTGGCGGAATGCGAGCAGTGCGGATGCGGTATAGGCGCCGACGCCCGGTAGGAGTGTCAGTTCTTTGAGCGAGAGGGGGACTTCCCCTCCGTGCTTCTCGACGATAGTGGTCGCGCATGCTTTGAGGCGCAGGGCGCGTGAGGGGTATCCGAGATTTGCCCAGGCGACAATGATGTCTGCCGACGAAGCGGCCGCCACGTCCGCGGGAGTTGGCCACCGTTGCATCCACTCCAGCCAGATTGGTTGGACGCGTGCGATGGGCGTCTGTTGGCTCATGATTTCAAAGACGAGGGTTCCCCAGTCGGAGACGTCGGCTGCGCGCATTGGTAGGTCACGCTTGTGTGCGGCGAACCACTGAGGTAGGTCGCAGTGGAGTGCGCGTGTGGCCTCGGCCGTTGGATTTATGAACACTCAGTCAGTGTATGGAACAAAACTTCATCGCGGCGAACGAAAGGAATTGTGCCGTGATTTGCTGCATAAAATGTGGGAATTATTGTACATAATTGAAAGGGGCCGCTACTCTGACCATGTTTCTGAAAAACGCCCCTGTGGGGTTCCATCAACACATAGGAGACAACATGTCCGCTCCTCAGCAGCCCTCTTTCAACGCCCCCGCGCAGGGCAAGTCCCGCATGGTCGCCGGCCTCCTCAACCTGTTCCTCGGCGGCTTCGGCATTGGTGACTTCTACCTCGGCTACACCCAGTACGGCATCTACAAGATCGTCATCTCCCTCGCGTTTGTGGTGCTGGGCTTCCTGGATCTTGGCTTCCTCTCGACCATCATCTCCCTGCTCAACTACGCGTGGTACGTCGTTCTGCTCGTTGTGGCCGTCATGACCTTCATGGGCAAGTGGATCTACGAGAAGGACGCCAACGGCGTTCCCACCGTCTGAGTTGTCACTGTGTGCGCACTCAGCGCATGCTCACAGCTTCTCGCGCGGGGCCCGGCATCATGCCGGGCCCCGCGCCTTTTCTCTGTCGGGGTGGCATGCTCCGGTATTAATCAGGGTCGCATCGGGGATGGACTGGCTACCGCTGAATACCGACCGCACGCTACCCTGTACCGGTACGGCCATTTCGGCCCCCACGTCTATCGAAAGGCTTTCCCATGACGACGCCCGATCCGCAGGCAACCCCCTTCCAGCCCGAGGATGCCGCTGAGGCTCCCGCCTTCCCCCAGGCCTCGGCCCCCGCCTACGACGAGGCCACGGCGACCCCCGGCGCGACGACCTACGGTACCGCGTACGACGCTCAGCAGGGCTACGGCGTCCCCGGCCCCGACGTGAACACGCAGGGCGCTTACGGTGCGGATGCCTACGGTCAGCCCGGCTATGAGCAGGCAGCCTATGCCGCCGGCCAGCAGGCTTATGGTCAGCCCGCCTACGGTCAGGCCTTCGCTGCTGGCGCTCCCAAGCAGTGGATCGTTGCCTTGCTTCTGGCATTCTTCCTGGGCCCCCTCGGTATTCACAACTTCTACCTGGGCTACACCACCAAGGGCATCATTCAGCTGGTGCTGACGCTAACCTTCATTGGCGTCATCGTGTCCGGCATCTGGGCGTTCATCGATTTCATCATGATCATCATGCGTTCCGGTGACTACGCCACCGACGCTCAGGGACAGCCCCTGCAGTGACCTTTTGAGGCTGTTGTCGCGGCGCTGAGTATGCGACAATCGAATCATGCTGCTCAGTGACCGCGACATCAAGGCCTCCCTGGACTCCGGACGTATTCAGCTCGACCCGCTCGACCGAGACCTGGTTCAGCCGGCTAGCATTGACGTGCGCCTGGATCGCCTGTTCCGTCTCTTCGATAACCACCGATACCCGGTGATCGATCCCGCAGCGGACCAATCGGACCTCACCCACCAGGTGGATGTGGGCCCCGATCAGCCCTTCGTGCTGCACCCCGGTGAGTTCGTCCTGGGCGCCACCTACGAGCTCGTCACCCTCGGTAACGACATCGCTGCGCGCCTTGAGGGCAAGTCCTCCCTGGGCCGCCTCGGCCTGCTCACCCATTCGACGGCGGGCTTCATTGACCCCGGCTTCTCGGGCCACGTGACCCTGGAGCTGTCGAACACGGCGACGATGCCGATCCTGCTCTACCCCGGCATGAAGATCGGGCAGCTGTGCTTCTTCGACCTGTCCTCCCCGGCCGAGCACCCCTATGGCTCCCAAGGGCTCGGCTCTCATTACCAGGGCCAGCGCGGGCCGACGCCCTCGCGCACCCACGAGCGCTTTACGAGCACCCGCATCGAACGGTGATACCCGATGTCGGCTCTCCCTCCTCCACCGCCTTCCCGGCTTGAACGCATGCGCGCCGAGCGAGCCGAGCGTGCTGCCCGCGAGATGAGCTATCCGCCAGCGCCGGATCCCGCCGACCTGCCGGAGTTGCCCGCTCCCGAGCTGGCTGATCTCCAGGCGCCGCCCCCGCCGGAGCCGCCCGAGCCGACGCCCGTCATGGGTGTGCCTCAGGCGCACGTCGCACCGCAGGGGAGCGCCCCCCACGTGGTCGATGCAGGCATCCCCCAGGTGGGTCCCAGTCAGACGCGCACGGGTGTCATTCAGGGCGTCGCTCTGCCCGGCATGACGCCGCGCGAGCAGGTCACCAACAGGGACGGGCCCCCCCAGGCCTCGCCGGTGCGGCGTTCCCTCAAGGATCGCATGGCCTCGGCTCCTCATTCTTTCGCGGACCCGACGCCGGTGAGTGCGACGGACAACCCGCTCACCCAGACGAATGTCGGCCTGACGACGATGACCTTGACGGACGCGGCCTTCCAGATCGCGGCCGACGGTGAAATCACGAGCGCTGAGGCCGCCATTCCGATCGCCGCCGCCATCGAGGTGAGCGAGCCCGCCGGCGTCATCGACCTGGACGTCGCGCGTGAGCATCACCTGTTCCTTGTCTCCGACGCGGTTGATCCCGCCGAGCTCGAGGCCCTTGCGATTTCCATGTGGGACGAGGCCGGATGGATCGCCCCGGGTCGCCTGCGCCTGTCCTCCGACGCCGAGCTGGAAGGGCCGTGGGCGCTCGACCAGCCGACACGCGCGGCGCTGGGCACCCCGGCCTCGCTGTCCAACGCGTGGGTCCTGCGCTGCCCGCAGGCGCCCGCCCGCCAGCACAACAACGGCGTCATGGGCGAGTGGGACAAGGCATTCCCCGACGGCCTGCCCACGGGCCTGGAGTACCGCCTGCTCGAGGCGCTGCGCCGCATGGCCCGACGCCTCGCAGGCGGCCTGCGCATCGCGGGCAGCGGCTACGTTATGGTCCCCGACGCCGACTCGGCCGTGAATCTGACGGTGTACTCGCCGCGCTGGATCAACCCCGAGGACCTGCTCTCCGCGATGCGTGAGCGCGCCGGATTCGAGCAGATGAAGGACGCGCGCGACATCACGCCCGAGGCCCCCAAGCCCGTCCCGCTGACCCCCGCGCAGATCGCCCAGATCGAGAAGCTGAA
>CAUVIG010000184.1:0-4546 GCA_963551745.1 uncultured Actinomyces sp.
GGGTGAGAGTCGATCGTGAGGGTTCCCCCATGATCGGCAATGATGCTTCGGACGATGGACATGCCCATGCCCAGCCCGAATCGGACGCGCCCCGCCTTAGTGGTGAAGTGGGGCTCCATAATCTTGTCGACGATCCCCGGGTCGATGCCCGGGCCGTTGTCGTGGATGGTGACGCTCACGCCCTCGGGCGTGGGACGCACGGTGATGCGGATGAGAGCCTCAGCCTCGCCGCGCGCGGGCAGCTCGGGCACGCCGCCCGAGGCCTCGGCGGCGGCAACCAGGTCGGCGGTCTCATCCTCGATAGCCTCGGCAGCGTTGACGATGAGGTTCGTCCACACCTGCTGCAGCTTCGCCGGGTGCGCACGCACGGGCGGCACATCCTCGTAGTCGCAGTCGATGCGGATGCCGCGCACCCTGTGGGCGGTCAGCCGCAGGACATCGTCGATGCCCTCGCGCACGTCCACGGGCTTGAGGTCCTCAGCGTCCGGGCGCGCGTAGCCCTTCAGGGACTGGGTGAGCTCGATGACGCGATCGCCCGCGGCGAGCACCGAGCGCAGGGACCCGCCCAGGCGCGCCCCGGCCTCGTAGGCATCAATACCGCCCGGGATCTGCGCGAGCGCACGCGCACCGTCCGCCCCCTGGATCCCCGCACGCACGAGGCGACGCGCGAGCGTGCGGTCGCCGACGACGGGAAGGAGCTCCTTCATGAGGGCGCGCTCGACCGACGTGGATCGCGGGGGCGCGGTCAACGCCCGGGCCATCGCCTCCCGCGACGAGGCCGTGGCCGGTGCCGCGAGCGCCGCGTCGACGTCCTCGTGCAGGTGCTTGGCGGCGCGCACGAGGGCGGTCACTGGGTTGTTGAGCTCGTGGGCGATGCCGGCGCTCAGCTCACCGAGCATCGCAAAGCGCGCGCGTTCGACCAGCTCGGCGCGGGTGGCGCGCAGGTCCTCGAGCGTGGCCGCCAGGGCCTCCTTCTGGGCCTCGAGGTCCTCGGCGAGCATCGCGTTCTCCAGGTGGAGGTCCTCGGCACGCATGAGGCGACGGGTCAGCGAGCGGATCGCGAGCGCGGTCAGCGTCGCGCCGATCGACGGGTCCTCGGAGATGACGATCTGGAGCTGCTCGGTCGTCAGGCGCACGAGCGTCGCCTCGGTCGCCGTCTCACCCGTGAAGAACGCGTCCTCGGCGCGGGCCAGCGACACGAGGCCGATGAGCGGGCCCGACGAGGCCAGGTGCGCCAGAACCTCGCCCTGCGGCGAGTCCCTGTGCAGCGACACTTGGCCATCCAGCACCAGGTAGACGGCGCCCACCGGCTCGCCCTGCGTCACCAACTGCGTGCCCTCCGGGACGATCAGGCGCGGGCGCTGGCCGAGTACCCGCTCCACGCCGGCAAGCAGCTCCATGACGACCTCGCGCTCATCGCGGTCCAATCCCTCCAGGAGCGGCCCCTGCACGGCAAAGGGCGGAGGGTCAGCAATGAGCAAGCGAATCTGACTATCCGAGTATCCGCACCCCTGCAGGTAGCGCACCATTGTCGAATACGCCTGCCCCGACAGCAGGGGAACCGTCCACGGGGACTTCAGGACCGAGGCGAGTGCACCCGACTGCATGCACCGGGACAGATCGCGATGCTCGGACTTGTCCGTGACCACGACCCACTGCATGCGCTGCAGCGCCGGGAAGGTCCGCGCCCGATCGATGAGCGCGTCGATGTCATCGACCTCCGAGGTCACCAGGCCCATGAGCACGTGATCGCCCGGCTTCAGGCCCGCCTCGTAGGCGGCCAGGTCCTCTCTCCCATCAATGCGGTCGAGGCACAGGACCGGGAATGCGTGCGCCAGGTCCCTCGTGACGGGAGCGGCGATCGCGCGCGAGTCATCGCCCACGACCAGCATGTGAATCGGGTATCCGGCACGGTGCCCGCCGCTACGCACATTCGTACGGGCCATCACCGAAGCGTCCTCCGTCGCGGGCCCCCGCGTCCACCCGTGGGCGAGCCCCGGCCGGGGGCGCACATCCCCTGAGCCGACCACTGCCTCGTCCCAGGACACGTCACATCACCCCGATGAATCCCCAGGTGAGCGGCGCAACGAACGCCAGGAGGATGATGCCGACGATACCGACCACGATGCCGACGATCGCCATCTCTCGGGTCGGCGTGGTGCCCGTCGAGTAAGCGATCGCGTTCGGCGGAGTCGAGATCGGCAGACACATGCCGAGCGAGCAGCCCAGGGCGATGACGATGGCGATTTCGGCAGCGCTCGTCGACACCGTTGTCGCCAATCCCATGCCCATGGGGATCAGGAGGTTCGCGGACGCGGAGTGCGAAATGACGTTCGAGGTCACCCAACCCACGAGGGCCAGCACGAAGATCAGGAGGACGCCAGGGATCGAGGCCCATTGGATCGAGCCGAGCATCCACTTGTCGAGGCCGGTGGCGGACACGCCCGAGCCCAGCGCGATACCGCCGGCGACCAGCCACAGGACCGGCCAGTCCAGGGCACGCAGGTCGTCGCCGCTCATCACCTTCGTCATCAGGAGGACCACGACCGGCAGGAAGCCCACGACGTTGGCGGAAATATGGTGCAGGGACTCCGTCATCCACAGGAGGATCGTCGCACCCGCCACCGAGTAGAAGATGATCGCGCTGCGCGACTTCTCGAAGCGCGCCGACGTGTCGATGTCGAACGTGGCATCGGTGGGGATGTAGCGCCACGCGATGAACGCCCACGACAGGGCCAGGAGCACCAGCATGAGCGGCACGGCGGCGAGCATCCACTGCAGGAAGGTCACCGTGACGCCCGCGTTCTCCAGGGCGCCGAGTGCGATCGCGTTCGGGGGCGTACCGACTGGCGTGCCCATACCGCCGACGTTCGCGGCGACCGGGATCGACAGGGCGATGCCGGTACGCGCCTTCCCCTCGGGCAGTGCCAAAATGACGGGCATCATGACGGCGAACATCGTCGCCGTGGTCGCCGTGTTCGACATGAACATACTCATGATAGCGGTGATCAGCATGACGCCCATGACAGTCAGGCGTGGCTTACCCATGAAGGGCTTGAGGAGGACGGCCGACAGGGCACGATCCAGCTTGTACTTGGCGGCGCCGTCGGCCACCATGAAGCCGCCCAGGAACAGGATGATAACCGGGTTGGCCAGGGCGCCGAAGAACTTCGTGTAGGCCGGGGCGCCCTCACCCACGCTCAGCAGCGCGTGGTCCGAAATGAACAGGACCTCCAGGAAGATGACGAGGACCGCCGTGCCCGCCAGGGGCACCGCCTCCGTCACCCACAGCAGAATCGCGGCCAGGAAGATGCCGAACATGCGCGTTCCAGCCACATCCAGGCCGGGTAGCTGCACGAATAGGAAGGTCACGATGCACGCGAGCGCGCCCACGGTGCCGAATGCCTTGACCGGGCTGATTGCCTGCTTTTTCTTGGCAATATCTGCCGGTCGCGTGGACATATTCTGAGCGGAGCGCGGATTAATTGACACCGCGCCCTTAGAGCGTCGAGCCATTGTGAGAAGACCTCATCGTCTTGCGTGAATAGTGTCCGACCAGTGTATGCCAGCACACACCAAAAGGGAAACCGGGGTGGGGCTTGCCGATGCCCCCACCCCGGCTTGACGCTGAATCGGTCAATCGGTCCTCGCGTGACCTCCTACTCGGCCACGGACTCGTCGATGTCGTAACCCGTCGGGAGGAGGCCCGGACGCGCCGGCTCCCACCCGAGCGCGGGGGCCACGTACTCCGCGAAGTTGCGGATGATCGACCAGTTTTCCTCGAATCCGAGCTGGTTGGGGATCGTCAGGAGGAGGGTGTCGGCTTCCGCGAGGGCGCGGTCCTGGCTCAGCTGCTTGATGAGCGTCGAGGGGTCGGCCGCATACGTGCGCCCGAAGGTCGCGATGCTGGAGTCGAGGTGGCCGACCTGGTCTCCCGACGCGCTCAGGCCGTAGAGGCCTCGGTCGCGCTCGGACAGGAGCGGGAAGATCGAACGGGACACGGACACGCGCGGGGTCCACTCGTGACCTGCCTCGGCCCACGCCTGTCGATAGGCGCGCAGCTGCTCGGCCTGGATGTCGCCGAAGGGCTTGTCTCCGTGCTCGAAAACCAGGGTGGAGCTCATGAGGTTGACGCCGTCGCGCGCCGCCTGAATGGCCGAGGCGTTGGATCCCGCCCCGTACCAGATACGATTGCGCAGGCCCAACGAGTGCGGGAGAACCGGCAGGGGCGTGCCCGGGTTCATCTGCGTCGGATACTGCTCATGCAAGGGCGCGGCCTTGGCCATGGGGCGGCCGTCGATTGCCTCGAGGAAGCGCTCGTAGTGGGCGCGGGCGAGGTCGGCGCCATTTCGCTCTTCAGAGCGGTAGCCGAAGGATTCCCATCCCTTGTTGGCGATCTCGGGGGCACCGCGCGAGACGCCGAGGGCGGTGCGGCCTTCCGCGATCAGGTCCAGGGCTGCGGCCTCCTCGGCGAGGTAGAGGGGGTTTTCGTAGCGCATGTCGATGACGCCGGTGCCGACCTCGATGGCCTTCGTGCGCGAGGCAA
>CAUVIG010000185.1:0-4464 GCA_963551745.1 uncultured Actinomyces sp.
ATCGTGCAGTCAAGGCCAAGGAGAGCAGCGGCGGTCGCGGTGGCCACGCCGTGCTGGCCAGCGCCGGTCTCGGCGATGACACGCGTCTTGCCCAGCTCCTTGGTGAGCAAGGCCTGACCGAGCACGTTGTTGATCTTGTGCGAGCCCGTGTGGTTCAGGTCCTCGCGCTTCAGGAACACGCGCACACCGCCCAGGTCGGCTGCGAAACGCGGTGCCTCAGTCAGCAGCGAGGGACGTCCGGCGTAGTTCAGGAACAGGTCGCGCAGGCGGCGCTGGAACGACTTGTCGCGCCACAGGTGCTGCCACGCGGCCTCAACCTCTTCGAGGGGGCCCATGAGGGACTCGGCGACGAAGCGTCCACCGAAATCACCGAAGTACGGGCCTTGAGCAAAGTTCTCAGCGTCCATCACTATCCTTCCTGACGCGCCGCGGCGACGCGAGCCTTACGATCCGTGCGCAGCGCGGGATGCTGGCCCGCGCTCACCATGTCCTGAATGCTCGCGCGGGGATCGCCCGACGTCACGAGTGCTTCGCCAACGAGCACGGCATCCGCGCCCCACTTGGCGTATTCAAAAACATCGTGGGCATTCGCGACGCCGGACTCGGCGACGGCGACAACATCCTGGGGAATCACGTCGATGACTTGCTCGACGGTCGAGCGGTCCACTTCCAGGGTCTTCAGATTGCGGGCGTTGACACCGATGATCGAGGCACCTGCCTCCATCGCGCGCAGGGCTTCGAGTCGCGAGTGCGTCTCCACCAGCGCCTCCATGCCGAGCGACCGGGTGCGTTCCAGCAGGGACACCAGTACGTTCTGTTCGAGCGCGGCGACGATCAAGAGCACGAGGTCGGCGCCGTGAGCACGCGCCTCGTGGATCTGATAAGGCGTGACGATGAAGTCCTTGCGCAGAACCGGAATATCGACGGCCGCGCGCACGGCGTCAAGATCCGCGAGCGACCCATTGAAGCGACGCTGCTCGGTGAGCACCGAAATGACCGACGCTCCCCCGGCCTCGTACGTGGAAGCAAGCGCAGCCGGATCCGGGATCGCTGCGAGCGTGCCCTTGGACGGCGACGAGCGCTTGACCTCGGAGATGATCTTGACGGCACCGTCGCGGCCCCGCAGAGCGCCGAGCGCATCCTTCGCCTCCGGGACCTGGGTCTCCATCTCCTTGATCCGAGCCAGAGGGACGCGGTCTTCACGCTCTTTCAGGTCCTCGCGGACCCCAGCGATAATGTCATCGAGAACGCTCACGACGCTCCCCTTTCAGGCAAAAACGATCAATCCTCACCTAGGCTAGCGAAAAATAGCCGACGCTGGGTCAGCCATCCCGCTCTACGGGTCAGGACAGAGGAACGAGGGTGGAGGCCCTCACGACGGACTCGACCGCTGCGGCGGCCTTATTGCGCGACTCCTCGTACTCGAGGGCGGGCACGGAATCGGCGACAAGGCCAGCACCCGCCTGCACCGAGGCCACACCGTCCTTCAAGGAAGCCGTGCGAATAGCGATCGCCAGATCCGCGTCCCCCGACAAGTCGAAGTAACCGACCACGCCGCCGTACACGCCGCGCGCCGCGGGCTCGAAATCATCGATCAGCTGGATAGCACGAGGTTTGGGCGCGCCCGACAGGGTACCCGCAGGGAACGTCGCGACCAGGGCATCAAGCGCGTCAGCATCCTCTCGCAGCACTCCCGTCACCGTGGAGGAAATGTGCTGAATATGAGAGAAACGCTTGAGTTCCATGAGCGTAGAGACCTCGACCGACGCTGGATCGCAGACCTTCGACAGGTCGTTGCGGGCCAGGTCCACGAGCATGACGTGCTCCGACAGCTCTTTCGGGTCCTCGAGAAGCTCGGCAGCCAGACGATGATCCTCAGCCGAATCGGCACCACGCGGCCGCGAACCGGCAATCGGGTAGGTCCAGACGCGGCGTCGTTCGGTCTTCACCAGGGTTTCCGGAGAAGATCCAACGACCTCGAAGTGGCCACCCAACTCGTCGGGCAGGTCCAGGAAGTACATGTAGGGCGAGGGGTTGACCGTGCGCAGCACGCGGTAGACGTCGATACCACTGGCCGACGTCGCCACGTCGAGGCGCTGCGACAGCACAATCTGGAACGCGTCACCGTCTTCGATAGCGCGCTTGGCCGCATTCACGGACGACTCAAAATCGGCGCGCGCCGTGCGCTGGAGCACCTGGGGCGGCGTTGCTCCACTGGAGCCCAAAACTGCGGGGGCGATCGGGGTCGCGAGTTGCGCCGTCATCGCGTCGAGGCGTTCAATGGCACGATCGTACGCCCCATCGACGCCATCCGCGGAACCGTTCAGGTTCCAGGCGATAGCCATTAGATACACCGAACCAGTCGCATGATCGAGCGCTGCGACCTCGGTGGCCAGAACGAGCGTCGCGTCCGGAATGTTGGATTCCTTCGGCGCGGTCGCTGCGAGCGTCGGCTCCCACTCAGGGATAATGCCCCAGCCCAGAGATCCAACAAGCGCGCCCGTCAGAGGAGGCATTCCTTCAATAGCAGGCGCGGCAAGCTCTTCGAGGGCGGAGTGCACGACCTCAAGGAAGGTTCCTTCCTCCAGGGCGCCCTCAGGATGTGAACCGATCCACTGCGCGTGTCCGTCACGCGCGACGATCGCACCGGCACTCGAAGCTCCAACGAAGGACCAGCGTCCCCACGAGCCACCATGCTCAGCGGATTCCAGAATAAAGCTGCCATAGTTGCCGTGCGCAAGCTGTCGGTAGACGCCCACCGCGCTCAGCTCGTCGGCAAGCACGCGGCGCACCACGGGGATCACGCGGCGCTCGGCGGCGAGATCAACAAAGACGTCGCGCGGAGGCCACGTCTGGCCCCACTCGAGGCTGACTGGCTCACACTGATACGAAGGCGTCGAAATACTCACCATTCCATTGTCACATCCGCACGCCTACTCGTCCCGCCGTGATCCACGATGAGACCTGCGCTGACTCCTACAGCCAGTCGGGAACAACTCCCCATGCGATGGTGCCGGCGAGCGCCGATCCGATCATCCAGGGGCCCATCGGCACGCGAGTCTTCGTTCCAGCAGATCCAACGACAATCTTCCACAGTGCCGCGACGCCGGCGGACACAAAAGACAGCGCGAGCGCGAAAACTGTTGCGTGCAAGGAGACGGAGCCGACCATCGCGCCGAGCATCGGCGCAAGTTTGACGTCACCGCCGCCCATGCCGCCGGGCAAGCGATTGAGGAGAGCCACCGGAACAAACCAGATGAGTGCGCCGACCAGCGATCCCACCAGTCTTTGCTGCCAGAGAGGCGAAATCACACCGCCGATGATCACACCGAGGACGACGCCGATCGCCATCGCCACCGTGTATGCGTTCGGCAACCGATGGGTACGAGCGTCAACGTAAGCGCTCAGCGCGCCGATCATCGCAACAGTCATCACACCGGGCATGCCGGGACGCATCTGCGCCGCAACAAAGAAGATTGCTCCGACAATACCCGCGCCCCACACGATCGCGTTGCGCGTGAGAGGCTTTTGCGTCGCTTCAATAAAGTAACGGCGCTGAATCTTCCACCCGGAACGCCACAACCAAGAGAGGACGACAATCCAGGTCAGAAAACCAGAGATTAACGACAGATCAGCGCTCAGCCACAGCGGCAGCCACGTTTGAATCACGAGGCCGCCCCTCCCCCGCGCGCCCGCGCGCGTCGAGCAAGCTCCTCCTCCAGCGCGCTACGCATGACATCGGTCTTCGGGCTTCGCCCTGTCATGAGCTGCACCTGCGCTGCCGCCTGGAAGACGAGCATGTCGGTGCCTTCGGCAACAATGCCACCGTTCCTTTCGAAAACGCTGCGTAGCGCCGTCTCGCGAGGAGAGTAAACAACGTCGAGGAGAATCTGTCCCTCGCGTACTGTCATCTGTTCGGCAAGCGGGTCAGCAACACCTGCGGGCAGCGTCGAGATCACGAGATCAGCACCGCTGACTGCACGAAGAACCGCGTCGCGATCCGACCACAGCACCTGATCGATGCTGACGCCCAGTCGCGAAGACGCAGCAACGACAGAACCGGGCCCCCCGAAACGGCGCGCGGCGACGGTGGAGGTCACGATACCAAGTTCACCGAGTGCGGCAAGCGCAGACGAGGCCGTGGCTCGCGCCCCGAACACGACGGCCTTCGTGGGGAGCGTTCGGTCCGCCTGTGAGCACGCGCGCCGAATCGCCGAAGCGATCCCCGTGACATCCGTGTTGAAACCGGCGAGCACGCCAGAGGACGGAACCACCGTGTTCACGGCGCCGACTCCAGTGGCGAGCGGATCGATTGCGTCCAGGAGCGGGATAATCGCCTGCTTGCAGGGCATCGTGACCGACAGTCCGCGGAAGGACTTATCCAACCCTGCAATGAACTCGGGCAGGCTCGTCTCATCCTGCTCGATACGGCGGTACTCCCATCCAGCGATTCCGAGGTCCTCC
>CAUVIG010000186.1:0-4460 GCA_963551745.1 uncultured Actinomyces sp.
GCACCAAAAAACCGAAAAGTCACCCTACCAGCAACACGCAGTGTCCTATAACCCTCCTATAACCCCAACCCTCGACACTTGATAGCTGCGACGTCAATCGCGAACAAGCGACGAAAACCCCCGGGATTCCGATGGAATCCCGGGGGTTGCGCGCGGAGACGGCGGGATTTGAACCCGCGAGGGGCTATGCACCCCTACCTCCTTAGCAGGGAGGCGCACTCGACCGGACTATGCGACGTCTCCAGTGCCGACTACTTTAGGGCATTTTCGCCGCGAGCGCGAACGTGCGCGCGCCGCGACGCCCGTGGGCGGTCGGCTCGGCGGAGGGCGAGGGATTCGAACCCCCGGTGCCATTGCTGACACAACGGTTTTCAAGACCGTCTCTTTCGGCCACTCAGACAGCCCTCCAGACGCAGAACATCCTACAGGACCGGGCCCGGGGATGCGACTCTCGCTTCCCCCGGGCCCGAGCCCATCAGACATTCGATGCGTCAGCCGCGCAGTCCGAAGAAGTTCCAGGACTTCTTGTCGGGGGCCGGCTCCTCGGGGCGATCGAGGAGGCCGCGCGAAATCGCGGGGGCAGTCGGCGGCCACAGCGGCAGGCGGATCGCGAGCGTCGCTTGGACGGCATGGTAGACATCCCAGCGCGACGACTTGGCGGGCTGCACGTTCTCATTGCGGGGTCCGAGTCGGCGCACCCACCGGCCGGGCTGACTGATGAGGTAGTCGTGGATGTAGTCGATGAAGGAGCGGTAGCAGTGCTCGAAGTGCTCGACGTCGGAGATGCGGGAGCCGTCGTCCAGCATGGCGCGGCGCACGGCAACGGTGGCGCACACGCCCTCGCAGACGACCCACTGCTGATGCTCATCCTCGCCGGGCACGGGTTCACCCTCGTCGTTGACGCCGGTGGAGAAGCCTGGGTTGCCGTCGGTGCGACGCCAGCCGTCGACGCGGGCACGCTCGAAGAGCTCGGTGCCCATCTCGAGGAGGTAGTCGGGAACAGTCCAGCCCATCGAACGCAGACCCGCGCGCACCTGCAGCGCGAAGCGCGCGAGCTGCATGGAGTGGCCGGTCACGTAGCCATCGTAGTAGCGGCGTCCATCGTTGAGGAGCTTGCCGGCCTCGGGGCTAGGCTCCCACTTCTCGTTGAAGAACTCGGGGATGCGCCAGCCGTTCTTGGAGGCAACCTTATACGCGAAAGCCGTCATCTTCTCGGCGCGGTCAAGCCATTCAGGCTCGGTCGTGGCCTCGGCCGCGGCCATGTAGGCCTCGATCGTGTGGATGATGGTGCCGAGGGTGTGGACGGGAACGGGCTCATTAAAGGCCTCATCGTACTGATCCCACACGAGGCCGAAGTCGTCTGTCCACAGCTCCTTCTGCTCCTCGAGCATGCGGTTGAGCAGTTCATGGGCGCCGGGGCGGTTGGCGACGGTCGCGGCGGCCACGCCCAGCAGCGCATACACCGTGTGGTACTGCGACTTCACACGAGCGTCCTCATCCCACGGCACGCCGTGCCCGTCGGCGTCAGGCTCGGGCTTGATCGCGAACCACATGCCACCGTTGACGGGGTCCGTGAAGTAGTTCGTGAGAGCCTTGACGGCATGGTCAGCGTAGCGGCGCGTGCCGGGCAGACCCATGAGCACACCGAGCGAGAACACGTAGGCCATGCGACCCGTGACGGCCAGGTCGATCGATCGGGTCGGGTCGGGCTTTCCATCGGCGTCGAGGTGCGCGAAACCAGTCGCGACGATCGCGCCTTCTGCCTCTTCAATGAGGGCCTGCATGTGGCCGCTCAGCCAACGGTTATGTTCGATGGAATCAAACCATCCCACGATGTTCCTCCTGACAACACAGTCACGGTCTGCGGTGACCGACATCTCATAGGATAGTCGCTCGGTGCCGTTTTTGGGAAAACACGCAAATACCCCTTTTTCCCCCACGGACGAGGCCGATGCAACGCGTGCTCTCACCTGGCCTTTTCCGCCCGACCAGCCACGGCCTCGAACAAGAGAAAACAAGGAAAGGTCCACGCCGTGGGACGGCACTACCCACAAAGGGACATAACGTGCAACACTATCCCTATGCATGATCGAGCTGGCACACGTGCCCTTCCAGAAGACCTCATCAACGTCGACGATGTCATCTCCGCCTACTACGACATCATCCCCGACCCGACCGACGTCGGACAGCGCGTCGCGTTCGGCACCTCGGGCCACCGCGGCTCATCGCTGGACTCCAAGTTCAACGAGGCCCACATCATCGCCATCACCGCGGCGATCATCGAATACCGCGCCTCCCAGGGCTTCAACGGTCCGCTGTTCATCGGCCGTGACACGCACGCCCTGAGCGAGCCCGCGTGGCGCACCGCCCTGGAGGTCCTCGCGGCCGCCGGCATCGACACGCGCATCGACTCGCGCGGCTCCTACACGCCCACGCCCGCCGTTTCCGTGGCGATCCTGGGCGCGAACGGCGCCCCGGGCAACCTGCGCACCGAGGGCGATGGCCTCGCCGACGGGATCGTCGTCACTCCCAGCCACAACCCCCCGCGCGACGGCGGCTTCAAGTACAACCCGCCTCACGGCGGCCCCGCCGACACCGACGCGACCGGCTGGATCGCGGCGCGGGCCAACGAGCTCCTCGACTCGGGCGAATGGAAGAACATTCCCCGCGTCACCGGCTCCGAGCTGCTGCACGACCCGATCATCAAGCCCTTCGACTACCTGGACTACTACGTCTCGCAGCTGGACCAGGTCATCGACATCGAGGCCATCCGCAACGCGGGCGTGCGCATCGGCGCCGACCCGCTGGGCGGCGCGTCCATCGACTACTGGGCGGCCATCGGCGAGCACTACGGCCTCGACCTGACCGTGGTCAACCCCGAGGTCGACCCGGCGTGGCCGTTCATGACCCTGGACTGGGACGGCAAGATCCGTATGGACTGCTCCTCACCCTACGCGATGGCGTCCCTGCGCAAGGCCATGACCCCCGACGCCGAGGGCAACACCCCCTACGACATCGCGACCGGCAACGACGCGGATTCGGACCGTCACGGCATCGTCACCCCCGACGGCCTGATGAACCCGAACCACTTCCTGGCCGTTGCCATCGAGTACCTGTTCACGCACCGCCCCGGCTGGAACGCCGACGCAGCCGTGGGCAAGACCCTGGTGTCCTCCGCGCTCATCGACCGCGTCGTGGCCGCCATGGGCCGCGACCTCATCGAGGTGCCCGTGGGCTTCAAGTACTTCGTGCCCGGCCTGCTGTCCGGCACCGTCGGTTTCGGCGGCGAGGAGAGCGCGGGAGCATCGTTCCTGCGCAAGGACGGCACCGTGTGGTCGACCGACAAGGACGGCATCATCCTGGCGCTGCTCGCCTCGGAGATCCTGGCCGTGACCGGCAAGACCCCCTCGCAGCTGCACGAGGAGCAGGTCGAGCGTTTCGGCGCCTCCGCCTACGCTCGCATCGACGCGACAGCCTCTCGCGAGGAGAAGGCGAAGCTCGCAGCCCTGTCCGCGGACGACGTGACCGCGACCGAGCTGGCCGGCGAACCGATCGTCGCGAAGCTGGTACGCGCGCCCGGCAACGACGCGCCCATCGGCGGCCTGAAGGTGACGACCGAGTCCGCGTGGTTCGCCGCGCGCCCGTCGGGTACCGAGGACGTCTACAAGATCTACAGCGAGTCCTTCAAGGGTGCCGAGCACCTGGCCCAGGTCCAGGAGGCTGCCAAGCAGGTCGTGTCCGACGCCCTGAACGGCTGACGCTCTGACGCTGCCCGCTCACGCGGGTTGTGTCAGGGGGGCGGCGCTCGATTGAGCGCCGCCCCCCTTCGTTGCCTATCGGTGAGCCGAGATGACTGCCGTCAGGACTGTGTTCCGGCGGCAACGTCGGCGAACCAGTCCGGCACGCGTCCCGGAATATCCGCCAGTTTCTGGGGATTAGTGGACGTTCCATCGCTGCGCAGGTACCCCGTGTAGTAGTTGACCGACGTCAACCAACTCTCCGAAACCATCACATGAACGGTCACCCCATAACGCTCACTCGTCCATGCCAAGACAGTATCAGTCGTTCCGCCATCGGACGCATAGGTGCTGCGGCGCAGGTCAAAACCGCGGGGTTTGAGTTCAGTATCAAATGCCTCTCGCACACGCTCCGGATCATGCTCATCAAAGTCATACGACCGTGAAATCAATCGATACAGAGTCTGGTCACCAGCGGAATGCTGGGAAATGTAGTCTGTCCCACGGTAACTGCGGTAGTTGTCACGCGTCATGACCTTGTTACGTGCCCGAATAATCGCCGGTTCCACGTCTTGCTTGAACGCCTCAATAGATTCAAGAGACGCTGCCCGCTCCAGGTCTTTCTTCTGTTCCGGATTCAATCCTTTTCCTCCTCCGAACGGTACGCACGCGGCGCACACCACTGCTAGAACAACCGCGAGTGCTCCGGCGAGCGGGCGCCTC
>CAUVIG010000187.1:0-4371 GCA_963551745.1 uncultured Actinomyces sp.
GACAGGTAGGCCTCACCCTTCATCTGCGCGACGGCCAGGCCGGCGGTCGCGTAGTCGAGGAGGCGGGTGCGCACGTCCTCGGGGATGGAGGTGTCGTCTGCGTCCTGCACGTGCTCGCCGTAGATGCCGAAGGCGGGGATGCCAATCTGGGCGTGGCCGGCCAGGGCGGCGGCGAGGTACACGGCGCCGGGGCGCTCGGTGCCGTTGAAGCCCCAGATGGCGTGCGGCATCGCGGGGTCCATGTCGGTGGTCTCGGTGCCGTAGCACCAGCAGGGGGTGACCGTCAGGGTCAGGCCGACATTGTTCGCGCGGAACTTCGCGGCGCAATCCTGGGCCTCGTGGACGCGGCCAATCGTGGTGTCAGCGATGACGACCTCGACAGGGCTGCCGTCCGGGTAGCGCAGGTTGGAGGTGAAAAGCTCGGCGACGGACTTCGCCATGTTCATGGTCTGCTCTTCGAGCGCCTCACGAACGCCCTTGCGGCGACCGTCAATAGTGGGGCGGATTCCGATGCGGGGGTGGTTTGTCATAATTCCTTCATCCCTCTTGAAGACGTCGATGTCGGAGCGCGGGGGCGCTCGCCCCCTCGGATCCTTCGAATGGAAAAGTGCCGGGTCCGTGGGTCCCACCCCACAGTCGTGGAGCGGGACCCGCGGCGGGCCACCGGTTCAGTTTGTCACTTCCCCAGCCCCGGCCTCGTGCCCGATGGAGCTATCGGCTCACTCGTAGAGGTTCGCCTTGATCTCAGCGTTGTCGATGTTGGTCTTGTCGTACCAGGCGAAGCCCGAGTCGATGACCTTGGGCAGCTCAGCGCCGTTGAGCGCTGCGACCGCGGCCTTGACCGTGTAGTAGCCGATCTTCACGGGCGACTGGGTCACGGCGCCGGCCTCGGTGCCGGCCTTGATGGCGTCGATCTGGGTCTTTCCCGAGTCGAAACCGACGACGGTGACGTCCTTGCCGGACTCAGCGACACCCTGGACGATGCCGGAGGCAGCGGCCTCGTTGGAGCCGTACATGCCGACGATGTCGGAGTTGGCCTGGATGATGGACAGCGAGGTGTCGGCGGCCTTGGTGACCTCACCGGCGATCTGCTCGTCGAGGAGCTTCAGGTCGGCGGGAGCGTTGGCCTTGAAGTACTCCTTGAAGCCCTCGCAACGCTGCTTGCCCGTGGTGGAGGTCGAGTCGTGGCAGACCATGCCGACCGAGCCCTTCTTGTCCTTGAGCAGCTCGATCATGTGCTTGGCGGCCTCGGCGGCGGCGGCCTTGTTGTCCGTCTGAACAGTGGTGACGGGGATGTCGGACTCAACACCGGAGTCGAAGGCGACGACCGGGATGCCCTTGCCGTGGATCTCGGTGAGCAGGTCGGCGGCAGCCTTGGAGTCAAGAGCGGCGAAGCCGATGGCGGCCGGGCCGGAGTCCAGAGCGGACTTCAGCTGGTCGGTCTGCTCAGTGACCTTGGTCTCGTCCTGCGGGCCGACGAAGTTCACCTTGTAGCCCAGCTCCTCGCCAGCCTGCTCGGCGCCTTCCTTGACGGCCTGCCAGAAGCGGTGCTGGAAGCCCTTGGAGACCAGGTAGATGGTCTTGGTGCCATCGCCCTTGACCGCAGCCTTTTCCCAATCCTGGGCGTTGCCGGAGGTATCAACCTTGGCGGAGCCGGAGGACGCGCTGGGCTTGGCGTCGGAAGAGGAGGAGGAATCCGTCGAGGTCGTGCAGGCAGCAAGGCCCAGGGCCATGGAGCCGACGGCGGCGGCGGCGAAGATACGTCCGATGGGGCGCATTGGTTTTCCTTTCGTGGGGTGGCGGGGTCATTCCCGCCCTTGGTGTGTGTGAACCGACGTCGGTCCACGATGGGTGAATTGAATGGGTAAGAATCAGGCTGCGTTTTCGCGGATGCGACGCAGGTTGTCGATAACGACCGCAAGGAGCAGGACGATACCGGTGACGACGAACTGCCATTCGGCGGCGATACCCATCATCGTGAGGCCCTTCTTCAGGGTCTCCATGAGGATCGCGCCGACCAGGGCGCCGGGGATCGAGGCGCGGCCACCCGACAGGGAGGTACCGCCGATGACGGCCGCGGCGATGACGTTGAGCTCCATGCCCACACCCTCAGCAGGCTGGACGAGGCCGTTACGAGCCGAGTACAGGATCGCGCCGATAGCCATGAACGCACCCGCGACCACGTAGATGATGATCTTCCACAGGCGGACGTTGACGCCGGACAGGCGCGTGGCCTCTTCGTTGGAGCCGATCGCGAGGGCGTAGCGCCCCAGCAGGGTCTTGTTCATGAGGAAGGTTGCCAGGACCGTGAGGACCACGAAGATGATGACAGCGTTGGCAACGTAAGGGATGGGCGTGCCCGAGGCAATGAACTTGTAGCCGGGGTTGGCGATGGAGATCGAGGCCTTGTCGGAGATGATCAGCGCGAGGCCTCGGGCGACCATCATCATGGCGAGTGTTGCGATGAAGGGCGGCAGGCCCAGGATCGAGACGTTCAGGCCGTTGACCAGGCCGATCGCCATGCCGACCAGCAGCGTCAGCACGAGGCCGAGGCCGAGCGGCAGGTTCATCTTGTCGCCCGCCAGGAAAACGCCGGCCATAACCGCCACGAGGCTCAGGCCCGTACCGACGGAGAGGTCGATGCCCGAAGTGGCGATCACGAATGTGGCGCCGAGCGCCATGACGCCCGTGTAGGCCGACTGAAGGACGATGCCCAGATAGACCTCACGATTCACGAACGCGAAGTTGGGCACTGCAAAGCTAAAGAATGCCAGAACAACCAGCAGCGCCAGCGTCACGAGCAGCAGCTGCATGTTGTTCTTCATGAAGGTCTTGAAACGCGACGGCGCCTCCAGGCCCTTGTTATCGACGACGGCGGTGCTCACGCGTGTACTCCGTTCGCTTCCTCCTGGCCGACGGTGGCCAGTTCCATGATGTTTTCTTGGGTGGCTTCCTCGTTGTCGAGGGTGCCGATGATGCGGCCATGGGCCATGACGGCGATGCGATTCGCCAGACGCAGGACCTCGGGCAGCTCCGAGGAGATCACGATGATCGCCTTGCCCTGCTTCGCCAGGTCCTCGAGCAGCGTGTAGATCTCGTCCTTCGCGCCCACGTCGATACCGCGCGTCGGCTCGTCGAAGATCAGGATGTCGGTATCACGTTCGAGCCACTTGGCCACGACGACCTTCTGCTGGTTGCCGCCCGAGAGGCTACGGACCTCGACGTCGACGCTGGGGGTGCGCGTACGCAGCTTCTTCACGTAGTCCTGAGCAACCGAACGCAGCTTCTTGGTAGCAACGACCGACGCGCTCGTGAAGTGCTCCATGGCAGCCATGCCAGTGTTGAAGGACAGGTCCTTGTCGAGGAGCAAGCCAAACTGCTTGCGGTCCTCGGACAGGTAGCCGATGCCGTTCTTCACGGCATCGTTCGCGCCCTTGATGCTGACCTTCTTGCCGTGGACGTAGATGTCGCCCGAGGTGTGGGGGTCAGCGCCGAACAGCGCGCGGGCGACCTCGGTGCGGCCGGCGCCGACCAGGCCCGCGAAGCCGAAGATTTCGCCCTTCTTGACCTCGAAGGACACGTCGTGGACGACCTTGACGGTCGAGAGGTGCTCGACGCGCAGGATGGCCTCGTCGGAGAGCGGCTTGGTGGTGGGGCGAGCGTCCGCAGGGACCTCGCGACCGACCATCATCTTGACGACCTCGCTCATGGGGGTGGTGGCCGTGTCCACCGTGCCGATGTACTTGCCATCGCGCAGGACCGAGATGCGGTTGGTGAGCTCGGTGAGCTCGGGCATGCGGTGCGTGATGAAGATCAGGCCGGTCGTCGGGCACACGAAGTCGCGCACCAGCTCGAACAGGGACTCCGTCTCGGTCGTGGTCAGCGGAGCCGTTGGCTCGTCCATGACCAGGATCTTCGAGTCGAAGGACAGCGCACGCGCAATTTCCACCATCTGCAGACGCGCGACCGGCAGGTCACGGCAGTGTGCGGTGGGGTCGATGTCCATGTTGAGGCGCTCGAAAAGTTCGCGCGCATCACGAACCATCTTGCGGTCGTCGACGTAGCCAAATTTGGACGTGCCGGGTCGACCGATGTACAGGTTCTGGGCGACGGTCAGGTCAGGAACGATGTTGAGTTCCTGGTGGATGATCGACAGGCCGAGGTCACGTGCGTGCTCCGGCGACTGGATGTCGACCTTCTCTCCCTGCAGCCAGATTTCGCCGCCCGGGTCGGACTTGTGGATACCGGTGAGCACCTTCATGAGCGTGGACTTGCCCGCTCCGTTCTCACCGCAGAGACCCAAGACTTCACCGGGTCGAAGGTCGAGGTCCACGTCGGACAGCGCCTTCACACCGGGGAACGTCTTTGAGA
>CAUVIG010000188.1:0-4362 GCA_963551745.1 uncultured Actinomyces sp.
TGGATAATGAAGCACGGGCGTCATGCCGTTGACTCGGCGGGCAGTTACCTGCGGGCAGTCACCCGCAGGCAGCCAGCCGCCGCCCGCACCCAACCGCAGAATCCCAGAAAGAGTCGAGATGCCTCGTCCCGCATCAGCCGTCGTCACCTCCAAGCCCGCGCGCTTCGTCCTGGCCCTGCTGCGCATCGCTGTTGGCTTCATTTTCCTGTGGTCGTTCCTGGATAAGACGTTCGGCCTGCACTATTCGACGGGCCCGTCGCGCGCGTGGATCAACAGCGGCACACCCGCGCAGAGCTACCTGACGGGTGCGACGACCGGCAAGCCGCTGGCCTCCTTCTTCGAGTCGCTGGCCGTGCCCGCCATGGATTGGCTGTTCATGCTGGGCCTCCTGGGTATCGGCCTGGCATTCCTGCTGGGGATCGGCACGCGCCTCGCTGCCGTCGCGGGCGTCGTCATGCTGGGCTTTATGTACGCGGCGGTTGCCCCGTGGGTGTGGGGGTCCCTCAATCCGGTCGTCAATGAGCACCTGGTCTACGCGCTCGTTCTGATCCTGATTCCGCTGACCAGCGCGGGCGATACGCTCGGTCTGGGCGGGTGGTGGAAGGGCCTGGGGCTCGTCAAAAAGCTGCCCTTCCTCATCTGAGTCGTTCGATAGTCTCGACGAGGCCGTGGCCGGGTTTTCCGGTCGCGGCCTCGCAGTGTTGTTGGCGCGTGTTAACCCGATGAGTGGCACTGTGGGCGGGTTAGCCATGCTGACAGCTACCGGGTTTAGCTGCGCATTGAAGGGGTAATGGTGCCAGTTTGTCGCTGCAAGGCTTCGTTGTAGTGGGTCGTCGTGCCCGGCCTCGCAACGGGACGTTGGTCCCCGATGGATGCCGAAAAAGCGCGCACGTGACGAGCGGAACTGCTCGCCGCGCGTGTCGTGTTTCTGGCGCACGTGTGACACTAGATATTGTTGTCACTGTTCGCCGCGAACACTACATCTAGTGATTGATGGTCGCGTATCCCTACATGTAGGGAAGCCTCACGCCGGGTGGAGGGAACCACCACCACCTACAGTGCCACGGCCTCGCCCCACGAGGGTGGAGTATCCGCGACGTGTCGATCACGCGACCAAACAGCAGCACCCGCCGCCCACCCAAGCGCAGGGGGTGCGCGCACAACTGAGCCGCCACAACGCCACACATATCTCCCACAACGCAGTGCCCAGCCTCTACAGCCCGCAGCACACAACGGAATCAAGACAGGACAAGGAACATGACCAGCTCACCCCGCTACGACGTCGACGCCATCGCAACCGTGCAGGAGTACCTCGACCGCTCAGATTGGCGGGTGAACGCCAACGCGAACCAGGGGTATTCGCTCGGTGGCCTCATCCTGAACTCGGCGGGCAAGATCGTCGCCAACTACTGGCTCGAACACGTCTACACCCCCGAGATCGGCGTGCCGCACCGCGAGGGCGACTACCACATCCACGACCTCGACATGTTCGCCGGGTACTGCGCCGGATGGTCCCTCAAGCGCCTCATCCAGGAGGGTTTCAATGGTGTGGGTGGCGCGATTGCGTCGGCCCCGCCCAAGCACTTCTCCTCGGCGTGCGGCCAGATCGTCAACTTCCTCGGTACCCTCCAGAACGAGTGGGCGGGCGCCCAGGCGTTCTCTTCCTTCGACACCTACATGGCACCCTTCGTGCGCCTGGACAATATGGAGTACGAGGATGTCGTGCAGTGCATGCAGGAGCTCATCTACAACCTGAATGTGCCCTCACGGTGGGGCAGCCAGTGCCCCTTCACGAACCTGACCTTTGACTGGACGTGCCCGGACGACCTCGCGGACGAGCACCCTCTCATCGGCGAGGAGGTCGTCGACTTCACCTACGGCGATCTGCAGCGGGAAATGAACGTCATTAACCGCGCGTTCATCGAGGTCATGACGGGCGGTGACGCGGACGGGCGAGTCTTCACCTTCCCGATCCCGACCTACAACATCATGCCCGACTTCGATTGGGAGGGCGAGAACGTCGACGCCCTCTTCGACATGACCGCGAAGTACGGCCTGCCCTACTTCCAGAACTTCATTAACTCCGACCTGGACCCGCACATGATCCGCTCGATGTGCTGCCGCCTTCAGCTGGACCTGCGCGAGCTCCTCAAGCGCGGCAACGGTCTCTTCGGATCGGCGGAGCTGACCGGCTCGATCGGTGTGGTCACGCTCAATATGGCGCGCCTCGGCTACCTCTACAAGGGCGACGAGGAAGGCCTCGTCGCGCGCATGGACGAGCTCATCGACCTGGCGTCGCAGTCCCTCGAAATCAAGCGCGAGACCATCCAGCACCACATGGACCACGGCCTCTTCCCCTACTCGCAGCGCTACCTGGGCACGCTCGATAATCACTTCTCGACGATCGGCGTCAACGGCATGAACGAGATGGTGCGCAACTTCAGTGACGACGCCTACGACCTGACAGACCCGCGGGGCTTCGACATGTGCGTGCGCGTCCTGGATCGCGTGCGCGAGCGCATGGTTCAGCTCCAGGAGGACACCGGCCACATGTACAACCTGGAGGCCACCCCCGCGGAGGGCACGACCTACCGCTTCGCGAAGGAGGATCGCAAGCGCTTCGCCGACATCATCCAGGCGGGCACACCGGAAGAGCCCTACTACACGAACTCCTCGCAGCTGCCGGTGGGCTACACGGACGACCCCTTCCAGGCCCTCGAGGATCAGGAGGTCCTGCAGAGCAAGTACACGGGCGGCACGGTCCTGCACCTGTACATGGGTGAGCGCGTCTCCTCGGGCGAGGCCTGCAAGGAGATGGTGCGCCGCTCGCTGACGGCCTTCAAGGTCCCCTACATCACGATCACGCCGACCTTCTCGATCTGCCCGGTCCACGGCTACCTGGCCGGCGAGCACTTCACCTGCGACAAGTGCGCGGCCGCCCACCCCCACGCGGAGCCGCAGGCCTGCGAGGTGTGGACACGCGTCATGGGCTACTTCCGCCCGGTCCAGTCCTTCAACATCGGCAAGAAGGGCGAGTATCACGAGCGTCAGATGTTCTCCGAGAGTGCCGCGGATGCGCACGGTGAGCTCGTCAGCGCGTTCCCTCCCGCGGGGAGCCGCTGACGTGAGCGCCCGTCCCCCGCAGTACGAGGCCGGGGCGACCCGGGAGGGCACACCGGGCCCGGGCGTCCCCGGCCTCGTCGGGGGGCGGGATGCGCGCGAGTGGGCGCCGGACGACCTGCAGATCGCGGGCCTCGTGCCGATGTCGACCGTGGACTGGCCGGGGAAGTTCGCGGCCGTCCTGTTTCTGCAAGGGTGCCCGTGGGCGTGCCCGTACTGCCATAACAGCGCGATCATCGACCCGCGAATCCCGGGCGTTGTCGCGTGGAGCGCGCTTGAGGACCTGTTGGCGCGCAGGCGCGGCCTCCTCGACGGCGTCGTGTTTTCCGGCGGCGAGGCGACGCGCCAGATCGCACTCGGGGCGGCGATGGCGCGCGTGCGCGAGCTCGGCTTCGGCGTTGGCCTGCATACCGCGGGCCCCTACCCGCGCCGCCTTGAGGAGTTGCTCGGCGCCGGCCTCGTCGACTGGGTGGGCATTGACGTGAAGGCGACCCCCGACAACTACGAGGCCGTGGCCGGCCGCAGCGGCGCGGGCGAGCGGGCGTGGGAGTCGCTGGGCATCGTCCTGGCCCACCCCGATGTGGACCATGAGGTGCGCCTGACGGTGTACCCCGACGGGCCGGGTGATGCGCTCGCGGTGGCGACGGCTGCGCGCGAAATGGGGGTGCGGTCTTTCGCCCTCCAGCAGGCCCGCGACATGGGCACCCCCGACGGCTTTTCTGCGACGAGACCGGGATGGGACGACCAGGTTCGTTCCCTCGCGCGGGACATCGAAATGCTGGACTTTGACAGGTTTATCTTCCGTGGGGGTTCGTAGAGATTTTGTCAAGTGACAGCGCCGCATGCTGGGAAGACATATGGTGAAGGTTTCACTTGTGACCGCTGATCGCGGTATCGTGTAACAACCTCGTGACCGTGAAGTCTGGAGTTTCGATGGCTGAAGAGCTGCACTTCGACGATCCTGCGGCGGCTGCCCAGGACCCGTCGACCGACGCCGAAGCGCTGCGCCAGCTGGCGTACCGCTACCCCGAGCTGCGCCCGGCCGTGGCCGCGCATCCGCACGCTTATCGCGGGCTGCTTGACTGGTTGCACCAGTTCAACGACCCGCAGGTCAACGCGGCCCTCGAGGCTCGCGACGACTATGACGGCTACATCGACTCCAACGGCTACCTCGTTATGCACGGAGACGTGTCCGGCGCGGTCGCCGGCTCGTCGATCCGTACCTCCGAATCCGGCATGTAC
>CAUVIG010000189.1:0-4274 GCA_963551745.1 uncultured Actinomyces sp.
CCGCGCGCTCACGTGGGCGGGTGTTGCTGCCGAGTCGTTGTCGTCGCTGTCGATTCTGCGCGACCTGCGCGATGCCTGCGTCGGCGGCCTCGTTGACGCCTGAGTAGTCTCGTCCCAGCCATTTCGGTTGGACAGCAATCCCCGTTGATGTTGTACTATCAGCTAGTACGCAACGCCAACGGGGATGTTGCTTTTGTCCGAAGGGGGACGCAATGGTCGCCAGCTCCACCGCTCTGATCGCACTTGTCGGTGCCGGCATCGCTCTCGTATGGGCATGGGCGTGGCTCGGTTTTGGCGCGAGCGCCCGTCGTATGGCAGTGCGTCTGGAGATTGGCGGCGGATCTGCGGCTGGCGAAATGTCCGCTCTCGTGTGGCCCCTTATGCCTCTCTTGTCCCTCCTATGGTTCCTGACGGGTGACCTTGTGGCCCGCGAGGCCTCCGGGTTTGCGACGACAGTCCCCTGCATGCTCATCGCGCTCGTACTTGCTGCGATGGTGGGCGTCGCCGTACGCGCCCTGTACCTGGGTGGTCTTCCCGAGTGGGCCTACCCGGGGTGGATGGCTCGCCGCTACTACGCATCCCACCCGGATGCTCGCGAGCGCGAGCTCGGTGCCCGCGCGGTGATCTGAGAGCCACACAGACGTGTCCATGAGGGGCTACACGGCTGTGCCGGTGGCCCCAGTGCCTTTGCGTGCCGTACTCTTGGAGCATGCTTCGAAATCTCTCGACTTTCTTCCTGCGAACCCTGCGTGAAGACCCGGCCGATGCCGAGGTCAATTCGCACAAGCTTCTGGTGCGTGCCGGCTACATTCGCCGGTCCGCACCCGGCATCTACACGTGGCTGCCTCTCGGCCTGCGCACGCTGCGCAAGATCGAGGACATCGTCCGCGAGGAGATGGACGCGATGGGCGCGCAGGAGGTGCACTTCCCGGGCCTGATTCCCGCCGAACCCTACAAGGCGACGAACCGCTGGGAGGAGTACGGCCCGACGCTGTTCAAGCTGAGCGATCGTAAGGGCGGCGACTATCTGCTGGCCCCCACGCACGAGGAAATGTTCACCCTGCTGGTCAAGGACATGTACTCCTCGTATAAGGATCTCCCCGCCACGCTGTACCAGATTCAGACGAAGTACCGCGACGAGGCTCGTCCGCGCGCCGGCCTGATCCGTGGCCGCGAGTTCGTCATGAAGGATTCCTACTCCTTCGACATCGACGACGAGGGCTTGAACGCCTCCTACCAGGCCGAGCGTGACACCTACGAGCGCATCTTCCAGCGCCTGGGCCTGCGCTACGTTATCGTCTCCGCGATGAGTGGCGCGATGGGCGGCTCGCGCTCCGAGGAGTTCCTGCACCCCTCGCCGATCGGCGAGGATACTTTCGTGGCCTCCCCGGGTGGCTACGCCGCCAACGCCGAGGCAGTGACGACCCCTGTTCCCGAGGCTGTTGATGCGTCCGGCGCTCCCGCTCCGGTTGAGGTTCCCACCCCCGACGCTCCGACGATCGAGGCGCTCGTTGACCTGCTCAACGAGCAGTACCCGCGCGAGGACCGCCCCTGGACCGCCGCCGACACGCTGAAGAACGTCGTCGTGACGCTGACGCACCCGAACGGTGAGCGTGAGCTCCTCGTCGTGGGCGTGCCCGGCGACCGCGACGTTGACATGAAGCGCCTCGAGGCCTCCGTGGCCCCCGCCGAGGTCGACATGGCATCGGACTCCGACTTCGAGCCGCACCCCGAGCTTGTGCGCGGCTACATCGGCCCCACGGTGCTTGGCCCCAACTCGCCCAAGCGCGTCGTGGACGAGGAGGGCAACGTCTCCGGTTCCGTGCGCTACCTGGTGGACCCGCGCGTCGTCGAGGGCACCTCCTGGGTGACGGGCGCGAACGCCGAGCAGCGTCACGTGCTGAACCTGGTCATGGGCCGCGACTTCACAGCCGACGGCACGATCGAGGCCGCCGAGGTGCGCGAGGGCGACCTGGCTCCCGACGGCTCGGGTCCCCTCCACTTGGAGCGCGGCATCGAGATCGGCCACATCTTCCAGCTGGGGCGCAAGTACGCCAAGGCCCTGGGCCTGACCGTCCTCGATGAGAACGGCAAGACCCAGGTCGTCACCATGGGTTCGTACGGCATTGGCGTCACCCGCGTGATGGCGGCGCTGGCCGAGGCGAATTGTGACGACAAGGGCTTGAGCTGGCCCGCGCAGATCGCGCCCTTCGACGTGTACGTCCTGGCCACCGGCAAGGGCGACGAGGTCTTTGAGACCGCGCAGTCTCTGGGCGAGCAGCTCGACGCGGCTGGCCTGGACGTTCTCGTCGATGATCGCCGTAAGGTGAGCGCCGGCGTGAAGTTCAAGGACTACGAGCTCGTCGGCGTGCCCTTCGGCCTCGTTGTCGGCCGTTCGCTGGCCGACGGTGAGGTCGAGATCCGCGTGCGCGCCACCGGCGAGACCATCGTCGTGCCCGTCGAGGAAGCCGTCGCGCGCCTGCGCGAGCTCCACGGCGCAGCACTGAAAGGGGAGTGACATGGCTATTCGTCCCATCCGCATCATCGGTGACCCCGTCCTGCGCACCGTCTGTGATCCCATCACGGAGATCACGCCAAACGTGAAGGCTCTTGTCGAGGACCTGCTCGAGGGCGTCGACATGGACGGCCGCGCCGGCCTGGCTGCCAACCAGATCGGCGTCAGCCTGCGCGCGTTCTCCTGGAATATCGACGGCGAGATCGGCTACGTGCTGAACCCCCGCATCGTCGCGCTGAGCGAGGATGAGTACCAGGACGGCGACGAGGGCTGCTTGTCGGTCCCCGAGCTGTGGTACCCGACCGAGCGCGCCTGGTACGCGCGCTGCGAGGGTACGGACCTGGATGGCAAGAAGGTCGTTGTCGAGGGTGAGGAGCTCATGGCACGTTGCATCCAGCACGAGTGCGACCACCTCGACGGCCACATCTACATTGACCGTCTGGATCGTCCGACTCGCAAGAAGGCGCTGCGCGACATCCGCAACGCTGGCTTCTGAGCATCAGGCCTCGTAGAGGCGTGGACGCGCCGGGGAATGGAGTGCATTCCCCGGCGCGTTCGACTATCCTATAATCACATCGTGTGCGCCGACTCGGCGCAGATCATTGCGACTCACGGCAGTTTAGGGCGTAGGGGAAGACGATCCTGACAAAGCCAACAGGAGGAACAATGAGAGGGTCATACACCCGCGGTGTACTTTTCGTGCACTCAACACCACCCGCTCTGTGCCCGCACATCGAGTGGGCGCTGGGCACCGCACTCGGCCAGGAGGTTCACCTCCAATGGTCGGACCAGGAAGCGGCGCCGGGTATGGTTCGCTGCGAGTTCTCGTGGGTCGGACCGATCGGCTCGGGCGCCCGTTTAGCATCCGCTCTGCGCGGCTGGGAGCACCTTCGTTACGAGGTCACCGAGGAGGCCACGGCTTCGAGCGACGGCGGTCGCTGGTGCCACACGCCCTCCCTCGGTATCTTTCACTCGCAGATGGACACGATCGGAAACGTCGTCGTGCCCGAGGATCGTATTCGTGCGGCGTTGGAGTCCGCTACCACCTACGCGGAGCTGCGGGAGGGCCTCGACCTGGCACTCGGCCAGGCCTGGGACGACGAGCTTGAATCCTTCCGCCACGCAGGTGCAGGCGCACCCGTGCGTTGGCTGAACAACCGGGTCGGCTGATGGGCTCTATCGCCGACCTGCTCGGAGACCAGCTGCGTGCAGGCTTAGCGCAGCTGGTCGACCCCGAGGCTTCCGACGAGGCGCCGGG
Organism: uncultured Actinomyces sp.; assembly: GCA_963551745.1. Lineage (GTDB taxonomy): Bacteria > Actinomycetota > Actinomycetes > Actinomycetales > Actinomycetaceae > Pauljensenia. Next base: position 3,774 of record CAUVIG010000189.1, read on the forward strand.
GGCTGCCCCGGCCTCGTCCGAAAACACGGTCGAGACCGCCCAGGACCGCGCGCGTGAGGCCGCGATGGAGGCTGTCCTCGACGAGGCAGAGCTGGACCCCGCTAAAGCGCGCGGCGAGCTGACGCTGCGCGGTGATCTGGACATGGACGATGTGTCCCTGTACGCCGTCGTCGCGCGCGTGGAGCGCGAAGCGAAGGTGACGCTCACCGACGCGCACGTCGAGGAGTGGGTGACGTTGTCGGACCTGCTCGACGCGGTTTCTGACGCCGCGTCCAATCACTAGCGATAGACCTTGTCAGCGGAGCTTCAACGACGCTTCCAATGTTCGTAAAGTGCCGGAATTTCGGTCCTACAGGGCCTACCATGGTGGCGTACCTGTCGGAATCAACCGGCAGGCGAACAGACGGAAGGAACAATGTTGACCCGTACCGAAGAAGATCTGCTCGGCACCCGCGAAGTACCCGAGGACGCGTACTGGGGCATCCACCCGCTGCGCGCCAT
>CAUVIG010000190.1:0-4244 GCA_963551745.1 uncultured Actinomyces sp.
GCCGCCGGAGGCCACATGGTCTGCCGCGTTCAGACGCTGCTCACCGTTACCAATCGGCAGCGGCACGTAGATGCAGGGCAGTCCCAGGGCCTCCATCTCGGCCACGGTTCCCGCGCCCGAACGACACACGACGAGATCCGCGACGGCCAGCGCATCCTCCATCGTCGTCAGGTAGTCGATCACGTGCCAGCGGTCCGACAGTCCGGCGGCCTCAACAGCGGCGCGAACAGGCTCATCCTTGCCCCGGCCCGTCAGGTGCACGACCTGCGCGCCTTCCGGCAGCGCATCCACGGCCCCCGTCATCGACTCGTTGACGTGCAAGGCTCCCAGGGAGCCACCCGTCACCAGCAGCGTCGGCGCATCCGGGTCGACGCCGAGGCGCTCGGCCGCCTCCCGGCGCGCCTGGGCAGCACCCTGCGCATCCGCGCGGTGGCTGGCCAACTCGGCGATCGCCGCACGCAGGGGCAGACCCGTCACGGTCGTGTCCCCGTTGCGCGCCTTCAGCGGAGAGGAGGGGAACGTCAGAGCGACGACCTTCGCGCCTCGCGCACCCACCTTATTCGCCAGGCCGGGGCGCGCGTTCTGCTCGTGAATGACGATCGGGACGCCCGCGCGCTTCGCCGCGATATACGCGGGCGTCGACACATAGCCGCCAAAACCGACGAGCACGTCAGCGCCCTCGAGGGCCTGGGCGCAGCGCTTCACGGCATCCGCGAAGCGGCCGGGCAAAGTAAAGAACGCCAGGGAGGGACGCCTCGGCAAAGGAACGCGGGGAATCTCCACGAGCGGGAATCCAGCGGCGGGAACCAGATCCGCCTCCAAACCCGTCTTCGTCCCCAGGACAACAACCTCAGCGCCGCTCTCGCGCAGCTGCGCCGCCGTCGCCAGCAGAGGATTCACGTGACCAGCAGTACCGCCGCCAGCCATCACAACCTTGACCATATGCGTCTCCTTTACGCGTGTGCGTGACACCAGTGTAGCGAGCCGCGCAGGCCACCAGGTGCCGCAGGCGTCTTAGCGCGCCGCGCGACGGCGAGGGGCGAGGCGGGGATCGCGCCCAGCCGAGGCCTCGTCCGGGCGTCCGATCATCCAAATGCCCGCGCGCGCTCGAGCAAACGAGGCAACAACGGCGATCGCGGTGATCGTAAAGAGGAACGACGAACCGCCGTAGGACACGAGCGGCAAAGGCACGCCGATGACCGGTCCCAGGCCCGTTACGGACAGGACGTTAATAACCGTCTGGATGCCGATCCATGACGCCACGCCCGAAGACACGATCGTCACAAACAGATCCGAGGATTCGCGCGCCACGCGGAACATGCCCCAGATCAGCAGGCCCAGGCACACAAGCACGCCGAGGGCTCCAAGCAGGCCAAATTCCTCGCCGACAATCGCAAAAATGAAGTCCGTGTGCGCGGCCTGCAGGTAGTTCCACTTCTCGCGCGAGGCACCCGGTCCGAGGCCGGTCAGGCCACCCGACCCCAGCGCCCACAGCGAGTGGTCGATCTGTTCGGGAGCGGACTCGTCCGGGCCTTTTGAGGTGCCCGGGAGAATCGCCAGGATACGGCGGATGCGCGTCGGGTTCGACAAAACGAGCAGCACCATCGTCGGGATGGCAAGCACGACGAGGCTGCCGAACCAGCGCTTAGGCAGACCCGCAATCCACATCGCTCCCAATGCGCCGACGGCCACGACCATCGCGGTGCCCATGTCTCGGCCCAGCATGACCGCGCCGAGCGCCGTCAGGATCGGCAGGCCGACAGCCAGACTCATGGCCTTCCAATCGCCGCGCTTCGACGCCGACTTCGAAACCATGAAACCCAGGAACACGATGAGCGCAAGCTTGAGGAACTCGGAGGGCTGGGCCATGATCGGACCCACCTTCACCCAGTTCGCATTACCGCCCTCCGAGCGTCCCAAAGGGCTGAGGACCAGGGATTGGAAACCAAGCGCACCCACGAACATGACGGGGGCCAGCTGCATGAGCCACCGCTGAGGCACGAGCAGAACGATCGTCGCGATCACGAGCGACACGAGGATGATGACCAGCGGGCGAGCGTACGCCGTGTAGGGGTTCTCCCCCTGCGCGATCGCCGTCACGGTCTGCGCTGAAAAGCCCATGATCAGGCCAAATACCGACAACAGCAGAGCCGGCACAATGACGAGGTAGTACGTCATCGCCGGATCATCCTTGCGTTCCTGTCCCGACCCGAATCGGATGCGAGGCAGCGTGATGGTCGGGATGTGCCAGCCGCGCTTATTCGTCGCCACCGACGCTCCCCCACTGGGCCGCCAGGCGCGACACGGCATCAGCAAACGCGTCGCCACGCTGACCGTAGTTGTCGAACTGATCCCACGACGCGCAGGCCGGGGCGAGCACGACGGTGTCGCCCGGCATGGACAGTGCCACGGCCTCATTAACGACCGAGAACATCCAGTCCTCGTGGCCGTCGACCTCGACGCGGGGAACGTCCGGGGCACCGCCCTGCAGCGCTTCCACGAGAGGCGCCCTGTCCTCGCCGATAACGACAACGCCGCGCAGCGTCGGCTCGACCTGACGGATCAGCTCCGTAAAGTCCTGCCCCTTCGCGTCACCACCGACGATCCAGATGGCGCTGCGCGGCGGCAGTCCTGCGAGAGAGGCACGCGCCGCGTGCGCGTTCGTCGCCTTCGAATCGTCCACCCAGGTCAGATCCGCGGCTTGGGCGATGATCGCACGACGGTGTCCGGCCGGCCGGAACGCGCGCAGACCCGCCTCGACGGCCTCGGGCTCAACGCCGTAGGCGCGGGCAAGGGCCGCAGCAGCCAGTGCGTCCGACACGACCGCGGCGGACGGGTGGGGGCCGTATGCCCCGGCCAAGTCAGAGATGTGCGCGAGGGCGGCGGCGTGACGCGCGCGGCCCTCCACGAATGCGCGGTCGACCAGCAGGCCCTCGACGATGCCGAACTGGGAGACTGTCGGCGCGCCGAGGGTCAGCCCGATCGCGCGAGCCCCCTCCACGACGTCCGCGTTCTCCACCATCTGCTCCACGCGTCGATCGGACGCGGGGTAGACGCACGCGCGGATCGTGTTCTCGTAGACGCGCGCCTTATCGGCCGCGTACGCCTCCACGGTGCCGTGCCAGTCCAAATGATCGGCATCCACGTTCAGGCAGATCGACGCCAGGGGCGAGACCGTGCGGACCGTGTGCAGCTGGAAGCTGGACAGCTCCACCGCGAACACCTCGGCATCGGAGTCAATCGCCCGAGTAATCGGCGTACCGATATTGCCGACCTCTTCGGCCTTAGCGCCCGCGCAGCGCAGGATCTCGCCGAGCATGCCGACCGTCGTCGTCTTGCCGTTCGTGCCGGTCACGACCAGCCACGGGCGACCCGCGTGCGGGCCTTCCTCCTGCAGACGCCAGGCGAGCTCAACCTCGCCCCACACCTCGATGCCTGCGGCCTCGCAGGCGGAGAAGACCGGGTGGTGTGCGGGAACGCCCGGAGACACAACGACGAGGTCGGGGCTGGCCTCGACGATCGCGCGTGCAAGAGCCTCGGGAGTCTCGTCGACGTGAACATCGACGCCGGCGACGTCATCGAAGAACAGGGATTGTCCACCGCGCGCGTCGAAGGCACGCACCTGCCAGCCGCGCGCGAGCAGTGCGCCAGCAGCCCCCTGCCCGGACTTACCCCAGCCGACGACAGCAGCGAAACGGCTCATCGAAGGGACACCCACTCCGCGTAGAACAGGCCCGCGCCGGCAACCGCGATGATCGCGGCGATCAGCCAGAAGCGGATCACGATCGTCACTTCCTTCCACCCGAGCAGCTCGAAGTGGTGGTGCAGCGGCGCCATGCGGAAGACGCGCTTGCCGGTGGCCTTAAAGACGCCGATCTGAATGACGTCGGAGAGGACGACGGCAACGAACAGACCGCCGACGACGATGGCGAGAAGCTGCGTCTGGGTGAGGATCGACAGGCCGGCGACGGCTCCACCGAGGGCGAGGGCACCCGTGTCGCCCATGAAGATCTGGGCCGGCGACGCATTCCACCACAGGAAGCCCGCGAGGGCGCCGATCAGTGCGGCACAGAAGATCGCCAGGTCGAGAGGATCACGCGTCGAGTAGCAGTTCGCATGGTTCGCGCCGAGCTGCGTACAAGCCTGGATGCGCTGGAAGTAGGTGATGAACGTGTACGCGCCGAAGACGAAGATCGAGACGCCCGCTGCCAGGCCGTCAAGGCCGTCCGTCAGGTTCGTCGCGT
>CAUVIG010000191.1:0-4182 GCA_963551745.1 uncultured Actinomyces sp.
GTACACGGCAGGTTAATCTGTTCTCAGAGCACGATCGCTCCACCGCAACGTCGCACATCCGGAGATCACCATGTTCCACACGCCCCATGTTTCCACCCCCACATCTGCTTGGCTCAGCGATCCACAGACCTTTGCCGTCAATCGACTTCCCGCCCGCTCTTCCCATGACTCAGACACGCACCGCCAGAGCCTCGATGGAACCTGGGAGGTAGCACTCACCACCGCATCGCGCATCTGCCTCGTCTCCCCCACCGACTGCTTCTTAACCGAGGAAGCGTGCGACCTGCCCGTCCCCTCGACGCTCGAAGCGGAGGGACTGTGGCCACCGGCCTACGTCAACATCCAGATGCCGTGGGACGGACACGCTAATCCGACGGCTCCCAACTTTCCCGAGGACTGCCGAGTCGCCGTCTACCGTCGCCGATTCCGCCTTGACGACGCCGTGCTGGAGAGTCTCAAGGCACGCGGCAGCGTACGCCTGCGTTTTGAAGGCTTCGCGACCGCGCTCTACGTGTGGGTCGACGGCGCGTTCGTCGGATACTGCGAGGATGGCTACACTGCGAGTGAGTTCGAGGTGATGCAGGCTCTCAATAGCGATAGCGGCACGGAGGAACACGAGCTCGTGGTCGCGTGCTACGAGCACTCGAGCGCTTCCTGGCTTGAAGGACAGGATTCGTGGCGTTTCCACGGCCTGTTCCGCTCCGTTTACCTGATCGCGCTGCCGGTGTGCCACATCGAAAACCTAATGGTGGACACGGACTACGACGCAGCGACGGGCATGGGCACCCTGGACATCAAGGCCGACATCTGCGGCATCGATGCTGACGTCACCATCAGCGCCGAACTTACGGACCGCTCGGCCACCGTCGTGTGGAGCCACCGCAGCCCCACGAGGGAGCCCGTCATTGAGCTGAGCGGTGTTCTATCCAAGATTTGCCCATGGACGGCGGAGGACCCGGCGCTCTACACGCTGAGCGTGGCTCTTCTCGATGCGGACGGACACACGCACGAGGTCGTGAGCCAGCGCGTGGGCTTCCGCCGTTTTGAGATCGTCGACGGCGTGTTCACTCTCAACGATCAGCGCCTGATCTTCCGAGGAGTGAACCGTCACGAGTTCAGCCCATACACGGGCCGCACGATGGCGATGGAGGACATGGTCACGGATGTACGACTGTGCAAACAGCTCAACATCAACGCCATTCGCACGAGCCACTACCCTAACGACACGCGATTCCTCGATCTGTGTGACGAATACGGCCTGTACGTCATCGACGAGGCGAACCTGGAGACCCACGGCTCATGGTGCACACCAGGCGATATTCCCACACCCGAGACGGCCATCCCGGGCTCGAAGATGGAGTGGGAGAACGCATGCGTGGATCGCGTGGAGTCGATGGTGCGCCAGGACCGCAACCACGCGAGTGTGCTCATCTGGTCACTGGGTAACGAGTCCTACGGCGGCGAGGTGTTCCGCAGCATGTACCGACGCTGTCACGAGCTGGACGAGGCCCGTCCAATTCACTACGAGGGCGTGACATGGGATCGCGAGTTCGACGATGCCTCGGATATCGAGTCACGCATGTACGCCCATCCCGACGCTATTGAGGAGTACCTGCGCTGTGAGCCGGCAAAGCCCTACCTGTCGTGCGAGTACATGCACTCAATGGGTAACTCAGTGGGAGGCTTGCAACTGTACACGGACCTCGAGCGTTACCCCGAGTACGGCGGCGGCTTCATCTGGGACTTCATCGATCAGGCTCTGTACCATGAGCCGACCGCCGGATCGGGCGGTGAGTTCCTGGCCTACGGCGGCGACTTCGGTGATCGTCCTTGCGACTGGGAGTTCTCGTGCGACGGCATCGTTTTCGCGGATCGTACGCCCAAGCCTCAGGCGCAGGCGGTGAAGGCTCTCTACGCCCCGGTGACACTCACCCCCAGCGCGCAGGGCATACGTCTGGGTATACTCACCCTTCCCGCTCCGCTTGAGCACCTGAGAGTGCGCGCCCGCGTGCTCGCGGACGGCGAGGTCGCATGGGAGGCCGAGTACGAGGCGGCATCCGCGAGCGGCCCGGAGGGCTTGGTCGAGGTACGTTGGCCCAGCGAGCTGTTGGGCGAGACAGCACGAGAAATTGTCCTGGAGGGGACGCTGTTTCTCGCCGCGCCTACCGCGTGGTGCGAGGCGGGGCACGTGGTGGCGGTGGGTCAATCGATCCACGCGCGCCCGGAGCCGCCAACGGAGGAGATCGAGGGTGAGGCTGACTTCACGCTGGGACGCTGGAACGTCGGCATGCGCCACGGCGAGAGCGAGGCTCTGCTGTCTCGCACCGCCGGCGGCATCGTGCAGTGGAAACGCGGGGAGGAGGCCATGGTGCTCTTCCCGCCTCGCCTAACGACGTTCCGTCCCCTCACAGACAATGACCGCGGGGCCGGCCACGGTTTCGAGCGTGCATGCTGGACGACCGCCGGTGCCTACGCCCGCTGCGTGGACACACGGGTTGAGCCCCGTGAAGGCGGCGTCGTCGTCACCTACGACTACCAGTTGGCCAGCCTGGACAATGTCATCGTTCCCGTGCGCTACGAGCTGCGTACCGATGGAACGATCCGCCTGACGGCAACCTACCCGGGTGCCCAGAACCTGCCGACGATGCCATGTTTCGGCCTCGAGTGGGCTCTACCTTCCTCGATTGACCGGCTGCGTTTCTACGGCCTCGGCCCCGTCGAGGCATACGCAGACCGTCTGGCCGGCGCAAACCTGGGTGTGTGGGAACTCAGCGCCGCGCAGGGCCTGGCCCACTACGCGGTGCCGCAGGAGTGTGGCTTCCACCCCGGTGTGCGCTGGTGCGATGCGACCGACGCCAACGGCCACGGGCTGCGCGTACAGGCCCGCGCCAACCTAGGCATCTCTCTCCTACCCTATTCGTCCGCGCAAATTGAGAACGCCCGCCACTGGTGGGAACTTCCCGAGCCTTCGCAGCGTACCGCGACGTACCTGCGTCTGCTCAGCGCACAGATGGGCGTGGGCGGCGATGATTCGTGGGGTTCACCGGTCCACGACGAGTTCCAGATCGACGCGACGCACGAGCAGATCGTGGACGTGACGCTGTCTCTCCTGTGACGAGGCAACGCGGCGGCGGGGTGAGAAGCACACGCCGCCGCCACGTTGCGCGTCAGACGATCAGTACCGGGGCGTGTCCTCGACGGGAATAAAGCTCTGCCGAGGCACCAGGCGCGTGGAGAGGAGCACGTGATGCTTGTGCCGGAACCGGCCGACAATCGCGTCGGAAAGAAGCATGAGGGCTGTCTCGGCGAGCTCTGAACGCTCAATCGCGTAGGAGCTGAGCGTGGGAGCCGTGTACTGACACACTTCGAGATTATCGATCGACAGGACCGCGACCTCCTCGGGAATCCTCACCCCACGGGCCACCAGCGCCTGGATGACGCCGACTGCCAAAGGATCTGCAGCCACGAGGATCGCGTCAGGCATCGCCTCCGCATGGGCATCCAGCAGAGCCTCGGCCTGGTCACGCCCGTTATCAACCGTGAATGGGCCGGACGCATACACGTACCTGTCGGTCGGCATCCCCAGCAGACGCGCCCACTCATCGAAAGCAAAGGTGCGAGGATCCCGTGCGAAGACGTGCGACCCCATCATGTGCCCGTCTCCACCGATAAAAGCGATACGCTCGCGCCCCTGCTCGCGCAGCGCGTAGATGGCCTCGATGACGGTTTGCTGCAGGTCGGGGCGCACCGAATGAAAGAGGGTGGGTGCGGGATTGATATCGATGAACACGCCGTGTGCCAGCGCCTCATGCAGCCTTTCAAGATCCTCACTCGCGATCGGAGCGGGCCCCAGGGAGACGAAGCCAGCGAAGTCATCACCGGCTTCGACCAGCGAGTCTACGTCGGAGAAGAAGGACAGGCTCATCATGTTTTTGACCGCGCATTCGCGCAGTGCGTCACGCACGTCTGCGAAGTAAGTGTCCTGGGGTCCGCGCGTCGCGTCGAAATTCTCCAGCACCGCCATCATCTGCGGAATTCCGGAGCGCGAGGAGCGCAGCGCGTAGCCGAGCTCATTGGCCACCTGAATAACGCGATGTCGGGTCGATTCTTTCGCGGTGAAGCTGGGATCCCCCGAGAGCACACGGGACACAGTCGCCTTCGAGTACCCTGTCGCCTTCGCGA
>CAUVIG010000192.1:0-4069 GCA_963551745.1 uncultured Actinomyces sp.
GTCCTCCTGGACAAGGTCGAGATCGTCCTGCCTGAGTCCGCGGTCGACCACCAGGTCGAGCACCGCGTCGGCGAGGACTCCAAGCCCAAGGCCAAGAAGGAAGCCCGCGAGGCTGTCGAGAAGGAAATCCGCACCGACCTGCTCTCCGAGGCCCTGGCCAAGAAGTTCGACGTGCAGGTCTCCCAGCAGGAGCTGATCGACTACGCGATCCAGATGTCGCAGAACTTCGGCATCGACATCAACCAGCTGTTCTCCTCCTCCCAGCAGATGGCCAACGTCGTGGCTGACCTGGGTCGCTCCAAGGCCCTCATCGAGGCTCTGAAGGTCGTCACCGTGAAGGACATCAACGGCGTGGATGTCGACCTGAGCAAGTTTTTCGGCACCGATCCTGCCACCGAAGAGGACGCGGAGATCATCACCGAGGTCGCCGACGAGCAGGAGTGAACCGCGGCGGGGTTTCCCGCCGACGAGTAGCGAACTCTCAGGTGAGGGGGTGGGGCGAGAGCCTCACCCCCTCATTGCATGTGCCGACAGCGAAAAGGCGGCACGGCGCGCGCACGAGCGGGCGCTCAGCGGGTACGGTTGACACCAATGGGGCCGCGTGGGCCCGCGAAGAGACGAGGAGGTACGCGTGAGCGTGCACGATACCGGCGCTGCCAGCGAGGGCTCGCAGCTGGGACTGGGGGACTCGGTCTACCAGCGCCTGCTCAAGGAGCGCATCATTTGGCTGGGCGGCGAGGTCCGCGACGATAATGCGAACGCGATCTGTGCGCAGTTGCTGCTGCTCGCGGCCGAGGATCCGGACCGCGACATCTACCTGTACATCAACTCGCCCGGCGGGTCGGTGACGGCCGGCATGGCCATCTACGACACGATGCAGTACATCAAGCCGGACGTCGTCACGGTCGGCATGGGCTTGGCCGCGTCGATGGGCCAGTTCTTGCTCACCGCGGGTGCCCCCGGCAAGCGCTACATCACGCCTCACACCCGCGTCTTGCTGCACCAGCCCCTCGGCGGCGCGGGCGGCTCCGCGACGGAGATCCGCATTAACGCGGATCTGATCTTGGGCATGAAGAAGGAACTCGCGGCGATCACCGCGGCCCGTACGGGCAAGACCGTCGAGCAGGTGGAGGCCGACGGCGATCGCGACCACTGGTTCACGGCGCAGGAAGCCCTCGAGTACGGCTTCGTCGACCGCGTGATCGACACCCCGCAGGAGATCGGAACGCGAGGAGAGAACTGATGAGCACTCAGCCCTACTTTGAGGCGGTCGCCCGCCAGATGCCCCAGGCCCGCTACGTCCTGCCCGACTTCGAGGAGCGCACGGCCTACGGCTTCCGCCGCCAGAACCCCTACACGAAGCTGTTCGAGGACCGCATCGTGTTCCTGGGCGTGCAGGTGGATGACGCCAGTGCGGACGACGTGATGGCGCAGCTTTTAGTCCTGGAGTCCCAGGATCCGGATTCGCTCATCACCATGTACATCAACTCGCCTGGCGGCTCCTTCACGGCGCTGACCGCCATCTACGACACGATGCAGTACATCAAGCCGCAGATCCAGACGGTGTGCCTGGGCCAGGCCGCCTCGGCCGCCGCCGTGCTGCTGGCCGCAGGCTCGCCCGGCAAGCGCCTGGCGCTGCCCAACGCCCGCGTCCTCATTCACCAGCCGGCGATGGAGGGCATGCAGGGGCAGGCCTCGGACATTCAGATCGTCGCCGACGAGATCGACCGCATGCGCGCGTGGCTCGAGGACACCATCTCGAAGCACTCGGGCCAGCCGGTGGAGCAGGTGCGCCGCGACATCGAGCGCGACAAGATCCTCACCGCCCCGCAGGCCGCTGAGTATGGCCTGATCGACCAGGTGCTGGAGTCCCGCAAGGCTCTGTGACTATCGTCCTCGACGAGGCCGTGGCCTTCCCGCGCTGATGGGTGCGGTGGGTGCCACGGCCTCGTTGCTGCCCGAATGTGCACGTGGGTAGCCCCCTGACATTCGTCGGCTACTGGTGAATATTTCATAACATTAAGCGTGGCTCAGCGGAAATCTGCCCCGCGTGCACTACGTTGTTTGCTAGTAATTGCGAAAGCGTATCCGATCGAACAGTAAAACGTTCAACACCTTGGAGGTCTCGTGGCTCGTCTGACTGATGGCGCGGAACTGCTCAAGTGCTCCTTCTGTGGGAAGAGCCAGAAGCAGGTGCGTAAGCTCATCGGTGGCTCCGGCGCGTATATCTGCGACGAGTGCATTGAGCTGTGCAACGAGATCATCGAGGAGGAACTGGGTGCTCAGCAGCAGTACTCGTCGACGACGCCGCTGCCAAAGCCTCGCGAAATCAACGAATTCTTGAACACGTGGGTGATCGGTCAGGACCGCGCTAAGCGTGCCCTATCGGTGGCCGTGTACAACCACTACAAGCGCGTGCGCTCGCGCGAGGCCGGCAACGCCGAGGACATGCTGGGCACCAAGTCCAACATCCTGCTGCTGGGCCCCACGGGTACGGGCAAAACTCACCTGGCGCGCTGCCTGGCTCGCCTCCTCGACGTTCCCTTCGCCATCGTGGACGCGACCGCGCTGACCGAGGCCGGCTACGTGGGCGAGGACGTGGAGAACATCCTCCTGCGCCTCATCCAGGAAGCCGACGGCGACATCAAGAAGGCCGAAAAGGGCATCATCTACGTCGACGAGATCGACAAGATCGGCCGCAAGGCTGAGAACGCCTCCATTACCCGCGACGTGTCGGGCGAGGGCGTCCAGCAGGCCCTCCTGAAGATCATCGAGGGCACGGTCGCCTCTGTGCCTCCCACGGGTGGACGCAAGCATCCCCATCAGCAGTTCCTGGAGATCGACACCTCCGGCATCCTCTTCATTGCTGCCGGTGCCTTTGCTGGCATCGAGGACATCGTGAAGGGCCGCCTGGGCCGCCGCTCGACGGGCTTCGGCTCCGAGCTGAAGAGCACCTCCGAGATGGGTGACCTCTACGAGGCCGTCTCCGCTGAGGATCTGCACAAGTTCGGCATGATCCCCGAGTTCATCGGCCGACTCCCCATCCTGACCTCCACCAAGGAGCTGACGGAGGAGGATCTCGTCCGGGTCCTCACTGAGCCGTCGAACTCGCTCGTGCGCCAGTACCAGCACCTCTTCGAGCTGGACGGCATGGACCTGGAGTTTACGCACGAGGCGCTCCTGGCGATCGCGGCGCGTGCCAACGAGCGCAAGACGGGCGCCCGCGGCCTGTCCTCGATCATGGAGCAGACGCTCTCTGACCTTATGTTCGAGCTGCCCAGCCGCGACGACGTCGCCCGCGTGGTCATCACCCGCGACCTGGTCGAGGGCGTGGGTGAGGCCGAGCTGTACCCGGAGCGCTCCTCGGAAGGTAAGCGCAGCGCCTGAGTCCTCCCGCTAGACTTAAGGTCAGTTGAGACCTTAGGGAGGAATCTATGGCACAGCGTGATGAGGCCTCGGTGGCCGCTTCGGCCGACCTGGGAGTGAGCGGTATTCCCGCCGAGTTGGCGGCGGCTCGCGCAACGATCGACAACATCGACGCTGCCCTCGTCCACATTCTCGCCGAGCGCTTCCGTTGCACCCAGCGCGTCGGGCACATCAAGGCACGCTTGGACCTGCCTCCCGCCGACCCGGATCGCGAGGCCCGCCAGGTCGAGCGCCTGCGCGCCCTTGCTGCTTCCTCCGGCCTCGACCCCGATTTTGCCGAGAAGTTCCTGGGCTTCATGGTTCGTGAAGTCATCCGCCACCACGAAGATATTAAGGCCGAATACGACGAGGGGCCGCGTCTGTAGAGTCCTGCCTCATTAATTCCGCAGGCGATTCTCCTGCGTCGCGTTCAGGTGTCGACATTGGATCGGTGATATTCTGCGGTTTAGGGGATATGGGGAGATGCGCTTGTGAGGCATTGCATGCGACTGCGGTGGCTGGCGATGAGGGGCGGTGGTGTCAGCCTTTTCTCTGCCTCTCGACTAGACTCTACGAGCTGAACACGTGGCATATCAGGATGGGGATTGATGGTAAATCTAGGTGATATCGCGAAGGCGACAGCGTACTCTAAGGCGACTGTGTC
>CAUVIG010000193.1:0-3976 GCA_963551745.1 uncultured Actinomyces sp.
ACAAGGGAGACCTCGGGTAAGTCCAGACCCTCGCGCAGCAGGTTGATACCGACGAGCACGTCGAAGGTTCCCAGGCGCAGCTCGCGCAGCAGCTCGACGCGGCGCAGCGTGTCGACGTCGGAGTGCAGGTACTCCACCTTGACGCCGCGCTCGGCGAGGTAAGTCGTGAGCTCCTCGGCCATCTTCTTCGTCAGGGTGGTGACGAGGACACGTTCGTCGCGCTCGACGCGCAGGCGCACCTGCTCGAGAAGATCATCGATCTGCCCCTCGGTCGGCTTGACGACGACGAGCGGGTCGACGAGGCCCGTCGGGCGAATGATCTGCTCGACGACGCCGTCGGAGCGTTCGAGCTCGTAGGGTCCGGGGGTCGCCGACAGGTAGACGGTCTGTCCGATGCGCTCGGTAAACTCGTCCCACTTGAGCGGACGGTTATCCATCGCGGAGGGCAGGCGGAAGCCGTAGTCGACGAGGGTGCGCTTACGCGACATATCACCCTCGAACATTGCTCCAATCTGCGGGACGGTCACGTGCGACTCGTCGATGATGAGTAGGAAGTCGTCGGGGAAGTAGTCCAGCAGCGTGTGCGGAGGCGTGCCGGGTCCGCGCCCGTCGATGTGGCGCGAGTAGTTTTCGACACCCGAGCACGAGCCGATTTCCTTGAGCATCTCCAGGTCGAAGGTTGTGCGCATGCGCAGGCGCTGTTCCTCGAGCAGCTTGTTCTGGCCACGGAACCACGCGAGGCGATCATCGAGTTCGTCCTCGATAGAGGCGATTGCCTTCTTCATGCGTTCCTCACCGGCCACGTAGTGCGAGGCCGGGAACAGGTAGGTGTGATCCACGTGATCGATCACATCGCCGGTGAGCGGGTGGAGAACTGCAAGAGACTCGATCTCGTCGCCGAACATCTCGATGCGGATCGCGAGCTCCTCATACACGGGGATAATTTCGATCGTGTCGCCACGCACGCGGAATGTGCCGCGCGTAAACGCCATGTCGTTGCGCACGTACTGCATCGCGACAAAACGACGCAGCAGGGCGTCCCGGTCGATCATCATGCCCCGCTCAAGCTCGATCATGCGGGCCACGTACTCCTCGGGCGTACCGAGGCCGTAGATGCAGGACACCGAGGAGACGACAACCGTGTCGCGCCGTGTCAGCAGTGAGTTCGTGGCGCTATGGCGCAGACGCTCGACCTCGTCGTTGATCGACGAGTCCTTCTCAATGAAGGTGTCTGTCTGGGGAACGTAGGCCTCGGGCTGGTAGTAGTCGTAGTACGACACGAAGTACTCGACAGCGTTGCCCGGCAGCAGCTCGCGGAACTCCGCCGCAAGCTGAGCAGCGAGCGTCTTGTTCGGCTCGAGCACGAGGGCGGGACGCTGCAGCTCTTCGATCAGCCACGCAGTGGTCGCGCTCTTGCCCGTGCCTGTCGCACCCATGAGGACGACGTCCTGTTCACCGTCGCGGATGCGAGCAGCCAGCTCTTTGATGGCCTTGGGCTGGTCGCCCGAGGGCGTGTACGGGGAGATGACCTCGAAAGGCTTATTCTGGCGGGTCACGGCGTTATTGCTCACGACCCTACGCTACCGCCCAGGCACGTGTGCTGCGCGCACAAAGCGCACGGGTTCACGACGAGCGTGGAGCGCCCCGGCCTCGTCAATCGATGAGGGCAACGTCCGGGGTCAGCCAACGCTCATAGACAAGCCGCGCAACCTCCTCAAGATCTGCAGCGCTCCCCTCGTTGTCTATCCAGATCGTCGCGATAGCTCGGCGCTCCTCGGACGAGGCCTGGGCGCGGATTCGTGCACGCGCATCCTCGGGCGTTACTCCCCTGCCTTCCAGGCGCTTGACACGCTCCTCGACGGGCGCATCCACGATGACGACCGCGTCGAAACGATCCGCGTGCTCCCCTTCAATCAGGAGCGGGATGTCGTAAACCGCGAGAGCCCCCTGTGGTGCTCCACGCAGGATCGACCACGCGCGTGCCTCGATAACGGGGTGGGTGATGGCGTTGAGGCGCGCCACGCGTTCGTCGGCTCCCTCGCCCCCGAAGACCCGGGAGGCGAGAAGCGCCCGGTCCAGGCTCCCGTCCTCCCTCAGCAGGTCGTCCCCAAAAGCGCGAGCAACGCCGGTCAGCGTCGGCTCGCCTGGTTCGAGAATCACCCGCGCAATCGCGTCCGCGTCCGCCGTCACCGCGCCCTGAGACGCGAAGACGCGCGTCACCGAGGACTTACCGGAGCCGATGCCTCCGCTGACCGAAACGATGCGACGTGGCCCCTGCGAATGAGGCGCGCCAATCGGACGAATGAGGGTGGCCGTGCAAGCCCCGCAGCTCAGAGTCGTGTTCACACCCCACAGGGTAGCCCGCTAATTGTTGTCTTTCGTGGTCGTCGTGCAAGAATTGGGGCTGTTATAGAACCCACACCATCAAGTGAGTAGCAGTGACGCAGATAGTCAATGACGATCCCACTGGACGCTCGAGCAGCACCGCCGTCCTCATCGCAACCTCCCTGACGCTTTTCTCTATGTTTTTCGGCGCAGGTAACCTGATTTTCCCACCGATCATGGGCGCGTCCGCGGGCACCAACTTCGCTCCCGCGATGATCGGTTTCCTGATCGGCGGCGTGGCACTGCCCGTCATCTCCATCATTACTATCGCCCTGTCGGGCACCGACATGCGCGACCTCGTGAGCCGCGCCGGCAAGTCTTTCGGCATCATCTTTTCCGTCATGGTCTACCTGTCGATCGGCGCCTTCTACGCCCTCCCGCGTACGGGAGCAGTGTCTTTCTCGACTGCCGTCGCACCTCTCATCGGAACGAAGTCCTTGACCGCGTCGATCATGTTCAGCTTTGTTTTCTTCGGCATCGCGTTCTGTCTGTGCTGGAATCCCGGCCGAATCATCGATAGCCTCGGCAAGATCCTCACCCCGATCCTGCTCGGGCTTCTTATCCTGCTGGTATTCCTGTGCCTGGGTTCGCTGCCGGCTTCGCATGACGCTCCAACCGGAGAATACTCGGCCACCCCCCTGGCCGCCGGCCTCCTCGAGGGCTACATGACGATGGACTCGATCGCCGCTCTGGCGTTCGGCATCATCGTCGTGACGTCGCTCGGTCACACGGGTGGCGGCATCGGGGCGAAGGTCGTGCGCCGCACGTCGATGGCTGCCCTCATCGCGGGGTTCCTGCTTGCCGTCGTGTACGTGGGACTGGGCCTCATCGGTCACGTGATCCCGAATGCTCAGAGCTACAGCGACGGTGCGACCCTGCTGGCGGATGCCGCCCAGATGACGATGGGATGGCACGGCCAGATCGTCTTCGGCCTCATCGTGCTCACGGCCTGCATGACGACGGCAGTCGGTCTGATCGCTGCGACCTCAGAGTTCTTTTACCGCCTACTGCCGGCTATCTCCTACCGCACGTGGATGATTGTCTTCACGATCATTTCCTTCGTGCTGGCTTCGGCGGGACTGAGCTCGGTGCTCGCCATCGCGGTACCGATCATCACGTTCCTGTACCCCATTGCGATCACCATCATTTCCCTTACGATCGCGACCCATCCGCTGCGCCTAGCGACCCCGGCACTCTGGACGTTCCGCTTGGGCACGTGGATGGCGGCGGCGTGGTCGGCGGCTACGACGCTAGCGCACATTGGCGTTTACACGGAGCACATCAATTCTGCGCTCATGTGGAGCCCGCTCCAGAGTATTCAGCTCGGGTGGATCGTGCCCATGCTGATCGCGGCGGCAATCGGCGCGTGCATCGACATGGCAGGCATGAAGCGTTCGGCTGCCTAGTCACAGCGCCTGACTGTACGCAGTCGAAAACCGGCACGAGCCGACGGTCCGAACCACACGTCAGTACACCCGGCCCCACTGGTGTGGAGGGCGCCGGATGGCCCGGAGGGCACGGGCGGGCTTCGAGGCACGGCGCAAAGCGAAGTGAGGTCGCCTAGCCTCGCGGGCGGCCGGGCCCTCCGGCG
>CAUVIG010000194.1:0-3884 GCA_963551745.1 uncultured Actinomyces sp.
CCTCGCCGGAGCAACCCCAATAGGTTACCTCACGGCGAGGGCGGATGTGAAGCGGGAGGCGTTCAGTTAAAGAGCGATGTGACCGAACCGTCTTCGAAGACCTCGCGTATCGCGCGAGCCAGGAGCGGCGCGATGGACAGGACCGTCAGCTGCTCGAAGCGCTTCTCAACGGGGATCGGCAGGGTGTCGGTGACGACGACCTCGGCTGCGCCGGACTCGGAGAGACGCTTCGCGGCGGGGTCGGAGAGGATGCCGTGCGTGGCAACGACGATGACCTTCTTGGCACCGGCATTGTTGAGGACGTTGATCGCCTCGGTGATCGTGCCGGCGGTGTCGATCATGTCGTCCACCAGGACACATTCCTTGCCGGTGACCTCGCCGACGACGCGGTTCGCGACGGCGACGTTCGGACGGGTGATGTCGCGGGTCTTGTGGACGAAAGCCAGGGGCGCGCCACCCAGCTTCTTCGACCACTTCTCGGCGACGCGGATGCGGCCCGCGTCAGGAGAGACGACGGCAGTGTTGGCCAGGTCGACGCGACCGCGCACGTAGTCCACGAGGACCGGCATGGCGAAGAGGTGGTCGACCGGGCCGTCGAAGAAGCCCTGCTCCTGCGAGGCGTGCAGGTCGACGCTCATGATGCGGTCGGCACCGGCGGCGCGGTACAGGTCAGCCATGAGGCGCGCAGAGATGGGCTCGCGACCCTGGTGCTTCTTGTCCTGACGCGAGTACGGGTAGAAGGGAGCGACGACGGTGATGCGCTTGGCGGAGGCGCGCTTGGCAGCATCAATCATGATGAGCTGCTCCATGATCCACTTGTTGATGTCGCCCTCGATGGACTGCAGGACGAACACGTCGGCGCCACGAACGGACTCGTTGAAACGCACGTAAATCTCGCCAGAGGCGAAGTCGTAGGCCGTCACCGGCGAGACCCCACATCCGATTTCCTCGCCCACGGCGTGAGCCAGATCCATGTGAGCTCGTCCAGAAACGAGGACGAGGTTCTTCTCTCCGGTGGTCACCAGTCCGCTCATGCGGTTGTCTCTCCTTGTGTTGGATCAGGCGCGAGGCGCCGCGATCAATGTGCCGATGGTGCTATATGGCGTAACCATCGTATCGGCTGCGACGCAGCCCTGACCGATCCACGCGGTGGGAACCACACTGCGGTCCCCAATTTCCGCATCAATCAGCGTGGCGTTAGGACCGATTTCACAGCCGGCCCCAACGGTGCTTGTCCCCCGCAGACAGGTGCCGGGGTAGATGGTGGTGTCGGCGCCGACGCTCACATCGACGTCGATCCAGGTGGAGGCCGGGTCGATGATCGTCACGCCGGCGCGCATGTGGCCCTCGCAGATGCGGCGGTTCATCTCGGCACCAAGTTCGGCCAGCTGGACGCGGTCGTTCGCGCCCGCGCTCTGCCAGTGGTCGGCGAGTTCGAGGGCACCCGCGGTGCGCCCGGCGGGGGCCGCTGCCGCGAGGACGTCGGTCAGGTAGACTTCGCCCTGATCGTTATCGGTGCCCAGGGAAGCCAGGGAGGTGCGCAGGAAGTCCGCGTCGAAGGCGTAGATGCCCGCGTTGATCTCGTTGATCGCGGCTTGCTCGGGCGTGGCGTCGCGCTGCTCGACGATCGCGGTGACCGTGCCCGACGCGTCGCGAATGATGCGGCCGTACCCGGTCGGATCTTCGACGCGCGAGGTCAGGACGGTGACCGCGTGGCCCGCGCCCTCGCGGGTGGCGACCAGCTCGGCCAGGGTGTCCGTGGACAGGAGGGGAACGTCGCCGTAGGTGACGACGATGGTGCCGGAGACGGGCTCGACGGCCTGATCGAGGGCCTCAAGGCCGCACTGGACAGCGCGGCCAGTGCCGGGGATCTCATCCTGGTCGGCGATGATGGCGCTGGGCAGCACGCGCTCGATTTCTGCGGCGACGACATCACGTTGATGACGGACGACGGCGACCAGATGCTGGGGGTCGAGGCCGTGGGCGGCGCGCAGGGCGTGTCCGATCATGGACAGGCCAGACAGGGGGTGGACGACCTTGGGGAGGGCAGATTTCATGCGCGTTCCCTGACCTGCGGCCAGGACGATGACGGCGGCGGGGCGAGACATGTTCCTCCTCGGGGGTCTGCGGTCCCTTCAGGACCGGTCGCTCCGCCCCTAGGATTCGAACCTAGACTAAAGGCACCAAAAACCTCTGTGCTGCCGTTACACCAAGGCGGAATGCGTCCACTGTGATGATACCTGCACCCCGCGCGCGCTTTCAAACGCGACCCCACGCTCGCTGGGCGATCTTGCCCCTGCTCAACCCAGGCCTCGTGTGATACTGGGGGCATGGCTGAGAAGAGGACACGAATGAGCGGCTTCGCGCGCCGCGAGCAGCTGGTAGCCGTGGGGCGTTCCCTGTTCGCCGAAAAGGGCTTCGGCGCGACCAGCGTCGAGGAGATCGCCGCCCGGGCGAAGGTCTCCAAGCCTGTGGTCTACGAGCACTTCGGCGGAAAGGAGGGCCTGTATGCGGTCGTCGTCGACCGCGAGGTGCAGGCGCTCATCTCCTCGCTCCAGTCGTCCCTGGAGTCCTCCGAGCGCCCGCGCTTGATCCTGGAGAACGCAACCCTGGGCCTGCTCGACTACATCGAGCGCAACACGGACGGATTCCGCGTGCTCGTGCGCGACGCCCCCTCGGACCGCACGGCGGGTTCGTTCTCCTCCGTCATGGGCGACGTGGCGACCAGCGTCGAGCACATCATCGCCGAGCAGTTCAAGCGCTCGGACTTCGACGCCACCTGGTCTCCCCTGTACGCGCAGA
Source organism: uncultured Actinomyces sp. (assembly GCA_963551745.1). Classification (GTDB taxonomy): domain Bacteria; phylum Actinomycetota; class Actinomycetes; order Actinomycetales; family Actinomycetaceae; genus Pauljensenia. The sequence goes on from CAUVIG010000194.1 coordinate 2,803, forward strand.
TGCTCGTCGGCCTCATCGCACAGGTCGGCCAGTGGTGGCTGGATGACCGCCGCATGAAGAAGGATGAGGTCGCCGCCCACGTCGTCAACCTCATCTGGAACGGCCAGCGAGGCCTGAGCCCTCACCCGACGCTGCGGGTGCGCTCGGGCGAAGGACGCTGAGTTTTCCGTCTTCTCCATACGACACGACGAGGCCGTGGCGGGTAATCCCAGCCACGGCCTCGCGCGAGTCAGACTCAGCGCGCCTCGTAGGAGAGGCAGTCCGCGGTGCCCGCGCCGACCGAGATGGAGGCGGCGGTGCACTCGAGGGCGTTGTTGTGGGCGCAGTCAGCCTTCTGGCAGGCACCGACGAAGGTCTCGGCCTTGGCGAGGCCACCCTTGACGGTCAGCGGGATGAAGGTCGTGCAGGAGGAGGAGTAGCCGACGGTGATAGCGGCGGCTCCGCAGCTCTTCTCCTTGTTGTAGGAGCAGTCGGTAACGGAGCAGTCGAGGATGCGGGGCATATCTGCCATTGGAGTGTCCTTTTCAACGTGGCCCCGAGGGGCCGAGATGTGGCCGGTCGCGGCCGGGTTGGCCGCGCTGTTGACTCCAGTGATACGCCTTTTCGCAACACATCCCAAACGTGATGACTTTTCGTTGCAATTCCAATGGTGTTCGCGCGCCGCTCGAGGGCTAATTTCGCATTCACACCATCACTAATTACGCAAATAAATGCGGCATTAAGTTTGCGTAATTCGGATAGGTGAGCCTGCGCTGCGCGACTGTGGCAAACCTACCCTAATCGGCACATACGCAAGGAATCGCCCAAGCCACCGACGCAGCAGCAGTCCGCCGCAGGGCAGCATGTACGAGTTCAGCAGCTTGTACGGTCCACGCAACTCGCTGGAGTGACCAGTACAGCTACTCGCGCCTTCGCTCACTCGAGCAAATCGGCAGCTTCCAACCAGGCCTCCTCCAGCTCGTCCATTTCGGCCAGGACATCCTGATGGGCGGCAGACATCTTCGTCAGCTCGGACACCGCCGAGGGGTCCGTGGCCACCTGGATCGACAGCTTCTCCAGCTTCGCCTCCAGGGACGAGGCCT
>CAUVIG010000195.1:0-3780 GCA_963551745.1 uncultured Actinomyces sp.
CGCGGCATCTCAGGCGAATCGAAGACGCCGAGCAGGTGCAGGGCGGCCTTGAAGGCGCCGACGCCCGCACCGAAGCCCTGCACGCCCTTCACCTGGACGATGCGCATGAGCTCCGCGAGGCGGTCCTGCTCGGTGCGCACGGCCTCCCAGTCGCGGCGCTCGTAGGCCTGCCACTGGCGCACATAGCCCTCGGGGTCCACGTTGGCCAGGCCGGGAACGGAGCCGTCCGCGCCGGACATGTACGCGCCGTCGACGACGACCTCGTGGCCGGTGAGCAGCTGCATCGGATGGCCAGCGGCCTCGTTCGCCAGGCACAGCCAGCGGAACGCGACGTCGTCGCCGGAGGAGTCCTTGACGCCGTCGATGACGCCATCGCGGCCCAGGCGCATGAGCAGGTCGGGCGACAGCTTCGTGTGTACGCACACGGGGATGTCGTAGGCCCACAGCTCGAGGCTGGTGTTCTCCTTGAGGAGACGGAAGTGGCGCTCGACCTCGGTCTCGCCGCCGAGGGCGTAGAACGGGGCGGTCGCAACGACGCCGGTGGCGCCGCCGATCTCTTCCACGGCCTTGATGTTCTCGATGACGCGCTCGGTCTCGGTGTCGATGACGCCGACGAGGAGCGGGATGCGTCCGTCGACGATGCGCACGGCTTCGCGCTGGATCTGTGCGCGGCGCTCAGCGGTCGAGAAGGCGACCTCGCCGGTGGAGCCGGACACGAACAGGCCGTCGAGGCCTGCCTCGATCAGGCGGTTGATGTGACGCTCAAGCGAGGGGACGTCGAGTTCGCCGTCCTTGAGCGGAATGGCCAGGGGCGGGACGACGCCACGGATCTTCGAAGACATAATTACTTCTCTCCTTCGAGGTTGGGGTGCAGCAGTGAGGGCGCGGCGCCCAGGAGCTTGCGGGTGTAGGGGTCCTTCGGGTCGGCGAGCAGCTGGGCTGCCGGCCCTTCTTCGACGACGACGCCGCGGTTCATGACCGCAATGCGGTCAGAGATGTAGCGGACGGTCTGGATGTCGTGCGAGATGAAGACCATCGCCAGGCCCAGTTCCTTCTTGAGGTCCGTCAGCAGGTTCAGGATCTGCGCTCGCACCGACACGTCAAGTGCGGACGTGGGCTCGTCTGCGATGATCGCATCCGGGCCGATGGACAGGGCTCGGGCGATGGCCACACGCTGGCGCTGGCCACCCGAGAGCTGTCCGGGAAGCGCGTCGAGCGCGCTCGAGGGCAGGCCGACGAGCGAGATCAGTTCGCGCACGCGCTTGGCTCGCGAGGCCTCGTCGCCGATGCCGTGCACGCGCAGCGGGTCAGCGAGCTGATCCTGGACGTGCATACGGGGGTTCAGGGCCGTCGCGGGGTCCTGGAAGACCACGGAGACGACGCGACCGATCTCCCGTCGGGCACCGGCGCTACGCTTCGTGACCTCTTTGCCGTTGAAGAACACCTGGCCCTTCGTCGCCATCTGCAGGCCACACATGACGTTCGCGGTCGTGGACTTGCCACAGCCGGACTCGCCAACGATGCCGAGCGTCTGTCCGCGCTCGATGCGCATGTTGACGCCACGCACCGCGTAGACCTTGTTGGGCTTGAACAGGGAGCCGGTACGCGAGGTGAAGGTCACCTCAACGTCCTTCAGTTCGATGATCGGGGTGTTGTCGCTCATCGCGTTTCCTCCTGACCGTTCATTTCCTGCGCGAAGGCGTCAGCCTCGTCGCGGGGCGGCAGAGCCGCGTACACGTGCTCGGGACCGACCTCGGTGAGGACCGGACGGATGTCCAGTCCGTAATCGGGGTGCGAGGACCTGGGGGCGAAGCGGTCGCCCACGGGGAAGTCGCGAGGCGAGGGCACCGTGCCCGGGACCTGGTGGAGTCGGCCGGAGCCGGACTCGATCGAGAGGACGGCGCCCAGCAGGCCGCGCGTGTACTCGTGGGTCGGGTGCGTGAGCAGTTCCTTGGTGGGGGCCTGCTCGATGACCTGGCCGGCGTACATGACGGTGATGTGGTGTGCCACCTCGGCGACGAGCGCCAGGTCGTGGGACACGAAGATCATGGCGAAGCCGAGCTTCTCGCGCAGCTCGTTGAGCAGTGCGATGACCTGCTTCTGGACGGTGACGTCCAGGGCGGTGGTCGGCTCGTCCGCGATGATGAGCTTCGGGTCGCGGGTCAGGGCCATGGCGATAAGAACGCGCTGGCGCTGGCCGCCCGAGAGCTCGTGCGGGTAGGACTCGAGGGTACGCTTGGGATCCAGACCCACAAGCTCGAGGAGTTCCTCGGCGCTGCGGGTGCCACCGCGGCTGGTCAGCTGCTTCATCTGAGCCCTGATCAGCATGGCGGGGTTCAGGGACGACAGGGCGTCCTGGTAGATCATGGCCATCTCGTGACCGAGCAGCGCGCGGCGCTCCTCGGTCGACTTCTCGAGCAGGTTCTCACCCTGGTAGAGGATCTCGCCCGTAATCTCAGCCTTGGGGTCGATGAGGCCCATGATGGTCAGGGCGGTGATCGACTTACCGCAGCCGGACTCGCCCACGAGGCCCATGGTCTCGCCGGGGCGGACCTTGAAGGACACGTGGTCGACGACGTTGACGTCGCCGTGACGGTCGAACTTGATGCACAGGTCGTTGACCTCGAGCAGCGGGGTCTTCTCCAGGTGCGCCTGGAAGCGGTCGGTGCGCTTTTCTTCGACAGACTTGAGGTCGTCGAGGCGGGCCTGCAGGGACTCGGCCTGCTCGGCGTAGGCGCGGCGCGGGTCGAGCAGGAGCTTGTCGGCCTCGCGGTCGGTGTCCTTGTCGACCTGAGCGACTGCACCCGAGGACGGAGCCGCCACCATGGCGTCGGTGATGCCCTCAGACAGAATGTTCAGGCACAGGACCGTGATCATGATGAACAGGCCCGGGAAGAACGCGGTCCACCACTTGCCCAGCAGAACCGACAGGTTCGACGAGGCCTCGGACAGGACGTTGCCCCACGTGGCCACGGTGGTCGCCTGGAGGCCCGAACCGATGAAGGTCAGGGAGGCCTCGAGGATGATCGCGTCGGCGACGAGGACGGTGGCGAACACGAGGACCGGGGCGGCCGTGTTACGCATGACGTGCTTGGTGAGGATCCAGGGGGCGCGGGCGCCGGAGACGATCACCGCGCGGACGTAGTCCTCGCCGTAGGCGGCCATGACGTTCGCGCGAACGATTCGCGACAGCTGCGGGATGTACACGAATGCGATCGAGCAGATGATGACGAAGACCAGGCCGAAGGTATTGCCGGACTTGGACAGCGTGCGGCCGAAGACCAGGACGGAGACGGCCGCCATGGCGATACCGGGCACCGCCATGACGATGTCCATGACGCGCATGATCGCTTCGGAGAAGGACTTGCGCACGACGGCTGCAATCGAACCGATGATCGCGCCAAAGAAGAGGGCGATCAGGGTCGAGCACAGACCGATCATCAGCGAGAAACGTCCGCCGTAGAGAACGCGTGCGAAGATGTCACGGCCGACGTGGTCGGTTCCGAACAGGTGCTCGCCGGACGGGGCGCTCCACTTGTCGAAGATATCATCGGGACCGTAGGGAGAAACCTGGGGTGCCAGGATCGAGACGAGGACGATGAGGGCCAGGATGACCATCGCGATCTTCGATCCGGTGGACATCGCACCGATGCGCGAGAAACGTGCGCCCTTCGCGGTGACCTTGTTGAGCTTTTCTTTCTGGTTCATGCCTCACACCGACCTAATACGCGGATTGATGAGCAGGTAGAGCATGTCAACGATGATGTTGACGACGATGAA
>CAUVIG010000196.1:0-3696 GCA_963551745.1 uncultured Actinomyces sp.
CGATGCCCAGGTCCACGTACCAGGCCTTGCGGTAGTCGATCCAGTACTGGTGCCATTCCTCATCGGTGCCGGGCTCGCAGAAGAACTCGAGTTCCATCTGCTCGAACTCGCGGGTACGGAAGATGAAGTTGCCGGGCGTGATCTCGTTGCGGAAGGACTTGCCGATCTGGCCGATGCCAAACGGCGGCTTCTTGCGCGCGGCGTTCATGACGTTCGCGTAGTTGATGAAGATACCCTGGGCGGTCTCGGGGCGCAGGTAGTGCAGGCCGGCCTCGTCGTCGACGGGACCCAGGTAGGTCTTGAGCAGGCCGGAGAAGGCGCGGGGCTCGGTCCACTCGCCGCGCACGCCACAGTTCGGGCAGGCGATGTCTGCGTTGCTCAGGGAGGACTCTTCGACGCCCTTCTTTTCGGCGAGCTCTTCGATGAGCTGATCCTGGCGGGCGCGCTTGTGGCAGTTCAGGCACTCGATGAGCGGGTCGGTGAAGGCCTTGACATGGCCGGAGGCGACCCACACTTCGCGCGGGAGGATGACGGAGGAGTCCAGGCCGACGACGTCTGCGCGGCGGCGCACCATGTAGTTCCACCAGGCGCGCTTGATGTTTTCTTTGAGTTCGACGCCCAGCGGCCCGTAGTCCCACGCGGAGCGGGTTCCGCCGTAGATTTCACCGCAGGGGAAGACGAAGCCGCGGCGCTTGGCCAGGCTGATCACATTGTCGAGGCGGGAGGGTCCCTTAGCCACTTGTCACTCCTTGAGTATGCGAGGCACGACTGGCTGTCGTGTCGCCATCGATACTAGCCGATAACTACTGTGTCGGGTGATGACGGGCCACTGCGCACTCATGGATCCCACCACAGGGGAATCCGAAGCGAGAAAGTGCCCCGGCCTCGTCCCTTCCGTGTGAGGGGACGAGGCCGGGGACGCGGCGGTTGGGATCGTTTTCCAGCGGGTTGGCTCGATGTCAGCCGATGCGCCGGATGTGCCCCGAGGCGGTCAGCGGCCATCCGGCGGCGACGACCGTCAGCGGGATGAGGCCGAGCAGGTAGAAGGCCGGGTGCATCGGGGGCAGGTAGCCGGACTTGTGGACGAGGGTGAGGACCAGCCACGTGACCGGCGCGCCGATGGCGCAGATGCCCAGCGGGATCGCGGCCATGAGCACGAAGGCCCGCTTCCAGGTCGAGCCGATGCAGCGGGAGAGCCCGCCGATGAAGCGCCCGGCCCCGTCGCAGGCCACCCAGGCGAGGACAACGTAGATCCACGAGTCGATGCCGAGGGGGAAGGACTCGCGACCCATGACGAAGAGCGCGGGATGGAGGGCGATGAGGAGCCACCAGAGGAGGGAACCCAGGACGATGATGAGGACGGAGTGGACGTAGCTCGCCGCGGTGAGCACGGGGCGCGACCCGCCGCTGAGGGCGGAGGCTCGCATGTTGACGGTAACGCTGAGGACCCCACAGACGAAGAGGAAGGTGCCCGTGACGGCAGCGGAGTTCGTGGCGGCCTGTTCCACCTGTCCGGTGACGTCGGAGACCGAGAGGTAGACGATGCCGTTAACCACGAGGTTGACGAGGAACTGGAAGCTCTCGATCAGCAGGTAGAGCACCACCGTGAATCGCCAGCCGACAAGGCCGACGCGCAGGGGTGAGGGGGAGGATGTGATGAGGTCTGGGGTTGCGGTGCTCATTGGTTGTTCTCCTGGATGAGGTAGGCGAAGGCGTCCTGGAAGGTGCAGGGCGAGAGTGTGAGGCTGTGGGATGCGATCTCGCGGTCGGTGATGCCGCGGCCGCGCAGGTCCACGACGATCTCGCGGGCGGATCCGAGCGTGCGCGAGGTGATGACGCCGAGGCCGGGGTGGTTGATCAGGAAGCTCTCCACGTCGGTGGTGTTTCCGGCGATGGCGCAGATGCGTGAGGTGAACTCGTCGACGCTCTCGTGGGCGAGCAGGCGCCCATTCTTGAGGGCAACGACGTCTTCGGCGACGTTCTCAAGCTCGGAGACCATGTGCGAGGAGATGAGGAACGTGCGCCGAGGGCGACGTCCCTCCAAGGCGTCGGCGGCCAGGGTGAGCAGCTCCTCGTAGAAGGCGTATCGGGTGGGAACGTCCAGGGGTGCCTGGATCTCATCGAGGACGGTGACGGGAGCTCCGGAAGCCAGCGCGACGGCACCCGTAAGGATCGCGGCCTGGCCGGAAGAAACCTTGCGTAGCTTCTTGCGAGGCTTCATCTGGAATCCGAAACGCTGGGCGTAGTGGTCGAAGAGCTTCTGATCCCAGGTTGGGCGAAGGGAGGCGTATGCGACTAGCGCCCCAGCCGAGGAGTTGTCGAAGTCCCTGTCGGAGGAGGCCATGACCGAGTAGCCGAGCAGGTCGTTGGGGCGCATGCCCGTTCCGTTGATGGACACGCCTCCCGAGGAGGACGGAAGCAGGCCGGAAATGATCTGCATGAGGGTTGTCTTACCCGATCCGTTGGGGCCCACGAGCGCGGTGACGGTGGAGTCACCGAACTCAAGGGAGAGGTCAGTGAGGGCCTGCTCCGCCTCCCCCGGATAGGTGTGGTTGATGGCGTTGAAGGTGATCATGAGTCTTCCTTGGTGCGAAGGTCGGCGGCATAGGCGCGGACGTGGTTGGCGATAGAGTCGATGTCGAGGCCGAGGGCGAGTCCCGCCTCGACGGCCGGGTAGAGGGTGTCGTCGACGTAGGTTCTCATGCCCGCCTCGACGAGGGAGGCGCGGGCCCCCTCGGCGACAAACATGCCAATGCCGCGTCGCTTTTCGACCAGGCCCTCGTCAACGAGGATGGCGAACGCCTTGCCGACAGTGGCGGGGTTGATGCGGTACATGGCGGAGTATTCGGTGGTGGACGTGAGCTGGTCCCCGTCGCGCAGTGCGCCGCGCAGGATTTGGGCGCGGATACTGTCGGCGATCTGGACGTAGATCGGGATCCCCGAGACGAAGGTCGGGGGCATGGACACCTCCCATTCATGTTCAGCGGTTCCTTACATGACTAATGAACCACCAAACCACCTATCCTGTCAAGCTCATTCAGCAAATATGACCCTCATCACACTCGATGTGGACCTGGACACCCATCGCGCACAGCACCCACAGTCACACATGATGTCCATTCGGCACGTATGAGACATAGCCACAGAACATTGAAATTCCAGGATATCTACTCACGTCAGGCGAGCGACCACACGGACATGCGTGCGAGCGTGCGAAGTAACCACCCACTGATGAGGCCACTGAGCGACCGCTCCCCTCTCCCATGCGCCCACGCCTGCGCAGCTGGGTCCGACTACTGGAATCATTAACCTATCCATGCGTGCTCAAACCCGACGGATTGCCAAGTCCCGGGTTATGTATGAGGGGTGTTGAGGCCGTTATCTTTCGTGTTGCGGGATTCCAGGTTCCGCGATCGTTCCTGTCTGCGAGCCCGGTACACCCGATCCGTGGGCATTGCACCCGTTCTGATCGGGTGTAGCGCCACATAACCGGTGTAGCACCACACAACGGGTATAGCGCCCCGCGTGACATCGCCACTTGATTAGCCCGTCAAGTCCCGGCTTTTGTGTAGGTGCGTTGAGGCCGTTATCTTTTCTGTTGTGGGATTCCAGGTTCCCCGATCGTTCCTGTCTGCGAGCCCTGGAGGGGTCTGGGTTTTTCGGACCGTTTGTTGTGAGAGGGTTGTTCTGAGTAGT
>CAUVIG010000197.1:0-3645 GCA_963551745.1 uncultured Actinomyces sp.
CCTCGTCCGTCACCAGCGCAAAGGGATCGCCCGGGTCTTGCCCCAGTTCCCACTGGGAGGAAAGAGCCCACGCGGTCTCCTGACGAGTGCGTCCCAGATCGATACGGAGGCCATAGTCGGCGGCCAAGTCCACGACCTCGTCCCACGAACCCACCAGCGCCTCGCCGGCGGAGGCCCTGCGGCGACGCCTGCGCCGGCCCGCCTTGAAGACCAGGATCACCAGGGGGGGCATTATGAGGAGGATGACAGCGCCCGAGCCTGCGGCGATGAGACCCCAGGGAAGGCCCACCTCGGGCGGCTTGAGGGGGTCGGCGTTCTGGTCTCGTGTGGGCGGAGGCATCTCAGCCGGGGGCTCGGGAGGCTCCGGTGGCTGCAGGACCTGCGGGCGCGGGACGGAACGAGGCTTGGGTACCTGAGTCTGCGGCACATGGTCGCGCGGCGGAGTCGGGTCGAACACGCCCCAGACACCGCCGAAGAACTCGACCTCGACCCACGCGCGAATATCGGATCCGCGCAGGGTCGCGGCACCTCCCTGGGAGCCGCCCACGGGGTAGGCTCCCATGACGACGCGCGCGTTGATCCCCAACTGGTGCAGCATGAGAGCCATGAGAGCCGTGTACTGCTGATCGTCGCCAATCAGGTTCTCGTCGGAGGCCAGCATGCGCTCCAGGCGATCGCTTCGCACGCCCGGCCGCGAAAAACGAGTGTTCTCGTTGAGGTAATAGCCGTTGGTAGACAAGTAGTGTTCGATGGCTCGCGCCGCCGCGAGCGGCGTCGAGGCGTTCTGCGTGAGCTCGGCGGCCTTATCAGCGAGGCCGTCGGGAACATTCTTGTCCTCCTGGGTTGCCGACACCGCCACGAGGTTGGCCAGTTCTTCGTCGCGCACAGGCGCGACGAAATCCGTGGTCACGTTATAGCTCATCGAACCGACGGGGCCGATGGTCAGAGCCGCATTCGCCCACGTATCGACATGGAGGCCCTTGTTTTGCTGGGCTGCCTGCCCGCCGGTGAAAGCGATCTGCGAGGGACTTCCCAGGACGGGAACCCACGGGCCTGACAGTCCTGTGGTCGTGAGCGTCACCACTGAGGTGCCCTGCGCACGACCGGGGATGGTCGTATGAACCGGGATGTAACCCGTATGTCCGTCGTCTCTCTTCCGGGACATGCCGAAGGTCGTACCGTCGTAGACGTCCATCGCGGCGATTCGCACACGCTGGTTTTCGGGCAGATCTGAGACGGTCAGCAGCGTCTCGTCCTTCAGATCCGTTGTGTAGTGACGGAAGGAAGACATCGGGGAAGGGAATGCCTGAACGTCAAGGGGTGGCTGAATCAGGTCGCGCCCAACAAGGCGCCCGCGGGAGGACCCCAGGACCGCCGCAGCCGGCATCGCCACGCCAACGGAGACCGCGAGCACGAGGATGGCGCCAAGCGCTCGCCTCCCCACGTAGACGGTCGAGCGAGAACGACGCCCAACCGTTGCCTCGCCACCAGGCGAACTTGCTCGTCCCACGAGCACATCCTGCCCCAGGGTAATTCTCTGATACTGGGCGGCGCTCGCCCACCAGGCGACCACAAGCGCCCACCAGACCAGGACCAGCGACAGAGGAAGAGGATAGCGAGCGAGCCCAAAAAACACGGCGATAACCGCCATCACCACGACGGGGATGGACCCAGGGACGGCGCGCCCCGCGCGCGCCGTGATCAGGCCCGCCAGGACCGCCAGGACCAGGCCACACATCCACGGCACGAGCGCCGGTCCGGAGTAGACCGACACCGGTGGCGTGAGCGTCAACAGATCCTTCCAGGCACGGAAGGACCCGAGCACCATGACCTGCAGGGTCTGCCCCGTGGGCAGGAAGCCGTACAGCGCCTCTGAGCGCAGCGCAGCACCGCTGCCGACCAGGAAGTAGATCACCACAACACTTAAGACCGTCGTGAGTGCATCCCACCGCCAGTGGGTAGAGGCCGCGGCGATCGCCAGGCCGCAGGCCACTCCTGCGCCGGCAGCGATCGCACCAACTCCGCCACCGAAGACCGGTTCAAAGGCCGCGACAGGCCCCACGAAGAGGACGGCAAGAACCAGGAGGGACCATATCGGCAAGCTCGACCGGTACGTCGCGAAACGCTGCGTGACGGTAAGGAGGCGCGAACGCGTCGTCTTGAGACGAGGCCCCTGCGGCGCCACGTGAGGACGGTCGCCGTCGCGGGAAGAGACAGAAAGAACAGAGTCCGCTCGCACCTCGCTTGCAACGGGGGACTTCGGTGTCGTCTGAGCCTGCGATTCGACCCTTTGCGCGCGAGGCTTGGTATCAACGCTGGTGCTCATGCAAGCCCTCCGGCAACGATAATGCGCGGCAGCTCCTCAAGGCGCGAGCAGTCCAGGAGGACCCCTCGCCCGAGGTCTCGCCTGGTTCGTCCCTCAGCCCCACCGATCCGGATGATGGAAACAGGGACGTCAATGGGAGCCAGCCGCGCCAGGTGCGCGGCGTCGACATCGCTCACCTTCGGGCCAACCACGAGGGTGAGGGCCGAGACTCCGGGACGCTCAGCCACTGCCTCGCGCACGCGCAGGGCCAGGTCCCCTCCGGAACCCGCCTGGATCTCGGAAAGGGTGTCCAGAAGGCGCATAGCGCTACCCGACGGCAGCCACTCCTGCGTCGTCGTCACGGACACGGGACGGGACTCTCGCAAACTGGCCAAACCAAGCGATGCCGCGACGGACACCGCGGTCTCGAAGGAGTCGTGATCCCAGACGTCGCGGGAAGTGTCCAGCACAATAACGTGGTGGGAGCGGTGCGTTTCCTCGTACTGGCGCACGATGAGCTTGCCCAGGCGGGCGGTCGACTGCCAGTGGACGGCGCGCCGATCGTCTCCGGGTTCGTAGTCGCGCAGCGCATGAAAGGACACGTCGGAACTGGAGAGCCTGCCCGTGGACACACCCTCGACATCCAGTTGGAAACCGGTGGCGTCGAAGGGAACGCGCACGGTTTTCGGGTGCACGTGAAGGACGACGGGCTCGTCCCACACGCGCACGCGGCGCAGCAGTCCGAGGGCATCAGAGCGTACCGAACGCGCCGGACCCACGTTGATGAGGCCACGGTGACGCGAGGAGATCAGGAACATTTCGTCCCACGACCGCCTGGCCCCCAGCGGGGGCACGACGAACTCGCCGGTGCCCGAGCCGATCGGTAGCTCGATGATGCCCGACCGCACGGGCCGGTTACGTTCGTTGCGCACCGTGATCTCCCCGACCGCCGTCTGGCCTGCGACGATGCGCTCGTTGGGGACGCGGATCGACACGAGGTGCGGGGGCTTCCATGCGACGCGGGTGGCCGCCAGCACGAGTGCGACTGCACCCGCGAGCGCGCACGCCAACGCCTCGACCCACTGGAATGCGGCGGCAACCGCAACACCGGCGACGATGAGCACGATGACGGTCCACCCGATCGGCGTGACCGCTCCGGCGAGCGCCGCGAGGGGCCGCGGACGGCCGTTCTGCTCCCTGCTGTGCCCGACCCCGTCTCCGCTATCCGAACGCTTCCCTTCCATCACTTCTACCGAAGGGGTTCCTTACGCGCCGACTGCGGGTGCGGGGACCGAGGTGAGGGCGCGCTGGATGACGCCCTCGGAGGTGGCGCCGGAGAA
>CAUVIG010000198.1:0-3641 GCA_963551745.1 uncultured Actinomyces sp.
GCCGGGGCACGGTGGTGTTCTCGACCGAGTGGACGCGCTGCTCATGAGCGCGCCGGTCGCCTACTTCATTTTCGCGTGGGCGCTGCCGGGTATTTCTTGGGAGTCTAGCCATTGAGCCAATCGACGAAGGGCCCCCGTGGGGCGCAGGCACATAAGCCGAACGCCGACGGGGTGTCGGATCTTCAGCGTCGCAGTCCGCGCCGTGAGGTTCGTCCGACCGATCAGCCGCCGGAGGGGGCGACGCACAAGGATGCTAAGCCCGTCCTGTCGTTCACCGCGAAGCGGCGTGGCAAGGCTCCGTCGCACCTTGCTGACCTGGATGCTGCGGGCCGCAAGCAGGTGCTCAAGGACCTGGGGCTTCCCGCTTTCCGCGCCGATCAGCTGTCGCGTCATTACTTCACGCATTTTGAAGCCGATCCCGCGAACATGAGCGATATCCCTGCTGGGATGCGCGACGGGGTGTTGGATGCTCTGTTGCCGACGCTCGTGACGAAGGTCGTGTCGTTGGAGGCTGACGGCGGGCGCACGATTAAGGATTTGTGGCGCTTGTACGACGGCGCGCAGGTCGAGTCTGTTCTCATGCGCTACCCCCAGCGAACGACGCTGTGCGTCTCGTCGCAGGCGGGCTGCGGTATGGCGTGCCCGTTCTGTGCGACGGGACAGATGGGCCTGACGCGCAACCTTTCGACGGCGGAGATCGTCGACCAGGTTCGCGAGGCCCAGGCGTCGTGCCGAGATGGAAAACTCGCGGGCGGTCCCACGAAGCTCTCGAACGTCGTCTTCATGGGCATGGGCGAGCCCCTCGCGAACTACAAGACGGTCGTCGCCGCGCTTCACCGCTTGATTGATCCGGCGCCGGAAGGCTTCGGTATGAGCGCACGCAACATCACCGTGTCCACGGTGGGCCTCGTTCCAGCGATTAAGAAGCTGGCGGGGGAGGGCATGCCGGTCACGCTCGCGGTCTCGCTCCATGCGCCCGACGACGATCTTCGTGACGAGCTGATTCCGATCAACTCGCGGTGGAAGGTCGGGGAGCTCCTCGATGCGGCGCGCGGGTATTTTCTCGCGACGGGGCGGCGCGTGTCGATCGAGTACGCGCTCATCAAGGACATGAACGATCAAGAATGGCGTGCGCAGCTGCTGGCCGACGAGCTGAACAAGCGCGGCCACGGGTGGGTGCATGTTAACCCCATTCCTTTGAACCCGACGCCCGGCTCCATTTGGACGGCATCGATGCAGGCCGCTCAGGAGGCATTCGTTAAGCGTCTGCTGGACAACGGCATTGCGACGTCGATCCGTGATACGCGCGGTTCCGACATCGATGGTGCGTGCGGGCAGCTGGCGACGGCGGTTGCTGACGGGAAACGCCCGGTCGGGGAGGGGCGCGCGTGATCAGGACAGATTCTTCTCGCAGTTTCTTTCGCATGGGCTACGACGTGAGCGAGGTCCTGACTTTTCTCGCGGACGTCGAGCGTACGCTGACGGGCGAGGAGACGGATCCTGAGAGGAACGTGACGGCGCAGCAGGCTCTGGATGTGACGTTTTCTGTGAAGCTGCGCGGCTTCAATGATGAGGAGGTCGACGCGGAGATCGACCGGCTCATTGAGATGCTGCGTCACGCCGAGCGCAGGCGAGTGGCGCGGCCTGAGAACAGTGCGGGCAGTGACGTTCACGCTGGGGCGCTTCCAGGTGCGGAGCCGACTACCGCTTCCTCTGTGTATGCTGATTTCGGCACGCCTGAGGCCGTCGATCAGATTCTTCGTTCCATGACACAGGAAAAGGAGCAGTCATGACTGAGTTTCCTAGGGTTGGTCTCTTCTCGAAGGGCTACGACTGCGCACAGGTCGATGCGTTCTTCGAAGATGCTCGCCGCGCCTACGAGGGGGGCGTTCCCCCGGAGCAGTTCAGCTCCGAGCAGGTGCGTCTAGCGACCTTTGAGCTGAAGAATCGCGGCTACAACATTGACGCCGTCGACGGCGCGATGAACCGCCTGGAGACCGCTTTCGTCAACCGTGATCGTGCGGATTCCGTCGCAGCCGAGGGTGAGGCGGCCTGGTACGACCGAGTCGCTGACCGGGCGACGACCCTGTACCCGCGTCTGCAGCGTCCTCGGGGCGAGCGTTTCGCGCACCCGACGTCGGGGCGTGGCTACTCCTGCGAGGAAGTCGATGACTTGCTGGATCGTATCGCAGCGTACTTCGACGAGGCCGGGGAGCTGACCGCTAACGAGATTCGTCTGTCGACCTTCCGTCCCAAGCGCGGCAAGAAGGCCTACATGGAGGGCCCCGTGGACGCCTACCTCGGGCGTGCCGTCGAAATTCTGCTCGCGGTTGACTGATGCCCGTGTCGGTGGAGGAGTACACACCCACGATTCCCGTTGTCCTGCTTGGTTCGACGGGCTCGATTGGTACCCAAGCACGTGAGGTAATTGAGTCGCACCGTGGGCGTTTCGACGTGCTCGGTCTCAGTGCCGGTGGCTCGTCGGTTATCGAGCTTGCGGTGCAGATCGTCGCGTTGAACCCTGCCTACGTGGGCGTGGCTCGCGACGTTCGCGAGGAATTGTCGGCTGCTGTGGAGTCGATGGGCGGCACCTTTCCTGAGGTGTTCGTTGGCGAATACGCCTCGGTCGAGGTTGTCTGCGCGTCGGTTGAGCGTGCGGCGCAGCTGTATCCTCACGTGACGCCGGTCGTGCTCAACGGCATCACGGGCGGCGTGGGATTGTCGTCGACGCTTGCGGCTTTGAAGTGCGGTGCACGTCTGGCGTTAGCGAATAAGGAGTCACTGGTCGTCGGCGGTGCGCTGGTGAAGAACGCAATGCGTTTTCCCGGCCAGATTGTTCCGGTGGATTCTGAGCACTCCGCGATCGCCCAGGCGTTGGCCTCGGGCGTGCACGAACGCGGTCTGACCTCTCCGGTCGTCTCCGGCCGGTCCGAGGTCGCTGACCTCGTTCTCACTGCTTCGGGAGGCCCGTTCCGCGGTCGGAGGCGCGAAGAGCTGCGCGGCGTGCGCGCCGAGCAGGCGTTGGCGCATCCGACGTGGCAGATGGGTCCCGTCGTCACGATCAACTCCTCGACCCTGATCAATAAGGGTTTGGAACTGATCGAGGCTCACCTGCTGTTCGATGTGGCACCCGAGCACATCGTCGCGACTGTTCACCCTCAGTCCATCGTGCATTCCATGGTGACGTGGTGTGACGGTGCGACGACGCTTCAGGCGTCGCCGCCGGACATGCGCCTGCCGATCGCGCTCGGCCTGACGTGGCCGGAGCGCCTCCAGGACGTTGAGAAGCCGCTGACCTGGGCGAGCGCGTCCGAGTGGACGTTCGAGCCGGTGGATAACGAGACCTTCCCTGCTGTAAACCTCGCTCGCTTTGCGGTCGCTGCCTCGGCGACGCACCCTGCGGTGCTCAACGCTGCGAACGAGGTGCTGGTCGATGCGTTTATTGCGGGGGAAGTGCCGTGGCTTGCGATCGTGGACACGGTCTCAAGCGTCGTTCATGAGCACGAGGGTGTTGCTGACCCCTCGTTGGAAGACATTGTGGCCGCACAGCGCTGGGCTGACCAGCGTGCGCGTGAGCTCGTTTGCGCCGGCCAGTGGAAGGATATGTGAGCGTGGGCTCAATCGTCGGTATTGTCGTTGTC
>CAUVIG010000199.1:0-3585 GCA_963551745.1 uncultured Actinomyces sp.
CCCACGACCCCTTGACCCCCAGTCAAGTGCGCTACCAAGCTGCGCCACAGCCCGTATTCAGTTCGTCGCCGTGGCGACCTGTAGAACTATAGCGCACCTTGATGATCATAAGCAAGCTGACCATAGTGCGCCGCACCACACCAGATGGGTAACGCCGAATTCGGTATTGCTGGCGCCCAGATCGGCAGCCCACAACGGTACCGTTCCCCATGCAGCAGGACTACACTGGCACATGTTCACAGACACAGTACACACGGAAGATTTTTTCGATGACTTCTCGACGACTTCTCTCGCTTGCTGCAAGCGCCTCGCTGGCGGCTACGGGCATTATCGCGCCTGTCGCCCTGCCGTTCAGTTCACCTGCGAGTGCAAGTCCCGTGACCGCTGTCTCAACGATCGCGCCGGCTCCCACTGTGGCCACCACTGCCCAGATGAACACGCCCACTGCGAGCCTCACGGTTCCCACGAAACGAAGAATTCGTATACGGTCGCACTCCAACAATCCCGTCATCACGATCATCTCCATTGTTTTAGCGATCCTCATCGTCGGTGGCGGCATCCTGGTACGTTACGCGATCTTCAAGGCCACCCAGCGCAACTCGACCCCGACGACGACGTTCAACGGCCCCAATGGGCCGCAGTACGGTGTCACGGGCGCCAGCTACGGCACCGCGAACTACCCGCAGGCGGGCGCGCCGCAGCCCGGCTCCCAGGTGTACGGCACAGGAACATACGGTAGCCAGCAGAGCGGCTATCCTTCCAGCAGCACGCAGGGCGGACAGGGACCCTACGGCACCGGATACTGACACCTTGTTGTGTGAGTGCCCCGCACCTTTCGGTACGGGGCACACACACGTGCTGACGCATTCTCTCAACTCGATGCGTCGCGTGCCTCGAGATCACGGTCAACGAAGACCAGGACAGCCTCGCACACGGCATCGATATCGAGCCCTGTGGAGTCTACGGTCTCGACACCGGGAGCGGCCACCATGAACTCAGAGACCTGCGAATCGGCCTTGTCGCGGCCCTCAACCTGGGCCCGCACAATCTCCATATGCTCCTCGGCCACATCGCCGTAGAGTTCGAGTGTCCGGCGGCGCAGACGGGCCTCCTGATCGGCGAGCAACAGAACACGGACATCCGCATCGGGGCAGACGACGGTCGTGATGTCGCGCCCCTCTGCAATCATGCCGGAGCCCTCCTCACGGGCCTCCATCATGCGACGACGCTGCTCCGTCGCCATCCACGCGCGCACGTCGAGATTCGTTGAGATGTGCTTGATCGCCAGGGCGATACGAGGCTTGCGAATCTCGAGGGTGATCTCACGATCCCCAATCCACACGTGTGGATCCGACGGATCCGACACGAGGCGAAGCGGCATGCGATCAGCCGCCGCGGCGACCGCCGCCGTATCCTCCAGATCGATGCCTTCGTCCAGGCAATACCACGTCAGCGCACGGTACATGGCGCCCGTATCGAGGTAGCCAATACCCAGACGAGTCGCCAGGGCCTTTGACACCGTGGACTTGCCCGAACCGGCCGGCCCATCGATGGCAATCGTCATGCCGACGCGTGAAATCGCGTCTCGACGCATCGTGTCGTTCATCAAAACGTTCTCCTCACCGAGGTCGTTTAGTGGGTGATGAGTCGCCAAGCCCGCTGTTGCAGGTCGGCGACGGCGCGGTCAGCGACCGCCGGGTCAATCATGACGCGGGCGACACCTGCCTGTGCGCCCGCAGAGTGCTCCAAAACCAAGTCCTCGATGTTTATGCCTGCCTCACCGAGCTCGCTGAAAAGCCTACCGAGAGCGCCCGGCTCATCGGGGATGAGCACCTCTATCTCGCGGTATCGAGAAGGAACGCCACCGTGCTTGCCGGGAATCCGAGAAACGCCTTGGTTACCCGCAGTCATCAGCCGATTGATCGCACCCACGGAACCGCCACGCAGGGGACCAAGTTCAGCGGCCGCTTCCAGGTGCGTGAGCAAGTCATCGAGGTCGGTTTGTAGCTCGCGCAGGACGTGTGCGACAGGACCGGCGTTGCCGGCCAAAATCGCTGTCCACAGGCGGGGGTCCGACGCCGCAATACGGGCGGTATCGCGCAGCCCCTGCCCCGCCAGGCCCAGTGCCTGGGCGGGGGCGTCAACAAGACGCGCGGCAAGCATCGACGACACCAGCTGGGGAACGTGCGACACGAGAGCGACGGCGTGGTCATGCGTGCCTGCGTCCATCTCGAGGGGCACGGCACCGACGTCAGTTGCCAGCGCTCGCGCAACCAGCACCGCTCGCGGCCACGTCAACTCGTGCGCAACGATCACCCACGGGCGCCCGTAGAACAGGTCGGCATCGGCAGCGCCGGCGCCGCTGCGCTCGCGACCGGCCATCGGGTGCGAGCCAACGTAACGCGAGGCTGCTTCAAGACATTCCTCGCGTTCCAATCCGCGCAGCACATCGGCAACGACCGCGTCCTTCACCGAGGCGACATCGGTAACGATCGCATCCGGAAAACGCAGCAGCGATTCGACGATCACTCGGTCAGCGACATCCGGGGGCGTCGCAACGATGACGAGGCAGGGTGCCTTGTAGGACGCCGTATCCGAGCCACAGTCGCTCGGACGCACCCCGGCCTCGGCAAGAACATCGCCAAATGTATGCCCAGCGCCCACGTCGGAGGCCAGACGGAGCGAGGTGGGCGAGGCGTCCTCGAGGTAGACCTTCACTCCCCCAGCACGCAGCGCGAGCCCGAGGGACGCGCCCAGCAGGCCCGATCCGATGATGAGGACCGGACCCGCCGTTTGCACGGCGCGAGCCGGGGCACCGTCGGAGGTGCTCACAGGCCGACTGCCCCGTACAGTGCGCTCAGGGCGTTGCCCTTCACGCGACGGGTCGTGCCCTGCTTGAGGTGGTCGAGCGAGATGGGGCCAAAACCGGTGCGAACAAGCTCGCGCACCGGGTAGCCGACGGCCTCCATCATGCGACGCACGAGGCGGTTACGGCCCTCGTGCACGACGATTTCGACGGTCGTGATGTCGCCATAGGTGTCAACGATGCGGAAGGAGTCAACCTTGATCGGGCCATCCTCCAGCTCGATACCGTTCATGAGCGTGCGCTTGACGCCGGGCTTCACCTCGCCGTGCAGGCGCGCCACGTAGGTCTTGCGGATCTCGTACTTGGGGTGCGTCAAACGGTTCGCCAGCTCGCCGTCGTTCGTGAGCAGCAGCAGGCCCGACGTGTCAATGTCGAGGCGACCCACGTGGTACAGACGCTCGGGGTAGTCGGCAATCAGGTCGGCAACCGTCGGGCGCCCCTCGGGGTCACTCATCGTGGAAACGGTTCCGATCGGCTTGTTGACGGCCAGGACAATGTGCTTGGTCTCGTCGAGGATCAGGCGTTCGCCGTCGACGTGGATGACCTGCTTCGCGGGGTCCACGCGCACACCCTGGTTACGCACCACGGTGCCGTCAACGCTCACTCGACCGTCTGCAATCATCTGTTCGGACGCGCGCCTGGATGCGACGCCAGCCTGGGCGAGCACCTTCTGCAGGCGCACTCCCCCCGCTGTGTAGGGGTTAGCCCTCATTGTTCTT
>CAUVIG010000200.1:0-3398 GCA_963551745.1 uncultured Actinomyces sp.
TACGCAGTACGCCGCGAGGAACCATCGACAGGCCCAGGCCCACCACGAAGGATAGGAGCAGCGCCGTCATGACCTGAAGCGGTGCCGGCATCTCGATGGTGAAGTAGGACTCCAGAGCAGTCCCCGGCTCGTCGACCGAGCTCAGCTGCGTGGAGGCGAGGAGTCGCGGGAACAGCATGGCGCACACCAGGTAGGTGAGGAAGCCCGAGAACAGCGTCGACGCGTAGGCGATCGCAGTCGTAATGCCCAGCCACTTGCCCGCGCCTCGGCCCAAGTCCGCAATAGCGGGGGTCACGAGGCCGATGATGATCAGCGGGATCGAGAAGGACAGGAACTGGCTGAAGATCGCCGAGAAGGTCGCAAAGATACGGCCGATCTCGACGGGAACCAGGTGGTCGCCGCCAATACGGACGGTTCCGAGGACGGTCGCGAGGATGATCGCAGCGATCACCCACACGAGGATTCCGGATTTACGCATGAATTCGCGCATGTGTTTCACCTTGAAATGAGGGATGATGGGTCGCACATAGCATGCCTGAACTTTACGAAATCTTGAGCCAATGGCCATGATTCGGGATAGATGCGGCAAACATCACGCGATAGATTAAGTGCGACAACGAGGGCATCAGCCCCTCACAACTGCCGTACACCGGGGATCTAACGCACAGCAAGCGTCGACACGTACGGCGCGAACCACCAAATAATCACGGCGAGAATCACGTACACCGCAACATCCATGAGGCGGGCTCGCGACGCGAACCAGGGGCGTCCCGGCGTCCACAGGCGCAGCGCCGCCATGCCGACGAGCACGGCGACCATGAGCATGACCGCTCGGTGGCGGTGATCGGTCACGGCCAGCGCAATCACACCGAGAACACCGCCCGCGCTGAGGGCGCCGCCGAGCCAGCCACCCACTCGGGCGCGCACGGTCCTCTCCTCAATATTCACGCCCCTACCCTATCGCACGAGCACGCGCGATCATACGATCGTCCGCACCCACACCGCCACGCCAGCCCCGGCCTCGTCCATGCACAGGACACGAAGGAATAGGAATCAGAGGGCATGCGGGTTTAGTATTGGTCCAAAGGTCCCTGAGACCAGGAACATATTTCTCGCACCAAAGGAGCATTCGAGTGTCCCGCTTTATTGTCGTCGCCCCCGGTTCGTCGGAGGCAGCCGCCCTCGCAACTGACGAGCTGACCCGCGTTCTCGGCGTCGCCACCGTCGACGCCCTGGCTGGCACGACGGCCACCGACGCCGCTCTCCGTCCCACCTCCGCTCTGCCCGCCGCGGTCGAAGCCGTCCGCGCCGCCGGCGACGACGTGCTCATCGCCCCCGCCCGTGAGGCCTCGAACCGCTCCTTCGACCACGTCGCCTGGAACCTGTCCCTCGCCGCCTCCACCCGCGCCGGCGTCATCCTCGCCTTCGACGCCGAGGGAGCCAGCGCCGAGCTGCTCGCCGAGGAGATCGCCGCCGCCCGCCTGCGCGCCGAGGCCGCTGCTGCCTCCGTCGTCGCCGTCGTCCTGACCGGTGGCGCCCCCGCGCTTCAGGCCGACGTTCCCGTCCTGACCCTGCCGCTGGGCGACGAGGCCGCCGCCACGCTGCGCGCCACCGAGGCCCCCACCGCCGTCACCCCGCTCGCCTTCCAGGCGGACCTCATTGAGCGCGCCCGCGCCGACCGCAAGCGCATCGTCCTGCCCGAGCCCGACGACGATCGCGTCCTGCAGGCCGCTGCCCAGGTCCTCGCCGCCGGCATCGCCGACGTCACCTTCGTGGGCGACGCCGACTACGTCGCCAAGCGCGCCGGCGAGCTCGGCCTCGACCTGAGTGCCGCCCAGGTCGTCTCCGTGAACGACCCCGCTTACCTCGAGCGCTACGCCGAGGAGTTCGCGCGCCTGCGCGCCAAGAAGGGCGTCACCCTCGAGCAGGCCCGCGAGAAGGTCACCGACGTGTCCTACTTCGGCACCATGATGGTCCACATGGGCGACGCCGACGGCATGGTCTCGGGCGCTGCCCACACGACCGCGCACACGATCGTCCCCTCCTTCCAGATCATCAAGACCGCCCCCGGCGTCTCCGTCGTCTCCTCCATCTTCCTCATGGCAATGAAGGACCGCGTGTGGGCCTTCGGCGACTGCGCCGTCAACCCCAACCCCACCGCCGAGCAGCTGGCCGACATCGCCGTGACCTCCGCGCGCACCGCCTCCCAGTTCGGCGTCACCCCGCGCGTCGCCATGCTCTCCTACTCGACCGGCACCTCCGGGGCCGGCCCGGACGTCGACGTCGTCGTCGAGGCCACCCGCCTCGCCCGCGAGAAGGCCCCCGAGCTGGCCATCGAAGGCCCCATCCAGTTCGACGCAGCCGTCGACGAGGCCGTCGCCTCCAAGAAGCTGCCCGGATCCGAGGTCGCCGGCAAGGCCACCGTCTTCGTCTTCCCCTCGCTGGAAGCCGGAAACATCGGCTACAAGGCGGTCCAGCGCTCCTCCGGCGCACTCGCCGTCGGCCCCGTCCTCCAGGGCCTCAACAAGCCCGTCAACGACCTGTCGCGCGGCGCCCTCGTCGAAGACATCGTCAACACCGTCGCCCTGACCGCCGTCCAGGCCCAGGGCTGAACGGGACCGAGGTCCCGGGGTCCGGTTAGTATTGATACGAACCGGGCCCCGGCCTCGTACTTTTTCTCTCCTATCCCCCCAAACACGAAAGGCGAACGCGTGTCCTCGTCCTCCGTCCTCGTCATTAACTCCGGCTCCTCCTCCATTAAGTACCAGCTCGTCGACCCCGAAACCGGTGACGCCATCGCCAAGGGCATTGTCGAGCGCATCGGCGACACCACCGGCCTCATCAAGCATGAGCATGGCGACGCCATCACCAAGGAAGAGCTTCCGGTTCCCGACCACACCGTCGGCATGCGTGAGGTCCTGCGCCTCTTCGACACGGAGGGCCCGAACCTGGCCGAGGCCCACATCCTCGCCGTCGGCCACCGCGTCGTTCAGGGTGGCCGCTACTTCGACGGCCCGGCCCTCATCACCGACGAGGTCCGCAACCTGATCGAAGAGCTGTACCCGCTGGCTCCTCTGCACAACCCCGCCCACCTCAAGGGCATCGACGTGGCGCGCGAGCTCATGCCCGACGTCCCCCACGTCGCCGTCTTCGACACCGCGTTTTTCCAACAGCTGCCCGACAAGGCCGCCCTGTACGCCCTCGAGACCGAGACCGCCGAGAAGTACTCGGTGCGCCGCTACGGTGCCCACGGCACCTCCCACCAGTTCGTCTCCCAGGAAATCTCCAAGATGCTGGGCCGTGACGACCTCAAGCAAATCGTCCTGCACCTGGGCAACGGCGCATCCGCTTCCGCTGTCAAGAACGGCAAGCCGATCGACACCTCCATGGGCCTGACC
>CAUVIG010000201.1:0-3346 GCA_963551745.1 uncultured Actinomyces sp.
TCAGGTTGTTATTAGTCGCGAGTAGGTATTGAACCTACGTTTAGAACTCGTCATCTGAGATTTGCTCTGCAGCATTGGCCTGTATCTCTCGTACAATGGAGCGGTATTTCAATGTGTGAAGGAGTATCTTGTGACCGATTCGCAGCCTGCCGCCCCTGCGGCACCCGTCGCCCCCGTTGGGGACGATGTCGCACTGGCGATCCGAGGCCTCGTCAAGATTTACGGCAACCTCGTCGCCGTCGCGGATCTATCCCTCGACATCCCCACCGGATCTTTCTACGGGATCGTCGGGCCCAATGGCGCCGGAAAAACCACGACGCTGACCATGGCCACCGGCCTGCTCACCCCCGATCGCGGCACGGCCTACGTCCACGGCGTCGACGTGTGGGGCGACACGCAGCAGGCGCGCGGCCTGCTCGGCGTCATGCCCGACGGGATGCGCCTCCTCGACCGCCTCTCCGGACCGGACTTCCTCGTTCACGTGGGCATGCTCCACGGCCTGGACGCATCCGTCGCCCGCGAGCGCGCCCACGAGCTCCTGGCCGCCCTCGACCTGGCCGAGGCCGGCAAGAAGCTGATCAGCGACTACTCGGCGGGCATGACGAAGAAGATCGCCCTGGCTGCAGCCCTCATTCACTCTCCGCGAGTCCTGGTCCTCGACGAGCCCTTCGAGGCAGTGGACCCCGTGTCCGCCGCCAATATCCGTCAGATCCTCACCGACTACACGCACCGCGGCGGCACCGTGATCCTGTCCTCGCACGTGATGGCGACCGTTCAGCAGCTGTGCACGCACGTGGCCATCATCGACAAGGGGCGCGTACTCGTCGCCGGAACCACCGACGAGGTCGCCCAGGGCGGTGACCTGGGGGAGCGATTCACCGCCCTTGTTGGCGGCGTGCACTCTGAGGAAGGCCTGTCGTGGTTGGGCAACTGATTCGCCTCAAGCTCCGCATCATCTGGAACACCGTCCGCAAGCAGACGGTCGTCCTCGTTCTCGCAGTCCTCGGCGTCCTATACTTCGGCGGAATCTACGCGTCCGTGCTCGTGGGTACCGCCTTCCTCGCGCGCTCCGATGAGTCCAACCTGGCCGCGCCGGTGATGCCGATTGCTGGGCCTTTCATTTTCCTGCTGTGGCTGATCCTCCCGATCATCTTCGCCTCGATGGACAACTCTCTCGATCCCGTGCGTCTGTCGCCCTACGTGGGACCCAGCAAGCGTCTCGGGGCGGGACTGGCAGCCGCGACGGCGGTTGGTCCCGGCGGGCTCCTGTCCGCCATGATCCTGTTCCTGCCCGTCTGGTTCGCGCTGTGGCGCGCCCAGTGGCTTGAGGCGCTCGGTTGGTTGACTGCTGCTGCCGTGACGCTGCCTCTCGCCGTGCTGTGGGCGCGCGCGGTCGGCACCTGGTTCGCCGTGCGTCTGGACTCTTCGGGTAAGAAGGACGCCGTCACCGCTCTGGGCGCCATCGTCTTCATGATGGTGCTCACCCCCATGGGCTACTGGATCTCTTTGCTGAGTCAGAACTTCTCGCTCGAGGCCTTCCAGGTGGGTCTGAACGTCGCGCTGTGGACGCCCTTCGGTGCGCCCTTCGGTGTTGTTGCCTCACTGCTTGAGGGCGCCTGGGTGGTCGCGGCGATCCGCGCTCTCATCACGGTCGTCACCGCTGTGGTCGGTTGGCGCGCATGGCTCGCCGTCCTGCGCCCCGTCATGAGCGGCTACGCCGGCGAGGTGAGCGCCGACGCCCAGCGGGCCATCGACGAGGGACGCCACCTCATCGACGAATCCCTCGAAGAAGAAGCGCGAGGCCTGCGCTTCGCGCAGTCGCGAGCCGCCGGCCTGCGCAGCGTTGACCTGTTCACGCGGCTGGGCCTCGGCGTGCGCAGCGCGTCGCTGGCCGCGCGGACGCTGCGCTACTGGATCATGGATCCGCGCCTGAATATGAACATGGTGCTTGCGCTGCTGTTTCCGATCATTGCGATCTTCATGGAGCGCATGGTGTCACAGGCGCATTCGTTCGCGTTCTCGGCGGGCATCTTCCTTTACCTGGTGCCCGTCACGACGGGCCTGACGACCGGCGCGCTCATGCAGTACGACTCGACGGGTGCCTGGATCGTGGTCTCGTCGGGTATGAGCGGTCGCGAGGAACGGCGCGGGCGCCTTGTCGGGTCCCTCGTGGTGTTCGTTCCCCAGATCATTGGCTACCTCATTCACGATGCGGTGACCGGTGGAAGCGCCTCCGATGTTGTGTTCCATCAGGTGATGGGCGTCGTCCTCTTCGCGGGTGCGGCCGCCACGACCCTCGTCGCGAACGCGCGTTGGGTCTACCCTGTGCAGCCTCCCCGCACGTCGCCGCTGGCGACTAAGGGGACCGGTTCCTTCCTCATGACGATGCTGCTGCAGCTCGTTGGCTTTGCGGGGACCGCGATCCTGCAGATCCCGTCCTACGTGCTCCTCGTGCTGGCGTCTTTTGGTTTCGTGCCGGACTGGGTTGCCTACGTCGTCGCCCTTGCATGGTCGGTGCTCGTCCTTGAGGCCGCCGTGCGCATTGGTGGGCGCGTGTGGGACCGCTACTCGGTCGCCGCGCTCACGTCGATCCGCAGCTGGCCGGGGCACTGATCGCGCCTGCGCTGCGTGCACGAGGCCGGGGTTATCCACTGGGTCTCCCCGGCCTCGTCGTGGGTGAGGGGTAGTGGTGCTGTCGTGGTGGCGTGGAGCCGAGGAATCGTGCGAGGGCCGTCGTGGCGCAGCTGTGGAAGCCGCGTCATGATGTGGGTAGAAGACTGCATTTTAGATAGGAGAACAACCCTTCCAGAGGTGGCGTTGCTATCCAGTACAGAACCTCCTATCCAGAACGCACCCCTGCGCAGGCTCGGTGGGTGCGTGGATGCAAAGGGCATGGCTGCGACAGCGAGGCTGAGCTGCACGTGGGCCTCTTAAGTCGCACGTAAACCCGATATCCCGCACGTAAACCCGATATCCCGCACGTAAACCCGATATTCCGCACGTAAACACGATATCCCGCACGTGAACCCGATAGGTTGCGTGCTGGCGACCCCGCCCACGTGCGGATCAAGAGGCCCACGCGCATGTCTAGGGGTTAACGTGCGAATCAGCGGGTCCCCGCGCGCCGGGACACGTCAGCTGGTTGCATGGTCGGAGATCTAACGGGGCAGTAGCCATGGTAGGAGGAAAACGAGGCGGGGCGGTGGGCCTTGTTAGAGGCTATTAGAGGCTAGTCGGCGCGGCAGGGAGAGAAGAGAAGAAAAACCGGCGACCCGAAGGTCACCGGTTTTTTGTGCGTCATGGGGGACTTGAACCCTCAACCCGCTGATTAAGAGTCAGCTGCTCT
>CAUVIG010000202.1:0-3277 GCA_963551745.1 uncultured Actinomyces sp.
AGGATAACTTCGAGCAGCACCTTGTAGAAGTACCCGGTGACGGTGTAGTTGATGAAGTTGCCCAGCGACATCTCGCCGTAGAAGAGAATCGTGCAGAACAGGATAGTGTCAGCTGCCTCGCCGACGATCGTCGAGCCGATGAGTCGAGCCCACAGGTGCTTGGCACCCCAGCGGCGGCGAATCCATACGAGCACGTAGGAGTTCAGCAGCTGGCCCGCCAGGTAGCCAACGAGCGAGGCCAAAACCGCGCGCCACACGACGCCGAGGACCGCTGCGAACGCTTCCTGGTTCTCATAGTCCGGTGCCGGCGGCAGGTACTGCACGATGAAGAATGTGACGGACGCCAGCAGTGAGGCGACAAATCCCATGATGATGACGCGCTTGGCTCGAGCGAATCCGTAGACTTCCGACAGCACATCGCCGATGATGTAGGTGAGTGGGAAGAGGATCGCGCCCCCGTCGAAGATGAGGTAGTGCGTGGACGTGCCGAGCATGAACGCCTTGGTTGCGGCGATATTGGAGATGAGCAGCAGCGCCACGAAGGCGACGGAGACGATGTCGAGGGCGCGCGTGGGGCGCGCCGATCCAGACGGCACCGGGCTATCGGACATGGGATGAAACCTCGTACAACAGAATAGAGAACGGTTAATTACGACACCCATTGTGCCCGCTTCTTGCGTGATCATGCGCAACAGCACCGCCTCACAGGCGGGTTGATTCGCCCACACGCACCCCTCCCTTTACTCTTGGAGCGTGATTAACGTCCAGGACTTCTCGTTGCGCATCGGCCCCCGCGAGCTCGTCAACCACGCGAGCTTCCGTATCGACAAAGGCATGTGTATCGGCCTCGTCGGCCGCAACGGCGCGGGTAAGACGACGACAATGAGGCTGCTTGCGGGCGAAGGCGACCGCGGAGGAGCCGCCGAACACACCGGCACAATCTCGTCGAATGGTACGGTCGGCTACTTGGCGCAGGACACGCACGTGGGCGATCCATCGATGACGGCCCGCGACCGCATCATCTCCGTGCGCGGCATCGACTCCATCATCGCGCGCATCCGCAAGGTCGAACACGAGATGTCTACGACCGAGGGTGCTCGTCAGCAGCGCGCCATGGAACGTTACGTGAAGCTCGACCAGCAGTTTACGAACTCCGGCGGCTGGGCAGCCAATGCCGAGGCGGCCCAGATCGCGCACTCGCTGGGGCTTGAAGACCGGGTGCTCGATCAGACCCTCGATACCCTCTCCGGTGGTCAGCGATGCAGGGTCGAGCTTGCTCGCGTCCTGTTTTCCGACGCGGACGTCCTGCTTCTGGACGAACCGACGAACCACCTCGATCACGATTCGATCGTCTGGCTGCGCGACTGGATCAAGACCTTCCCCGGCGGCGTCATGATCATCTCCCACGACGTCAAGCTGCTGGGCGACACCGTCAACCAAGTCTTCTACCTGGACGCGAATCGTGCGCAGATCGACATCTATCACCTCGGCTGGGCAGCCTACCTCAAGCAGCGCGAGGAAGACGAGCGTCGTCGCCGTAAAGAACGCGCTAACGCCTTGAAGAAGGCCGAACACCTCAAGGCCCAGGGTGAGAAGATGCGCGCGAAGGCCACGAAGGCTGTCGCCGCACAGCAGATGCTGCGCCGAGCCGAAGAGCTATTTGCCCAGGCGGGTTCAGAGATCGTCCAGGACAAGGTCGCGCGTCTACGCTTCCCGGATCCTGCGCCGTCCGGCCGCGTGCCGCTGACCGCCGAAGGCCTGTCCAAGTCCTACGGATCACTCGAAGTATTCACCGGTGTCGACCTGGCGATCGATCGTGGTTCCAAGGTCGTCGTGCTTGGCCTGAACGGCGCCGGTAAGACTACGCTGCTGCGCCTGCTGTCCGGGATCGAGGAGCCGGACTCCGGCCGCGTCGTGCCCGGGCACGGGCTGAAGCTCGGCTACTACGCTCAGGAGCACGAGACGCTCGACGAGACCCGCACGATCCGCGAAAACATGGCCGAGGCCGCTCCCACCCTCGACGACACCCACGTGCGCAATATCCTCGGCCAGTTCCTCTTCCAAGGCGACGACGTCGAGAAGCCCGTGTCCGTTCTCTCCGGCGGTGAGAAGACGCGCCTCGCACTCGCGACGCTCGTCTCCTCGGGCGCGAACGTTCTCCTCCTCGACGAACCCACCAACAACCTCGACCCGGCTTCGCGCGAAGAAATCCTCGCAGCTCTGCGCGACTACGAGGGCGCGGTCATTCTCGTTACCCACGACCCCGGCGCTGTCACGGCGCTCAACCCCGAGCGCGTCCTGCTGCTGCCCGATGCGGACGAAGATCTTTGGGACGACAGCTACCTGGATCTCGTTACCCTCACCTGACGGCGTCGCCTCGGCCACTTCACGGTAGACGACAAGGCCGGGACTGGAACACACACCAGCCCCGGTCTTGTCATGAGGAACCTACAGAACCTTGGAGAAGAACTCCTTGGTGCGCTCCGACTGCGGGTTATCGATGACCTCGGAGGGAGCTCCGGCCTCGACGATGACGCCGCCGTCCATAAAGACGACCTGATCGGCGACCTCGCGGGCGAACCCGATCTCGTGGGTGACGACCGCCATTGTCATGCCCGATGCGGCCAGGTCCTGCATCACCTGGAGAACCTCGCCGACCAGCTCGGGGTCGAGCGCTGAGGTCGGCTCATCGAACAGCATGATCTCCGGGTCCATGGCGAGCGCACGGGCGATGGCCACGCGCTGCTGCTGTCCGCCGGACAGCTCGGCAGGGTAGTGGTCCGCGCGGTCAGCCAAGCCGACGCGATCGAGCAGTTCGAGGGCCTGTGCGTGCGCCTCGCTCTTTGAACGCTTGAGCACCTGCACGGGTGCCTCTATGACGTTCTCCAACGCCGTCTTGTGAGGGAAGAGGTTGAAGCGCTGGAACACCATGCCGATACGAGAACGCTGAGCAGCGATCTTCTTATCGTGTCGCTCATGCAGCACGCCGTTCTCGTCCTCGCGGTAGCCGAGCAGCTCACCGTCCACGAAGACGCGGCCGGCGCTGATGTCCTCGAGCATGTTCAGGCAGCGCAGGAGTGTCGACTTACCCGAGCCCGAGGGGCCGAGAATGACGCACACCTCGCCGGAAGCGATATCCAGGTCGATGCCGCGCAGGACATGCAGGTCGCCAAAAAACTTGTGGACTCCGCGCACGGAGACCATGGGCGTCGTGGTCGTCATGGGGTCACATCCAAAAAGTTGAGCTTGGTGGCCTTAGCTTCCTCATCCTCATCGG
>CAUVIG010000203.1:0-3202 GCA_963551745.1 uncultured Actinomyces sp.
CTCGACGGCGCCCTGGCTCACCGCGCGGCGGCGGCGCGAGCGACGCGGCGCCTCGGCGGGCGCGTCGGCGGCGGAAGCCTGCTCAGCTGGCTTTTCGGCGACCGGCTTCTCGGCCTTCTTCTTGGACGAGGCCGGGGCTTCCTCACGGGGAGCCTTGTCCTGTGGGGTCGAGGCGCCGGCGGCGTTGCTCAGCAGCTCGATCAGCTGGGACTTACGAAGCTGGGAGATGCCCTTCAGGCCGCGGGAAGCGGCCAGAGCCTTCAGCTCAGGCAGCTTCATCGCCGACAGCGACGTGGTCGTCTCGGCGGAGGTTTCGTTGCTCACGAAGTGATCCTTACTGGAATGCGCCCACAGCGGGCGAGGTGATTGCTCAAGCACACGAAAAAGCTTGATCAGGAAGATGGGCACAAGAGCCGCATCGCGAAGGCCGAAGTCGAACGTTCGTCTCGACCTGACAAAAATATAGCAAGATCGCCAGCCCGCTGTCGATCAGACGGCACGGCTGGCGGTGCTTGCGCAGAAACTCACAGGGCGAAAATGCTCAGAATTCCACCTTTGAGAGGCTTCCGCGGGTGATCTGCACGCCCTGGGCGGCCACCCCCATCGGGACGACTCGCCACCCGGCGGACGCAGCATCGCGACGGATATCGGCGCCGACGGACTCCAGGGAGAGAACCGTGGGGCCCGCGCCGGAGACGACGGCGGCAAAGCCTGCGCCGCGCAGCCAATCGACGAGGGCAAGGGAGGGTTCCATGGCGGCCCGACGCTGCTCCTGGTGCAGGCGATCGCGCGTGGCCTCCATGAGGAGGGAGTGCAGGTCCGCTCCCCCGCTCGCCTGGGCATTGCCAGAAAGTACGGCAGCCAGCAGAGCGCCGCGCGCGACGTTGAAGCTCGCGTCGCCGTGGGGCACGGTCGCGGGCAGCGCGGCACGCGCGGCGGCGGTCCGCAGCTCGAAGTCCGGGATGAAGGCGACCGGGTTCATGCCCTCGGGCGGGGTCAGGCGCACGCTGCCGACCTCGGAAGTCTCCTCATTCATCCAGGCCACTGTCGCGCCGCCGAAGACGGCAGGAGCCACATTGTCGGGGTGCCCCTCCATCTCAGAGCCGATCTCGAGGATCTCCTGGCGGCCGAGCACGTCGGCGTCGCCGATCAGGGCGCGAGCGAGAGTCACGCCAGCAACGATGGCGCTCGCAGAGGAACCCAGGCCTCGAGAATGAGGGATGCGATTCGTGCAGTGCATGCGTACGCCCACCTGAGGCGCACCGACGCGGTCGAGCGCGAGGCGCAGGGCGCGCACGACGAGGTTGTCCTCGCCCTGCTCGACGTTTCCGGCTCCCTCACCCTCGACGACGACCGAGGTCGCCCCCGTCGTCGCGTGGACCGAGACCTCGTCCCACAGGTCCAGAGCCAGGCCCAAGGAATCGAATCCAGGTCCGAGGTTTGCACTGGTCGCGGGAACCTTCACCGCGACGAAGTCATCACGTAGCCGCACGTCACTCACCCTCGACGCGGATCGTGGAGGTCACTTCGCGCACGGCATCGGACACGGACAGCGCACGGGCAACGGCACGCAGGTCGGCCTCGCGAGCACGGTGGCTGGTGACGACGATGACGCAGGCACCGGGCACCTCGTCGTTACGCTGGTGCACAGACTGGATGGAGACGCCGTGGCGGGCAAAGATGCCAGCGACGTCGGACAGGACGCCCAGGCGATCCTCGACCTGCAGACGGATCTGGTAGCGCGTGTGCGTCGACCCGGGATCGAGGATTGGCAGGTGGGCGTAGACCGACTCGCGCGGGGCGTGCCCACCAAAGGCGCGGTGATGCGCCGCGGCGACGAGGTCCGACAGGACGGCCGAGGCCGTGGGAGCGCCGCCCGCGCCCTGGCCGTAGAACATGAGGCGTCCCGCGGCCTCGCCCTCGACGAGGATCGCGTTGAAGGCGCCGTCGACAGAGGCGAGCGGGTGATCGGAGGGAACCTGGGCGGGATGGACGCGCATGGCGACGCCCTCGCGGCCGTCCTCGCCGATGCGACGCTCAGCGATCGCCAAGAGCTTGATCGTGTGGCCGACGCGAGCGGCCTCCTCCATGTCTTCCTTGGTGATGCTCGAGATTCCCTCGACCGCGACGTCGTCGATGCCGACGCGCGTGTGGAAGGCCAGAGACGCCAGGATGGAGCACTTGGCCGCGGCGTCGAAACCCTCGACGTCTGCGGTGGGGTCGGCCTCGGCGAAACCGAGGTCCTGCGCCTGCTTGAGAGCCTCCTCGTAGCTCAGCCCCTTGGTGCTCATCGCATCCAGGATGAAGTTCGTCGTGCCGTTGACGATGCCCATGACGGTCGTGATGCGGTCGCCGGCAAGGGACTCGCGAAGACCATAGACGACGGGGACAGCGCCCGCGACGGCAGCCTCGTAGTAGAGATCAGCACCGCTGGAAGCAGCGGCCTCGTATAGCTCGGGGCCGTGTGCGGCTAGGAGCGCCTTGTTGCCCGTGACGACCGAGATGCCCTGGTTGAGGGCGCGTAGCACGAGAGTACGCGCGGGCTCAATGCCGCCGATCAGCTCGACGACGAGGTCCATGTTGTCGATCGCCTCGGCCGGGTCGGTCGTCAGCAGCTCGCGATCGATCGGGGCGTCACGCGGGGCATCCACATTGCGGACGAGGACGCGCCGCACCTCCATGTCAGCGCCCGAGCGAGCGGCGAAATCCTCGCGGCTGGACTGCAGGATACGAATGACCTGGCTACCGACGGTTCCGGCTCCAAGAACGCCAACTCCGAGGACGGGACGGGGTGCAGACATAGGACTATTTCTCCTTTGTGGGACGGGCACTGATACCAGTGTAGGCGGTCGAAGTCCTTCCCCTCTCCTAAGGACCTTGGTCCCACAATTCGACCAACAGAGATTTTGGAGCCATATCCTGAGACACAGAACATAGACTGTCGGTCGATATGGGTTGTGGAGAGTCCCCATGCGGTAGGACAATGGGCCTAAGCGTTGGAATCCGACGCACATGGGAGTTCTGCTCCTGACAAACCGTCCCCACAACGGGATACGGACATCCGAGAAGAGGAAGAATGACGACAGCAGACCAGAAGGCCTGGGAAGGTTTCGTAAAGGGTAACTGGTGCGATGAGGTCGACGTGCGTGACTTCATCCAGCTGAACTACACCCCGTACGAGGGCGACGCCTCGTTCCTGGCA
>CAUVIG010000204.1:0-3157 GCA_963551745.1 uncultured Actinomyces sp.
TAATCGATACCGAGAGCCTTACGCAGGCGGGCCACGTGACCCGTCGCCTTCACATTGTACTGGGCCAGGGCCACCGTGCCATCGGGGTTAACGACCACGGTCGAGCGGATGATGCCCACGTAGGTACGGCCGTAGTTCTTCTTTTCGCCCCACGCACCGTAGGCCTCGAGAATCTCGTGATCCGGGTCGGACGCCAGCGGGAAGGTGAGAGACTGCTTCTCGGTGAAGCGCTCGAGGGCTGCCATCG
The DNA here is from genome assembly GCA_963551745.1 of uncultured Actinomyces sp. Lineage (GTDB taxonomy): Bacteria > Actinomycetota > Actinomycetes > Actinomycetales > Actinomycetaceae > Pauljensenia. The sequence goes on from CAUVIG010000204.1 coordinate 248, forward strand.
AGTCGGCGGACACACCGATAACCGAGTAGCCGGCCCCCTGGAGCGACGCCAGGGAATCGCGGAAGTCGCAGGCCTGCTTCGTGCAGCCGGGCGTGGATGCCTTCGGGTAGAAGTAGATGACGACGCCGCGCGGCGAGGCGGCGAGGAGATCCGACAGGGACAGGGTCCCCTGGGTGGTCTCGGCGGAGAAGTCGGGGGCCTTGCAGCCAATTTCCAAAGCGCTCATGACCTCAGTCTACCGACCGACACTGCCGCAGGCCGACCGGGCACGGACAACTGTGCGCGAGATGGGACTCGAACCCACACGTCAAAGACACTGGAACCTAAATCCAGCGCGTCTGCCAATTCCGCCACTCGCGCGCCCCCCCAGTCTAACCGATGTACCCCGGAGCGTCTGCATGCCCTCGCCCACGTCTCGAGGCGGCGCTCATACCCGAGACACTCAGCGCCCGGTCGCGTCGATTGTCCCCTCGCCGAGGACTCGGCTCCCCCGGTAGACGACCATCGACTGGCCGCGCGCGACGCCGCGCGCACTGCCCTCGAGCACGACGCTGATAGTTCCTGCCGACTCGTCGCGCGTCAGCGAGGCCACGGGAGCGGGTGTTCCATGCGCGCGCAGCTGCACGAAGAGGTCGGTGGCGTCCGAGCCGTCGTCGTCGGAGGCGAGCCAGACGGCGTCCGTGGCCGTAAGGTGCGAGATCGACAGGAGCTCAGAAGCCCCTACGACGACCTGATTGCTCTCCGGCCGCGTCTCAAGGACGTAGCGGGGCCGCCCATCGGGTGCGGGCGCGCCAATGCCGAGGCCCTTGCGCTGGCCGACCGTGTAGTTCCAGTAGCCCTCGTGGCGGCCCAACACCTCGCCGTCGGGGGTCACGATCTCACCCTCGGCCGCGCCCAGGTGAGCGCGCAGGAAGCCCTGTGTGTCCCCGTCGGGAATAAAGCAGATGTCGTAGGAGTCGGGCTTGTTGGACACGCCCAGGCCCAGTCGCTCGGCCTCGGAGCGCACCCACGCCTTGTTGGGGGCATCCCCCAGCGGCAAGACAACGCGGGAGAGCTCCTCGGGACCCATGACGGCCAGCACGTAGGACTGGTCCTTGAGGTTGTCGGCGCCACGGTGCAGCTCAGGCCCGGCCTCCCCGTCGACAATGGCCGCGTAGTGGCCGGTACACACCGCGTCGAAACCGAGCGCGCGTGCGCGGCTGGCGAGCTCACGGAACTTCACGAACTCGTTGCAGCGCACGCAGGGGTTGGGGGTACGCCCAGCCTTGTACTGGGCAACGAAGTCAGTGATGACGGTCTGCTCGAATTCCTGGGCGAGATCCCATACGTAGAACGGGATACCGATGATCTCGGCGGCACGCGCTGCGTCCCCGGCGTCCTCGATCGAGCAGCAGCCGCGCGAGCCGATGCGGCACTCCTGGGGCTGGGAGGACAGGGCCATGTGGACGCCGACGACGTCGTGCCCGGCCTCGACGGCTTTCGCGGCGGCGACGGCGGAGTCCACTCCGCCCGACAGTGCAGCCAGAACTCTCATCTAGCGCTCCTCGTTTCGTTCGTTGCGTACGTGGGCGACGCCATCCAGGGCGGCACCCGCGCGGATAGCCACGGGCAGGGCGGCCAGAAAGGCGTCGATATCATCGCGGGTCGTCTCGTGACCGAGCGAGACGCGCAGGACGCCGAGCGCCTGCTCCTCGCTGCGTCCCATCGCCATGACGATCTCGGAAGGGCGCGTCACCCCCGCGTGACAGGCGGACCCGGCGGACACTGCGATCCCGGCCATATCGAAGGCCATGAGGACGGCCTCGGGGCGGGCGGTGGGCAGGGACAGGTGGATGATCGCGCTCGACGAGGCCGACTCCCCCACCGTCAGAGAGGTTCTCTCCGGCAGGTGGGACAGCAGGTGCGCGCGCAGGTCGGCCGCGCGGGCGGCGAAAGCGCAGCGCTCGGCAACGACCTCGGTGAGGGCGGCAGCGAGAGCGCAGGCGCCCGCGACGTCGGGCGTGCCCGAGCGAATCGATCGCTCGTGGCCGCCGCCGGGCCGGTCGGTCGTCATGGGGATGCCGCGCCGGGCGAGGAGAACGCCGATGCCAGCGGGGGCACCGACCTTGTGTCCGCCGACGCTCATGAGGTCCAGGCCGAGGCTGGAAAAGGACACGTCCAGCGTGGGGATGGCTTGGGCGGCATCGGAGTGGACGAGGCCTCCGCTGGCGTGCACGAGGTCGGCGAAGTCTGCGACCGGCTGGATCGTGCCGACCTCGGAGGACACGAGGGTCATGGATCCAAGCGCGAGGCGACCGTCCCACGAGGCGGGAGCATCGTGACCGGAAACGCCGGGCAGGATGGACACGCCGCGCGCATCGACGGGCAGGACCTCCCAGGAGAAGCCCTCACGAGAGGCAACCTCGCGCTGATGGGCGACCGCGTCGTGCTCAAGGGTCGAGACGACAATCAGGTCGCGCGCGCCGTCACGCCCGCGCATTCCTCGGGCAGCTGCCATGACGCCGAGGGCGTCGGATTCGGTAGCACCGGACGTGAAGATGACCTCGTGAATGTCGGCTCCGAGGGCGGCTGCGACCTGCTCGCGTGCGTCATCGAGCATGCGACGGGCCCGCCGCCCTCCGAAGTGGAGGGCGGCGGGATTGCCAGGGTTTGCGGCCAGGTCACGCTGAGCGCACGTCCACGCCTCAAGGGCGCACTCGCGCAGCGGCGTGGTGGCCGCGTGGTCGAGGTAGACGCTCACGCCTGGGAGCGCGCCTCCTCGATGGCGGCCAGGGCCGCGGGCACGACCTCGGTCACGTCGCCGACAACGCCGAAGTCCGCGATCTCGAAGATCGGGGCGTCCGGGTCGTCGCACACGGCGACGATGTGGTGGGAGGACTGCATACCCACCGTGTGGTGGATCGCACCGGA
>CAUVIG010000205.1:0-3097 GCA_963551745.1 uncultured Actinomyces sp.
GCCGTTGTAGATCGTGTAACGCACCTGTCCGGGCAGTTCCATGCCGCGGAAGGGGCAGTTCGTGGAACGCGTCCACTGCTTGGCCGGGTCGACCGTCACGCGGACGGTGGCATCGACAAGGGTGACGTGTGCGGGCGCGCCGACGACCAGGCCCTGGCCCTGTGACTCCACGCGGCCAATCTGGGCGGGGACGGTCGACATGACGCGGGCGACGTCCGCCCAGTCCATGCGGCCCGTGTTCACCATCGTTTCGATGATGATCGGGAGCGCCGTCTCCAGGCCGGTCATGCCAAACGCGCCGGCCTGCCACTCGCAGTCCTTCATCTCGAGGGGATGCGGCGCGTGATCGGTGCCGATGCAGTCGATCGTGCCGTCGGCCAGGCCTTCGCGCACCGCCTCGACGTCCTCTGCGCGGCGCAGCGGCGGGTTCACCTTGTAGAGAGGGTCGTAGGTGGCGGCGAGCTGCTCGGTGAGGAGCAGATGGTGAGGCGTGGCCTCGGCCGTGATGTCGATGCCCTGTGCCTTGCCCCAGCGCACGAGGTCAACCGAACCGGCGGTGGACAGGTGACACACGTGCAGGCGCGAGCCGACGTGCTTGGCGAGCAGGATGTCGCGGGCGATGATCGCCTCTTCGGCGACGGCGGGCCAACCTGCCAGGCCGAGCTCGCCGGACAGCGTGGACTCGTTCATCTGAGCGCCCTCGGTGAGGGCGGGATCCTGGCTGTGTTGGGCGATGACGCCGCCGAAGCCCTTGACGTACTCAAGGGCGCGGCGCATAAGGACGGGATCAGACACGCACTTGCCGTCGTCGGAGAAGACGCGGACCTTCGAGCGCGAACGGGCCATCGAGCCGAGCGACGCGAGCTGCTTGCCTTCCAGGCCCTTGGTGACGGCGCCGACGGGACGCACCTCAACCCAGTCGGCCTCCTCGCCCAGGCGCAGCACCTGGTCGACGATGGCCGCCGTGTCCTGCGTGGGCGTCGTGTTGGCCATCGCGTGCACTGCCGTGTAGCCGCCGACTGCGGCCGCACGGGTGCCGGTGAAGACGGTCTCGGCGTCCTCCCCGCCCGGCTGGCGCAGGTGGGTGTGAATGTCAACGAGGCCGGGCAGAGCGATGAGGCCTTCAGCGTCGATGACGCGCGGGTCGCGCACGGCGTTGCGAGCGTCGGCACCGATCGCGACGATGGTGCCACCGGACAGCGCAATGTCGGTGGGCTCCCCGCCGAGCAGCGAGGCGCCGGTGATCAGGATGTCACGGATCTGTTCAGTCATTGCAGTGTCCTTCCGAAGCGAGAAGCAGGTAGAGGGCGGCCATGCGGATGCACACGCCGTTCGACACCTGTTCGACGACGACAGATTGGTCTGAGTCGGCTGCCTCAGCGCAGATTTCGAGGCCTCGGTTCATGGGGCCGGGATGCATGACGATGGCGTTGGACGGGAGCGTCGCAAAGCGTGCGGGGGTGAGGCCGTACTCCGCGTGGTAGGAGCCGGGTGAGGGGAAGAATCCGCCGCCGGCACTCGACATGCGCTCGCGCTGCACGCGCAGCATCATGACCGCGTCTGGGCCGGTTGCCAGGGCCTCGTCAAAGTTGTAGGAGGTTTCGCAGTTCCAGGTCTCTACGCCGATCGGCAGGAGCGTCGGGGGCGCGACGAGGGTGACGCGGGCACCTAGAAGCGTCAGAAGATCGACGTTGGAGCGCGCCACGCGCGAGTGGAGGACATCGCCGACGATGACGACGTGGGCGCCGTCGAGGCCCGAGCCGGGGGCGGGCGTTCCGTCGTCGCCGATCGACAGCGCGTAGTGGCGGCGCAGGGTCATTGCGTCGAGGAGAGCCTGCGTCGGATGCTGGTGGGTGCCGTCACCTGCGTTCAGTACCGGCAGGTTCATCCAGCCGGCATTCGCAAGACGGTGTGCGGCGCCCGACGAGGAGTGACGCACGATGACCGCGTCCGCGCCCATGGCCTCCAGCGTGAGCGCTGTGTCCTTAAGAGACTCGCCCTTGGAGACGGAGGAGCCACGAGACTGGAAGTTAATGACGTCGGCGCTCAGGCGCTTTGCGGCGGTCTCAAAAGAGATGCGGGTGCGCGTCGAATCCTCAAAGAAGAGGTTGACGACGGTCTTGCCCTGAAGCGTCGGGAGCTTCTTCACGCCGTGGCGCTGAGTGGCGGCCATCTGCTCCGCCGTGTCGAAGATCAGAATCGCCTCCTCGCGCGTCAAGTCACGGATCGAAATGAGATGGCTCAGGCTCATCGTTTACAGGCCTTTCCCGAGAAGGACGCCATCGCGCCCGTCTGTTTCATCGAGCAGAATGGTGACGATTTCGTCGCGGGAGGTTGGCAGATTCTTGCCGACATAATCCGGGCGAATCGGAAGCTCGCGATGGCCTCGGTCGACGAGGACTGCGAGCTGAACGGCCGCGGGGCGACCGATACGAGTGAGAGCATCGAGCGCGGCCTTGATGGTGCGGCCGGTGTAGAGCACGTCGTCGACGAGGACGACGGTCTTGCCGTTAATTCCGGTACGCGGAACGAGTGTCTCTTTCGGAGCCCTGAGGGGCTGAGAGGCGAGGTCGTCGCGGTACATCGTGGTGTCGATGATCGCAAGTTCCGCGTAGGTGCCGGAAACCTCGCGAATGCGGTTGACGAGACGACGCGCCAGCGTTGCGCCACGGGTGGGGATACCTGCGATCACGAGATTATCGCTGCCGCCATTTCGTTCGACGATCTCATAAGCGATGCGTGTCAGGGAGCGTGCGACGTCGCCAACTCCCAATACTTCTTTGCCGCGCGATGCGCGATCTGCGTGCACTTCGGCCACGCTTACTCCTTCCCCGCCTCACGGGACGGTCATTAAAGGATTTGATGTAGTCCCATCCTACGCTCCTGATCGAATATGAGTGTGACGCCTCCACGTGTGAAAAACCACGTGGTATGGCCATATGTGACGTGAGTGTCGAGCTGTTGCGCATTGCTTGAAGTGCAAGAAGAAGGCCATAGCATCGAGAAAGTGGCTTAGAACTATACCCGGTAGGGGTATTTGTTAATACCCCTACCGGGTATTTCATCTCCCATGCCAATACGAACCAGCACCATGTGC
>CAUVIG010000206.1:0-3069 GCA_963551745.1 uncultured Actinomyces sp.
TGCGTCTGCGCAAGATTCGCGAGGCCCGCATCGAAGAGCGCCGTAAGGCCGACTCTCTCGAGACCTCCTCGATCAACTCTGCCGCCGTCGCCGAGCGCATTGCCGCCGCCCGCGAGGCCACCTCGGCGTCCGAGCCGGCGAAGGCCGACGAGCCGTCCTTGGATGAGACGGAACAGCGCGAGGCTCACGTCGACGAGAAGCCCACGGACAACGCTCCCACGTGGGGCGCCGCCGCCTTCGCGTCTGCCAAGAACGAGACCGAGGACGACGAAGCTCCCGTTGAAGAGACCGACGAGGCCGTGGCCGAGGAGCACACCGAGGACGCTCGCCGCGACGAGCCGCCCGTGGAGTCCGACGAGGCCTCGGATGATAACGCCGAGCAGGCGCAGCCCACTGTCGACGATTCCGAGGAGTATGTCGCGGATCCGCTGACCGACACCTTCGAGCGCCGTGGTCGCCATGGCCTCGACAGCGGCCCGGCCGACCAGGACCCGCCGGAGCGCGCCACAACCGACACCGGCGTCATCGACCTGTCCGGTATTCGCGGTGGTCGTACGCTGCCGTCGCGCCGCGCGCTGCGCGAGGCTCGCAACAACGGCGAGCAGGTCGTCGTGATCGACGGTCAGGAATTCAACACGGGCCTGATTCCGGTGACGCGTCCGCGCGGTGCCGAGCAGGCTCCCGCGCCGACATCGGCACCCGATGACGACGCGTCCTCGACGGGCGGCTGGACCTCGATCATGTCCGGCTGGCTCAAGGACCGCCAGGAAGGTAAGTGATGAAACGACGCACCCTCGCCGCAGCTGCAGCCGCCCTGCTCATGACCTCCGCTCTGGGGGTGAGCGCCTGTTCGAACGAGATCGTCGCCCAGTCGGGCGAGGAGGCGCAGAGCGCCGCCAACCTCGACCTTGAGCGCATCTCCTCCGTGCTCGACGCGACTGGTAAGGCCATGACCACTGCGGATGAGTCACTGAACGCCTCGGACCTGTCGGGACGCGTCTCGCAGGGCGCCCTGGCGCACCGCACGGCTCAGTACGCGTACGCCAAGGCCTCGGGCCAGACCCCGCAGGCCCTGGACTTCACGCCTGGCTCGCTGGCCATCACGAACTCCGACTCGTGGCCGCGCGCGATCTTCAATATCTCCGAGTCCTCCTCGACGGCCCTGCCCGTGCTGCAGGTCTACGTGCAAGATTCCGCTCGTTCGGGCTACCAGCTGACGAACTACGCGCGCCTCCTGGGCGGCACCCAGCTGACCCTGCCTCCCGTGGGCGCCGGCTCGGCCTACGTCACCGGTACCTCCGAGGGCTTCACGGTGAGCCCTGAGGTGGCGCTCGCTCAGTACATCACGATGCTGAACTCCGGCAGCCAGGACACCTCGCAGTTCGTGGTCGACGACTTCACGAAGACCTACCTGTCCAACGTCAGCGATCTGAACTCCTCGGTGAGCGCGGCCGGTAGCGTGACCGCCGCGGCGACGGCGACTGACTACCCGATCTCCGGCCTGGTTCTCCAGGACGGCTCGGCTCTGGTTGCCGCCAACTTCAAGTACACGCTGACCTACCAGCGCACGGTCGCGGGTGCGACCATGAACCTGGGCGGTAAGACGGCAACGATGAGTGCGGACGGCACGACTGTCGAGGGGACCGCCACCGCGGAGTACCTGGCCACAATCCTCGTGCGTATTCCTTCGAAGACTGCGGGGGGAATTCCCCAGATCGTTGGCGGCGAGTACACGATCGTGTCCGTGGCCCTCGACCCCTCGACGAGTCCCGGCTGATTTTTCACCCACAGCGCACAGCTCGTCCCCGCGGCTCTACGTCGCGGGGACGACGCATATCATCGTTTCTAGCACCAACTGTTTCGACGAAGAGGACGCCATGACTACGCCTGACCCCCGCCCCGCATCTGAGACGACGCCTATGCCCGTAGACTCGCACGGAGCCGTCGATCTGTCGGCTCGCGCGAGTGCTCCCGCTGCCGCGGGCCCCGATGCAGCCGCAGGCGCGGGGGAGGGGCTGCATATCCCGCTGATCACCACGACGGACGAGGAGAACTTCCAGGACGTCATGTCCACCTCGCAGGCCGTGCCGGTCGTCCTGGTCATGTGGTCTGCGCGATCGCTCGAGTCCAAGCCGACACTGGCGATGCTTGAGGAGATCGCCCGCGAGCAGGCGGGAGCGTTCCAGCTGGTCGAGGTCGACATTGACAAGGCCCCCGCGATTGCCCAGGCATTCCAGATTCAGGCAGTGCCCACGGTCGTTGCACTCGTGGGTGGGCGTCCGGTTCCGCTATTCCAGGGGGCTGCCGCAAAGGAGCAGGTTCTTCCCATCGTCTCGCAGGTTCTCGAGGCCGCGGCGCAGATGGGCGTCACCGCGCGTATCGCCGTTGCCGCCGAAGACACGGTCGCCCCGACCCCACCCGAGCACGAGGCCCCGCTTGCTGCGGAGGAGAACGGTAACCTCGACGAGGCGATCGCCCTGTGGGAGCGTGTCATTGAGCTGAATCCCCGCGACGAGGATGCGAAGTCTCACCTGTCCCGCGTGCGTTTCGCAGCGCGCGCCTACGGCGAACAGAACATGGATGATCCTGCGGCCCGAGCCGACGCGCTCTTCGCCGCAGGCGACGCCGCCGGAGCTTACGATGTGCTTCTCGACCTGCTCGCCGCCTCTACGGACGCAGAGGAGCGCGACGCGCTGCGCCTGCGTCTCCTGGACCTCTTCCGGGTCGCGGGATCGTCCCCCGAGGTCTCCAAGGCACGCACGCGCCTGGCGATGCTTCTCATGTGATAGCGTTGCTTCAACGCACAGATGCGCGAGGGGGGAAGAAGCCATGGCAGCGTGGATCGTCGTCGGTATCGTATTCATCGCCGTCGTCGTCTGGTACGGATGGCATTCCACGCACAACGAGCTGACGAAGAAGATCAACCGCGAGACTGACCCGGAGGCCAGGCGCGAACTGATCAAGCTGCAGGGGCAGATAGACCGGGGGAGGGCGGGCTTCTAAACGCCGCCCGTATGCATCGCTGCGTGCTGTAGCCACAACGACGAGGCAACGGGTGAGGCCGGAGCA
>CAUVIG010000207.1:0-3042 GCA_963551745.1 uncultured Actinomyces sp.
CCTGGTCGTAGGCGCGGGCCAGCAGGTGGACGACCACCTCGGTGTCGGTCTCCGACGCGAAGGTCTCGCCGTCGGCGATGAGGGCGGCGCGCAGGGCGTCCGCGTTTTCGATGATGCCGTTATGCACGAGCGAGAAGCGCCCGTCCGGGCTGGAGTGGGGGTGGGCGTTCGCAACCGTCGGGCGGCCGTGGGTCGCCCAGCGGGTGTGTCCGATGCCCGCGTACGCGTCGGCCGGGGGCTGCGCGTCGAGCTCCTCGGAGAGGTTCACGAGCTTGCCGACCGCGCGGCGCACGTCCAGGTGATCCGGGGACGCCAGAGCGATGCCCGCCGAGTCGTACCCGCGATATTCGAGGCGCGCCAGGCCGCCGAGGACAACCTCGCGACTACGCTGGGACGCCTTGCATGCAACATGTCCAACAATTCCGCACATAGCACCCATTCCAACACACCAAACCCCTCTTGGGGTCAATAACGTGTGTCGCTTCACGCGGTGAACAACCTGCGCACGACCACAAACATGTGGGGCACAATGGGGGCGTGAGCATCACCGAGAGCCCCTCGTCCATCCCATCCCCGGCCTCGCCGACCGCCTCGCCTGACGAGCAGAACCCGGCCTCCGTACGGAACGCCCCCAACCCCTACGCGCGCTTCGCCCGCTGCGAATGGGACCGCCTCGCCGATCGCACTCCCCTGCCGCTCACGCAGGAGGACATTGACCGCATCGCCTCGCTCGGCGACCCCATCGACATGACCGAGGTCGACACGATTTACCGGCCCCTGAGCGCGCTGCTGCAGCTCTACATCGACGGGCGCCGCCGCACCGCCGCAGAGCGCCACGCCTTCCTGGGAGAGCCCGAGGCCTACTCGACCCCCTTCGTCATCGGGATCGCCGGCTCTGTCGCCGTCGGCAAGTCAACGGTCGCGCGCCTCCTCCAGCTGCTGCTCTCCCGCTGGGACTCCACGCCGCGCGTGGACCTGGTGACCACCGACGGGTTCCTCTACCCGAACCGGATCCTGCACGAACGCTCCCTTATCGCCCGCAAGGGATTCCCCGAGTCCTACGACCGCTCGGCCCTTATTTCGTTCCTCGCCTCGGTGAAGGCCGGTAACCCACATGCACAGGCCCCCGTGTACTCGCACGTCACCTACGACATCGTGCCCGACACCTACATTAACGTGGATCGCCCCGACATCCTCATCGTCGAGGGCCTCAACGTGCTCCAGCCGCCGCGCTCGGCCCCCGGTTCCATCTCGGTGGCAGTCTCGGACTACTTCGACTTTTCGATTTATGTCGACGCCGATGCGAAACTCATCGAGCAGTGGTACGTCGACCGCTTCCTCAAGCTGCGCGCGACCGCGTTCTCCCGCGAGGACTCCTACTTCAAGACCTACGCCTCCCTCACGGACGACGAGGCCGCCTCGACCGCCCACGTCGTGTGGAACGCGATCAACCTGCCGAACCTGCGCGAAAACATCCGCCCCACCCGCGAGCGCGCGACCCTCATCTTCACGAAGGGCCCCGACCACCGCGTCGAGTCCCTGTCAATCCGCAAGGACTGATCCCGTCCACACACAAACGAGGCCGGAGCCGGAAAACCCGGCCACGGCCTCGTCTCATGTGGAGCTAACGGTTAGCCGATCCACGCGCCCGAGGGCGTGAAGTGGTACCAGGACCAACCGATGAGTTCCCAACCGGTGGCCATGGAGCCGTTAGAGCGCAGGTAGAACCAGACGGGGCCCTCCTGGTACCAGCCGGTGGTCATCGCACCGTTGGCGCCCAGGTGGTACCAGGTGCCACCGAGGATCTGCCAGCCGGTGACCATGGAGCCGGAGGGCGACAGGTAGTACCAGGCGCCGCCGTCGTTGACCCAACCGGTGCGCATGGTGCCGGAGGAGGACAGGTAGAACCAGGATCCGTCGATCTGAGCCCAGCCGGTCGCCATCTGCCCGGTCGCGGGGTCGAGGTAGTACCAGGAGCCGCGGTCCATGATCCAGCCGTACTGCTGGGCACCACTGGAGCCGTGGTAGTACCAGTGTCCACCGTCGTAGACCCAGCCCATCTTCAGGTAGCCGCTCGCGTCGAAGCGGTAGGTCTGCCCGTCGATGACGAGGGTCTCGTTGGCCGCGTAGGTGCCGTCAGAGTAGCTGTACCACCAGCCGAAGTAGCCGGACTTCCACTGGCCCGTGCGAGGCTGGGGCGCAGGATCCGGGGTCGGAGCCGGGGTCGGGTCCACGGTGGGCTGCGGGTCCGGGGTGGGCTGCGGGTCCGGGGTGAGCTGCGGGTCCGGGGTGGGGGTCGGCTCATCGATCGTCACCCAGTACAGGAAGCGCGAGTCGCCGCCACCGACGGCGCTCAGCACGACCTGCGAGGTCTCACCCTCGCCGAGCTCGACTTCCTGCGTCGTCTTGTCGGCCGGGTTGACGAGCATCAGGTGCGCATTCGGAGCCGGCTTCTTGACGGTCAGGGTGATGTCCTGCGCGGTCTCGGCCAACGAGCCATTGTCGGTGCGCGGGTCGAGGAGGTAGGACGGGTAGCGAGTCTGGCCGGTCAGAGCGTTGACGACCATGAAGCCCTTGGGGGCCGTCGTGGAGTCGCCGAAGATTTCAGCGGACTTGGCCGTCTCCAGACCCTTCAGCTGCTCGAAGTAGCCGACGACGACATCGCCGGGCAGGCCGTCGTTGACGGAGCCGACGTTGGTGACCGACATGTCAACCAGGCCGACGGACTCGTTGGCGGCCTTGGCCTCGTCGCCTTGCGCGAAGTCACCGTACTTGTAGCCGCTCAGCGAGGGGGCAGTGCCGCGGGCCGCGTACTGGCCGGGCTTGTAGGCGACGAACGTGGAGTTCATGGCCTTCGTGTAGTTACCGATGTAGGTAACGTTGCCAAAGATGTTGGAGAACTCGTAGAACGAACGCGTCGGCGCACCATCGTGGTCGATGATCGACGAGCGGTCGTAGCCGTTGTACTCCATGCGGAACAGGCCGAACCACTTCTGGCCGGTGGCCAGGCCCAGGGAGGGAACGATCGACTTCTCGGAGGCG
>CAUVIG010000208.1:0-2961 GCA_963551745.1 uncultured Actinomyces sp.
GCATCTCGTCGGCCTCGTCCAGGACGACGGTCTCGACGCCGGACAGGTGCAGGTGGCCCTTGCGCAGCAGGTCGATGAGGCGGCCGGGCGTGCCCACGACGATGTCGGCGCCACGTTCGAGGGCCTCGATCTGGGGCTCGAAGGCGACGCCGCCGTAGATTTCGACGATGCGGGTCGACAGGTACTTGGCGGCGCCTCGCAGGTCCTGGGCGACCTGCTTGGTGAGCTCGCGAGTCGGCAGAATGATGAGCGCCTGCGGCTTGTTCGGGTTGAGCAGGTCCTCGTAGCCCTCTTCATCGGGTGCGATGACGTCCTCGAGGACGGGGATGCCAAAGCCGAGGGTCTTGCCGGTGCCGGTCTTGGCCTGGCCGATGATGTCGTGGCGCTCCAGCGCGGGGCCAAGCGTCAGGGCCTGGATGGGGAAGGGATGCGTGATGCCCTTGTCTTCGAGGGCATCGACGATCGGGTCGGTGACGCCGAAGTCCGCGAAGGACTTCTTGTCGAGGTCTTCGCCGCCCCTGCCGGTGATGTCCGGAGTGGCCTCTTCGACCTCGGGGGCTGCGGGCTTGATGTTGCCGAGGCGGACGACGCCTGCAGAGTATTCGACGGACGAGGCCGGGGCGGCCTTTTCAGTGGCGTCAACGTCGGTGGTGGGCACAGTTGCCTCAGTGCTCATGTTGGTCACGATCTACCTTGTCTCCCGGGCTTTTCCGGGGTTGGGGTCGGTGCCGATCGCGCATTATCTGGCGCGGGGATTCTCGTCCGCGCGAACGTGTTATGTCTCAAGAATGCGACCGGTCTTCCGGTGGTCACTTTTCAGTGTAATGGTGTGTGAGGAGTTCGCGGGGGAGGGGCTGGTCACAGGACAGGCACTAATCGGGAAGAACAGGGTCCTATGCGGCGGGCCGTGGAGCTTGCCAGGCACTATGCTGGAGCCATGGCACACGAGTTTGATTCCGTCCCCGCCGACGACGCCGAAGTCCTCGGTATTCTCGCCTATTCGTCGCTCGCGTTCATGACGCGCCTGGCGAAGGACGGCGAGCAAGCCCCCACGTTCGCGGCCCACGTGGAGCACGCACGCATGGCCGCGCGCTGCTTCAAGCTCTACCAGCAACTGGAGGTGTGGAGCGAGCACCGCGGCTTTGACCTGATGGCGGCTGCCGACGCGTTCTCGGGCGCGTACGACGACCTGGATGCGCGTACCCGTCCGACGACGTTCGCGGAGCGCTCTGTCAAGACTTTTATTACCCGCGGCATGCTGGGCGACATGCTGATTCGTGTCGCTCAGGTGCACGGCCTATTCGAGGGGATTGAGGACGTGTGGCCCTTCGAGCAGGGCCATTGGGTGCGTGCCCACCTGGGCCCGCAGATCGAGGAGGACGAGCAGCTGGCGGCGCGCTTGTCCCTGTGGGGTCGACGTGTGGCGGGCGAGGCCCTCGGCCTCGTGCGCGCGACACTGTTCACCTACCCGTCGCTGGCGGCATCCCCGGAGAATGTCGATGAGATCACGGAGTACGTGATCAAGCGTCACGGTCAGCGCATGAAGGACATTCACCTGAAGGCATGACGCCGCAGGGCGTCGACGAAGCCGGGGAGCGGCGCGGACATGAGCCGCATGCGCTCCCCGGCTTCGCTTGTTCTGGGTGGTGCGATCAGTGGATCGCGAAGCCGACGCGGCGCTCGGTCTTGTCGGCGATCTGGACGTAGCCGAGGGCGTGGGCGGGCACGAGGGTGCGCTGGCCCTTGGTGTCGGTGAGGTCGAGGACGCCGTGGGCGGAGATGAGGGCCTCGTTGACCTTGGCCATGAGCTCGTTTTCGCTCATGTCGACGTCGAGGGCGAGCTGGCGCGTGTTGTCGCGGATGCCGATGAAGATCTCCATGATGACTCCTTGCTGGTAAATGTCGTCATGGCCATCATATGTGCCGCAGATGCGGGTGGGGTCTGTCAGTATTGCGTTATGAGCGAAATTCAGGTCAGGTTGCGCAGCCGCGACGCCGATTGGTGGCGTCTGCCGGCGCTGAACGCGAAGCAGCGCGCGGTCGTGGATGCGGCGCGCTCGGGCGACGTGATTGCGCGCGGCGCGCCGTCGTCGGGACGGAGCACGTGTGCCCTGGCCGTGTTCGAGCAGGCGGTCTCTCGGGGCCGCTCCGCGCTGGTTCTCGCTCCCGATCGCACGCGCGCCGACGTGCTGACTCCGCGTGCGCAGGCGCTTGGCCCGGATTCGGTGCGCCCGGTGCGCACCCCTGCGTCTTTCGCCTATCAGGTGGTGGCCACGTGGCGTACCCAGCGTGACCTGCCGTTGGAGGGCGTGGAGCTGGTGACGGGCGCGGCCCAGGATCAGATGCTCGCCGAGGCTCTGGAGTCCGTGGAGGCCCCGTGGCCGCAGGATATTGGCCGGCAGATGCGCGCGATGCCGGCGTTTCGCGCGGAGCTGCGTAACCTGGTGGCCCGCGCGGGTGAGGCCGGGATGAACGCCTCCGATTTGTCCGAGGCCGGGGCCCGGTATGGCCGTCCGGAATGGCAGGGAGCGGGCGCGATTGTCGCGGCGCTGGAGGAGGGGCCCGAGCGCTCCCCGGAGTATCCGCGCACCCTGCGCGTGGACCTGTCGCGCATCCAGGCGCTCGCGGCCGACCTGATCGATGCGTGGGAGCAGGACGCGCCTTCGCGCGGTGTGCAGGCGCCCTGCCCGGTGCCCGACGTGGTGATCGTCGATGACCTGCAGGATTGCACGCCCTCGACGCTGAGGCTGCTGGAGGCCTGCCGCGACGCTGGTGCCCGCATCGTTGCTTTCTCGGATTCCGATGTGGCCGTGGCCGCGTATCGCGGCGGTGAGCCGCACTTGGACCGCAGGCTCGCTAGTACCCTGGGCGTTGAGATCGCTGAGCTGGGCCAGGTTTATGACACGTCGCGCGCCGTTCGTGAGCTGGCGCGCCAGGCCTGTGCGCGCATCGCCCAGTCGG
>CAUVIG010000209.1:0-2944 GCA_963551745.1 uncultured Actinomyces sp.
GCCGTGCGGCTCGTGCAGCTGCAGATCATTGAAGGACCGTCCCTGGCTGCTCAGGGGCAGCGTGTGCGTACGTCTTCGACCGAAGTCGCGGCCGCGCGCGGAACTATCACCGATGCAACTGGCGTGGTGCTGGCGAACTCGATCCAGACCTACGACATCGCCGTCAATCAGGTGAATATTCGCGCCTATGTGCACCGCGATGACGATGGCAACGAGGTCGGACGAGGCCCTGCTGAGGCCGCTCGTCAGCTCGCCCCGCTCCTCGGCATGAACGAGGCCGAGCTGGGCGGCATGATGCTGGGTGATTCGACCTACGAGTACATCAAGCGCAACGTCGACGCGGTGACCTACCGTGAGATACGGAAGCTCGACATCTACGGGATCGAGTGGGAGTCCGTCTTCGAACGCGAATACCCTAATGGCAACGTGGCGGCCCCGGTCATCGGCACGGTGAACGCCGAGGGGCAGGGTTCCTCGGGTATGGAGGCGCAGTTTGATGCCTTCCTGACGGGCACGCCGGGCGCGCAGGCCTTTGAGATCGCTCCCAACGGCGCCGTCATGCCCGGCGGTAAGAAGACGACGGTGGAACCCAAGAACGGTGGCAACGTTGAGCTGACGCTGCACGCTGACCTCCAGCACCAGGTGCAAGATCTCCTGGACGCACGTGTCGCGAAGCACCAAGCCGACTGGGGTGCGGTCGTCATCGAAGACGTCGCGACGGGGCACGTCCTCGTCATGGCGGATTCGAACTCGACGGAGCCCGACAACGCCAAGCCTCAGAAGGTGCATGCTGTGCAGGACACCTTCGAGCCTGGCTCGGTGGGCAAGCTCGTGACCGTGGGGGCGGCCCTCAATCAGGGGACGATCACCCCGACCAGTGTTTTCCAGGTTCCCTACGCGCTGAATCTGCCCGATGCTGGTGGCCCGATCACGGACTTCCATGAGCACGATGGTGAGACCTTGACGGCGACGGGCGTGTTGGCGGAGTCCTCGAACACGGGAACGGTGCTCATCGGCCAGACGATGAGCGATGATCAGCGTTACTCCATGATGCGTGCCTTCGGCTTTGGCCAGGAGACCGGTATCGAGTTGCCCGGTGAATCTGGGGGTCTGCTGCGCAGTGCCGACCAGTGGCAGGGGCGCGATCGCTACGTGACGATGTTCGGTCAGGCCTATGCGATTACGGCGATGCAGGAGGCGTCCGCTCTCGCCACGATCGCGAACGGCGGAGTGCGCATTTCCCCGCACATCGTGAAGTCGTGGACGAACGCGGATGGAACGGTCGAGGTTCCCGACTCAAGCCAGCCCGTGCAGGTCATGGACGCGCAGACGGCCTCGCAGCTGCTGACCATGATGGAATCTGTCGTTGAGGATGACCGCGGTACCGCTGGTGCCGCGAAGGTCTCGGGCTACCGGGTTGGCGTGAAGACGGGTACCGCCGAGACCGTCATCGACGGTGCTGCGGGCCTCGTGTCGACCACCGCGGGCATTATCCCCGCGGACGCGCCGCGCCTGGCGATCGCCGTGATTCTGTACAATCCAAAGGTGGCGTCGGTCTCATCTGATTCGTCAGCCCCGCTTTTTGGCGACATCGCGCGTACGGCGGTCGCCAACCTGGGTATCCCCGCGTCTAACGCGTCAGCTAACCTGTATCCGACGACCCCGTGACTCTGAAGGAGTAAAGCATGCAGGCATCAGCCCAGTGGATAGCTGACGCAGTGTCGGGTCGCCTCGTCGGGAACGACGTTCCCGTGACGGGGCCCGTGGTGACGGATTCTCGCGAGGCTCAGGCAGGGTCGCTCTATGTTGCACGCCGCGGTGAGAGCGCCGACGGTCACGCGTTCGTGTCCGGTGCGGCCGCGCGCGGCGCGGTCGCCGTCATCGTCGAGCACGAGGTCGACGAGGCCGTGGCCCAGATCGTTGTCGAGGATTCGACCGAGGCGCTGGGGGCTCTGGCTCGCGCGCACGTCGAGAAGCTGCGCAGCATCGGCGATCTAGATGTCATCGCGATGACCGGCTCCGTGGGTAAGACGACCACGAAGGACCTGCTGCTCCAGATCATGAGCGAGGACGGGCCGACGGTCGCTCCCAAGCTGTCTTTCAATAACGAGGTCGGCCTGCCTCTGACGGTGCTGCTGGCCGATGAGTCGACGCGCCACCTCGTCCTCGAGATGGGTGCCTCAGGGCCCGGCCACATCACCTACCTGACGGACATCGTCGCCCCCGACGTGGCCATTGAGCTGTGTGTGGGCCATGCCCACGTGGGTGGCTTCGGCGGTTTCGAGGGCGTTGCGGCCGCGAAGGCCGAGCTCATCAAGGGAACTCGCCCGGGCGGTCCGGTCATCCTCAACACGGACGACCCGAACGTCGAGGCCATGGCTCCGTTGGCGACCGGACGGGTGATCCGCTTCTCGGCTTCGGGCAACGAGCGTGCCGACGTCGTCGCCCGCGACGTGCGCCTTGACCGCGCCGACCGCGCATCCTTTACCCTGGTGACCCCCGAAGGGGAAGCGCTCATCGATCTGAAGATCGTGGGTCGTCATCACGTCGCGAACGCGCTGGCCGCGGCCGCTGGTGCACTCACCCTCGGGGTGAGCCTTCAGACCGTTTCTACTGTCCTCTCGCGTGCTCGTGCGCTGAGCCCGCACCGCATGGATGTTCACGAGCTGCGCGTCGACGGGACGGACCTGACGCTCATCGATGACTCCTACAACGCGAACCTGGATTCGATGCGCGCGGGGATCGCCGCCCTCGCGTCGATTGGTCGCGACAGTCAGCGCATCGCTGTTCTCGGCGAGATGCTCGAGCTGGGGGAGGACTCCCAGTCGCTCCACCAGCAGGTGGGCGCGTTGATCGCGGATGCGGGAGTCGACACACTCATTGGTCTTGGCGCAGATGCCCACTACTATCGAGAGGGAGCCCAGGGCGTGCCCAATCGCGAGGT
>CAUVIG010000210.1:0-2794 GCA_963551745.1 uncultured Actinomyces sp.
GAAGGAAGTCATCCTGCGCAGCGCGATTCAGCGTCACGAGGAGATGAACGCGCTCTTCGACGTCTCCATTAACGACGAGGCAGAAGGCGGGTTCGACGAGGGCGGTATTACCGTAGGCTCGTTTGTTGACTGGGCGGTCGGAGAAATGCGCTTCGCCATGAAGCCCGGCGCCGACGCGGCCATCGCACTGGATTGTGTCCTGTGGGCCGAGTCTTCCTCTGCGACGCACCCTGCACACGCACACTACAAGTACCGCACCCAGCAGATGGAGGAAGCCCTCACTGCGATGATTCAGGCCTTCGTGGATGAGGAAGGTGCCGAGATCGGTACGACTCCTCGTACACTCGCGAGGATCCTCATTCGCTACTGGTACGGCTCCGTCGTCTCGGCTCGCTACAACGATGAGCCGATCGACGCTCGTGAGTTCGTCGCGGACTTTCTTGCTGTGTGTGTGCAGCTCCTGCGCCTGCCTGCGCACTACGTGCTGCAGCTCGGGGCCTCGGTCCCCGAGGAGGTCGCGGAAGTTTACGCGCGTACGCTGCGTAAGATCAGTGAAAAGACCGCCGCAGTCGCCGAGGTAGGTGCGGCTCCGGCTCCGGAGGCCACCGCGTGATTCGCACACTGCCATCCTTTGATGTCGCCCTCGTCCTTCGTGTCGAGGGCGACGTCGTCTATACGTCCGGAGATATTGATCGTGTCTTCCCGCTCGCGTCGGTGACCAAGCCGATTGTTGCGTGGTCGGCGTTAGTTGCGGTCGAACGAGGCATGATGTCCCTCGATGATCCTGCGGGTCCCGAGGGGGCGACGGTCCGTCACCTGCTGGCCCATGCCTCTGGCCTTCCATTCGAGGGGCGCCGTCCCGTCGCGGCTCCTGAGAAGCGCAGGATCTACTCGAACGAGGGATTCAATGTCCTCGGCGAGGTCATTGAGACCGCAACCGGCGTCGGTGTTGCCCAGTGGGTGCGTGAGGCGATTAGTGAGCCGCTCGGGATGACGAGCATGGATATTCTGGGTAGTCCTGCTCACGCGGGTGTTGCCAGTGCGTCCGACGTCAGCCTCTTTGGCGCTGAGCTCGCGCGCCCAACCTTGGTGAAGGGTCCCTTGTCTGCGCTTGCCGCACTGTCACAGTTTCCTGCGCTTGCTGGCGTCGTGCCCGGCTACGGGCGCTTCGCCCCCTGCCCGTGGGGCCTCGGCCTTGAGATTCGCGGCGACAAGTCGCCGCACTGGACCGCGCCTGACGCCTCCCCGCGCACGATCGGGCACTTCGGGCAGTCCGGCTCCTTCGTGTGGGCCGATCGTGACCTTGGGGCGAGCGCGGCCTTCGTCGGAGCCGAGCCTTTCGGGCTGTGGCATCACGACAACTGGTCGGCACTGAATGCTGAGTTGTTGCGCCTCGCGCGCGAGCATGCGTAACTGATACGGAACGAGGCCTCGGCGCGTGCCCAGGCCTCGACCTGTGTCAGCGGCCAAGTTTCGGCCTCGTCCGATCCGTCAGTCGACGTCGACGATGACGGGCACGTGGTCGGACGCGCCCTTGCCCTTGCGCTCGTCGCGGTCGATCTGCGCGCCGCTGACACGTGCAGCGAGCGCCGGCGAGCAGTAGGCGAAGTCGATGCGCATACCCTCGTTCTTGGGGAAGCGCAGCTTCTGGTAGTCCCAGTAGGTGTAGTTTGTGACGCGCGGTCGCGTGACCTCGACCCACCCGTCCGCGGCGAACGCTGCGAAGGCCTCGCGTTCGGGGGCCGACACGTGCGTGGCCCCCTCGAAGGCGGTCATGTCCCACACGTCTTCGTCCAGGGGTGCGACGTTCCAGTCGCCGACGAGGGCGATGAGCGCGCCCGGGTCGGCGAGCCAGCCGCGACCCTGCTCAGCGAGGTTTGCGAGCCACTCCAGCTTGTACGCGTAGTGCGCGTGGGTCAGCTCGCGGCCGTTAGGGACGTACAGGCTCCAGATCGTCATCGACGAGGCCTGCCCATCCCCGGAGGGACGTGTGCCAGTCGTGTCGATGGTGACGCCGAGCGCGCGAGCTTCGACCACGGGCGGTTCGCCAAAGGCTGGCTGGGTGGGGAAGTGGTCCTGCACGTCCAGGATCGGCAGGCGGGAGGCGACGGCGACGCCGTTCCACTGGTTGAGACCGTGGATGGCGACGTGGTAGCCGGCCTCCTCAAAGGCTTCCGTAGGGAATTGGTCGGGGCGGCACTTGATTTCCTGCATGGCCAGCACGTCCGTGCCCGAGCGCTGAAGGAAAGCAATGACGCGGTCAACGCGCGTGCGGATGGAGTTGACGTTCCAGGTCGCAATTCTCATGGAGTCGAGCCTATCGGCGGGGGAGAGTGGTGGCTGCGTGAAACGCGCGTGAAACATGCCTGGTCGGTGTGAGTTGTGAGAGAGCTTATTTAGAGTGATAATGATTCTCACCTGCAACATAGCTAGAAAAGGCACCCGAATGTCACACCTGCGACGCATCAGCACGGCTGCGCTCGCCCTCTTCCTGGCCCTCACCCCCGCCGCGGCGTGGGCCGGTCCCGACCAGGACAAGGAATGGATCGTTACCGGACAGCACGTTGATGCACCCATCCCCGTCTGGCATGACGACACCAACAGCTTCTCCCTGAACACCATCAACATGCCGATGGAGAAGACCGCTCTGTGGATCCCCAAGGCGTGGACCGGCACCGGCGAAAAAGACGAGGCGAAGTCGCAGCTCGTCATCCCGGCGAAGCGCCCCGACCTGGCCTTCCTGGGTGCCGAGGGCACCGTCCTGAACGCTGCGCCCCAGAATCCTGGCCCCGGT
>CAUVIG010000211.1:0-2689 GCA_963551745.1 uncultured Actinomyces sp.
GAGATCTTCCTGCCGGACAATGCGCTCTTCCACGCCAAGCTCCTGGAGGCCGGGGGCGACTCGACGGTGCACGTCGGCGAGTGGCTCGACCACGTCTACCCGATGTTCCCCACTCCTGAGGGGCATCGGGCGCGGCGTGACCTCGTCCGGATCGTCACCGGGGAACTCACCTAACCGCGCTCGATTACCGCCACTGGCGGTAAAGTGTGGCGGTAATCGTCGTCACACTGAAGACGTGGTCGCGTCGCGACTGACCGAGCGCATGCCAGTAGGGACCAGATGTCCTACGAGCCACCGCTGAACCGCACAGCCGAGACCGACGAGCGCTGCTTTGTTCGGCTGGATGTCCCAACCGACCTTCACCCCCTGCCGGTCTCCTGCATCTTCCACTACGAGTTCAAATTCATCCACCCCTTCGCGGACGGCAACGGCCGCACCGGCCGCCCATGGCACACACTGCTGCTGTCGCACTGGCGACCCCCATTGGCCTGGCTGCCGATTGAGAGTGCGATCCGCGGTCGCCGACTCCAACCCGGTGGGGGGCGAGCGATTACTTTGTCACCTTCATGCTCACGGTTATCAGAGATGCGCTCACCCCCTACGCATCAGACTCTTCGGCCCAGGATCGTCAGGAACGGGCGCTCTTATTCTTCAAAGCTGACCCCCGTGCAACCATTGCCGATCTGGCAAGCCGTTTGGAGCGCTCACGCAGAACAGCGGAGCGCATCGTCTCTGAGCTGCGCCGCTCGGGACGCCTGAGAAGAGAGGGGAGTACTCGAGCAGGAGCATGGCGAGTGATCGACGACGGCGGGTCTACGTAAGCTCCGATCATCCATATGGCGCCCATCCAGTCCAGCAGTTGGCGCCATTTTGATCCGACACGGGGCGTTTTCCACCAGATGGATGGCGCTGAAGCGCTCACTGGAACGCGCATCGACCCCATCGAGCCGCGCCGGTCACTGACGGCTCACCCAGTCGAAGAGGTTCTCGGCCTCCTGACGGCAGCCGGCGCGGGCCAGCAGGTAGAAGATCGCGTGCGCCACCGTGTCACGGATGGGCAGCGCCAGGGGACACAGGCTGATGCCCAGGTCGAGGTCGCCGTCGACAACCCCGGACTCCACCTCGTCCTCGGTGAGCATCTGGGAGGTGAGGACCAGCCCGGGGAACCGCTCGGCCATGAGGGCGGTCAGGCGCCACAGCGGTGCCGGAGCGACAGTCCCCACCCGCAGAGCACGGGTGCGACGGGCGACGTCGGCCAGCGCCTCGCGCATCACCCGCTCGGCCCTGAGGATCTGGCCGGCGTGCTCCAGGGCGACGCGGCCGGCATCGTTGAGGACAAGGCGGCGTCCCGCGCGATCGAAGAGCGGCTGACCGAGCTCGCTCTCCAGGCACCCGAGCGAGCGCGGTAAAGCCGGCTGCGAAAGGTGCAGAACCTGCGCCGCCGCACTCATGGTCCCCTCGCGCTCGATCGCCTCGAGTTGTCTCAGTTGTTCCAGCTCCATTCGCATCCTCCATACTTTGATGCACCGGATGCATCAACAGTTCCGATACTTGCATTTTACAGAAAGGGGATCGCCGTAAAGACTGATGCATGAGACAATGAGATCGAAGCGATCCACTGAACCAGGAGGAAGCCCCATGCTCCACCAGACCCTCAATAACGGCGTCGAGATGCCCATGCTCGGATACGGCGTCTTCCAGACCCCGCCGGATCAGACCGCACGCTGCGTGCGCGAGGCCCTCGAGGTCGGCTACCGCCTGATCGACACGGCCCAGGCCTACGCCAACGAGGAGGGCGTGGGCGCCGCCGTGCGCGCCAGCGGCGTCCCGCGCGAGGAGGTCTTCATCACCTCCAAGATCTGGGTGGCCAATATGAACTACGAGCGGGCCACCGCCTCCATCGACGAGTCGCTGCGCAAGCTGGACACCGACTACATCGACCTCATGCTCCTGCACCAGGCCATGGGCGACTACCCCGGCGCCTACCGCGCCATGGAGGACGCTTACAGGGCCGGCAAGCTGCGCGCCATCGGCGTGTCCAACTTCTACCCCGAGCGCCTCATCGACGTCGCCCTGCTCGCCGAGGTCGTCCCGGCCGTCAACCAGATCGAGACCCACCCCTTCCGCCAGCAGGACGCGGCCCACGAGGTCATGGCCGGGCTCGGCGTGGTCCACGAGGCCTGGGCGCCCTTCGCCGAGGGCAAGAACAGCATCTTCACCAACCCGTTCCTGGCCGCCATCGGCGAGAAGTACGGCAAGAAGCCCGGCCAGGTGATCCTGCGCGCGCTCATGCACAAGGACGTCATCGTCATCCCCAAGTCGGTGCGCCGGGCCCGCATGGAGGAGAACTTCGACGTCTTCGACTTCTCTTTGGACGAGGAGGACATGGCCGCCTTCGCCGCTCTGGACGACGGCTCCTTCCCACGCATCTTCGACCACTACGACCCCAAGACGGTTGCCTGGCTGCTGGGCGACTACGTCAAGAAGAACCAGCTGGGCGGCGGGACGCTGTACTGAGCGCGCAGCCCCGCCGAAAAGGTCCGTCGCGCATGCACCGAACGACCATCGATCAGTCTTCACAGGAGGAACACCATGGCTGACAAGCAGACCGCCGGCCGGGACCGCCTGGGCGCCCTCGCCCCGCAGTTCGCCGCCCTCAACGACGACGTGCTCTTCGGCGAGGTCTGGG
>CAUVIG010000212.1:0-2680 GCA_963551745.1 uncultured Actinomyces sp.
CACGCTCAACCTCGTGGTGACGCTTCTCGAGCGCCTCCCATTCATCGCAGGCCTTCCGCATGTTCTCGCGGGCGAGGCGACGCAGCATCCACCCGCGCACCCAGAGGCCAATGCCCGCCAGAGTCGTCACCCACGCGTACCAGGTGGGCCACGCAAGAGCCTGCGTCGCACCGATGGAGACGGCGATGCAGAGCCACACGGGGGCCACCAGAAAGAGGGCCAGACCCGCCAGGAGTCGTGCACAGCCGCGCACGCTGCGCATGGCCGAACGAGGATGCTGGGGTGCATGACTCATCGTTTCCGTTGCCTGAGACATCATGCCTCCACTCTGGCATGGATGGCCATCAGTTGCCCGGTATTCCGATGGGACTCAGAAGGACGAGGAGGAGCCGGAGCCCGAGAAGCCACCCGAGGATGAGCCGTAGTCTGCTGAACTGGTCGACGAGCTGGACGGGTCGTAGTCGACATAGCGATCGAGATATGTCGGGTACGCCCAGACAGACACATTGTTCGCCTGGAACCGACCGGACTTCTCCGCAGCCCTGCCCGTAAGACGAACGCCCGCGGAGTTCGCGGTCAAACGGATCGTCGAGGCGGGATTGTACTCGTGGCGGTGCCCGTCGCTCAGGTACGTGCCCTTGTAGAGTACATCGCTGGCGCTGACGGTGCCGCCCCTGTTGTTCTCCCAATGTTCGTAGCGCTCACGCCCCGACAAGGACGTGTCGGCGACGAGCGCCTGTCCGATGAGCTTCGTCAGGCACGCCCGGGACTCGTCCGCGATTCGATCCAGCTCGTCGAGAGCCTGCACCGGAGTGATCTCCGCGCGCTCCAGACTCTTTCCGAGTCCGACGATGATGTCCCGCTGCTCGTTCGTCCAGCGATTAAACTCCTCCACTGCGTTCTTCACTTGACGCTTCTTGACGCGGTTGCGCACCTTGACCGAGATGGAATCCGCAGCCAGCAGGTCTTCGAGAACCGGACCCACCTCGTTGTCCCATAGAGTGCGCCACCGTGGTGCCAGCGCGAA
The DNA here is from genome assembly GCA_963551745.1 of uncultured Actinomyces sp. Lineage (GTDB taxonomy): Bacteria > Actinomycetota > Actinomycetes > Actinomycetales > Actinomycetaceae > Pauljensenia. Next base: position 1,028 of record CAUVIG010000212.1, read on the forward strand.
AAAGTCGCGGGCTGCGACAATCGCGTCATCGGCGGCCGACAGCAGCTCGATATCTTCGAGCAGGTCCTCCCTCTCACTGGCAGCGCCGGCGCTGAGGGATCCGAAGAACCCTGGGGAACGCAGAACTGAGACGCGCTCGCGTACCTTCGTACGCTCTTGGTTGGCGCACTCGTATCGGGCGGTCGGCCCCTTGCTGTAGTGACCGGCATCGATGACCGAGTGGAAGGCCCGATCCACCTCTGGGCGACGTTCCTCCATCTCTGCCCACGCCTCGGCAATCCGCTCCGATCTTTCTCTCACCGTGCGACGTAGGCTGTGCCCGCGCACGAGAACGCCGATGCCCGTGAGCGAGATGAGCCATCCCATCCAGTGGGGCCAGACGACTCTGTTCTCGATGCTGCGGTCTGACTCATTCGGAATATACGCGGCTGCCTTCGTGGCCGCCGCGACCATCCCCTCACTCCAGCGGCCCGCACGGAAGTCATCCTTCGCGGCGTCCTGAATCTCCTCTTGAACAGACAGCACCGGGGCGATGTCCTCGCCGAAGTAAGTCCCCACCTTGCGATAGGTAGGCGACACCGACAGGATCAGGTAGCTGGCGGCCCACTTGTATCCATTGGGCGAGATCCACTCCTGGTGCCCCGCCCGCGCGTACTTCAGGGTCGCCTCGTCCAGGTTGTCGTCCACCAGGTCATCCGTCGACAAGATGACGAGGTGGATGGGACGCGCGAACGCGACGCCACCGAGGACGTCTTGCAGCGTTCGCCCATCGATCGACTCAAAGCTCCCCGTCGCGTCGTACACGTCGACGGATGGAGTAACGAGTTCGCTTGCCGGCACCGTGGGCCGGCTGTCATCAACGAGGGAGAATCACAGCCATACGGGAACGAAGAACGCCCTGATGACACCCAGCAGGATTCGCCCTACGCCTAGTGCCGAGCGCCGCACGTCGCTCGCCGTCATGCGTCCGCGTTCCTCGGTTGCCGATTCGGTTCTCGCGGAAGTTATGCTGCCACTGTCACACGACGGTCAGGTTCACGCTCGGCGATTCAACCGGTTTCGAGACAGGATAACGGGACGATCGTCTGTCGCTCAGGTCGACGAGGAACCCTCACTGGCCTCGTCCACATCGTCGGTCAGGTATCGATCGAGGTACATCGGCAGCAGGTAGATGGGCGAGCGGCCAGTGCTCAGGACACCAGTCGCCGGGGCTGGCAGCCCTTCGAAGCCAACGCCTGCGGAGTTTACTGTCAGTCGGATTGTGGCTGCAGGGTTGTACTCAATGTCAGTGTCCGCTTCCTCGCTCCAGTAGGCTGCGTCGTACTCCGCGTTCGCCGCGGTGAGCCTGATGCCCGCGCTCTTCCATCGCGCGTAGCGTCGCCGTCCGAGTACAGAGGCATCGGTTGCGAGAGTCGCCTCAATGAGCTCGGCGGTGCGCGCTCGCGCCTCGTTGGTGATCCGGTCGAGTTCTTCCAATGCCTGGGCGGGATCGATCTGCCCGCCCTCAAGGCGTTTCCCGAGGTCGCTCACCGTGTCCTTGTTATCCCCCACGCGCTCCCTGAAAGCTTCGATGTCAATCAGGAGTCGCGTGTCCGTATTGACACTTTCGAGGGTGTCCACGACGTCGTCAAGGACGTCCAAGTCTTCGATGAT
>CAUVIG010000213.1:0-2668 GCA_963551745.1 uncultured Actinomyces sp.
AAGAGGAATGCGCAGGGCCCTCTCCCCCACCGCCGAACGCAGTTTCTCGGCCTGGTCCTCGTTCAGCTCCGCCGGCAGGTCCCACTGGGACGAGGCGTCACACGCCCACTCGAGCAGCTCACGTACGTCCGCATCAACGGAGTCGATCCCAGCCTCCGTCAGGCGTTCACGTGCCCACGCACGCGCGTCCGTGATGGACCACGTCCCCATGTCTCCTCCAATCATGACTGAGCGGCGGCAGCCAGGCGCTCAGCCTCATCAGCTTCCTGCAGCGAAGCGATCACTGCATCGAGCGCGCCGGACAGGACCGCATCCAGGTTGTGAGCCTTGAAGCCCGTGCGGTGATCCGCGATGCGGTTCTCAGGGAAGTTGTACGTGCGGATGCGCTCTGAACGATCCACGGTGCGCACCTGGGACAGACGCTGAGCCGAGGCCTCGGCTTCCTTCTTCGCCCTCGCTTCGGCGGCCAGGCGCGAGACCAGCACGCGTAGCGCGGCCTCCTTGTTCTGCAGCTGCGACTTCTCGTTCTGCATCGACACCACGATGCCCGAAGGAATGTGCGTGATACGTACGGCGGAGTCGGTCGTGTTGACCGACTGGCCGCCGGGGCCACTGGACCGGTAGACGTCGATGCGCAGATCGTTCGGGTCGATGACGATCTCCTCGTCGTCCTCGATCTCCGGCATGACGAAGACGCCGGCGGCGCTCGTGTGGATACGGCCCTGCGACTCGGTCACGGGCACCCGCTGCACGCGGTGGACGCCGCCCTCGAACTTCAGGTGCGCCCACACGCCCTCGTCGGGAGCGGGGGTGCCCTTCGCGCGAATCGCGAGCGTGATGTCCTTGAAGCCGCCGAGCTCCGTATGGGTTGCGCTCATCTCGGTCACGCTCCAGCCGTGTGCCTCCGCGTAGCGGGCGTACATGCGGGCCAGATCGGAGGCGAACAGCGCGGATTCTTCGCCGCCCTCACCCGCCTTGATCTCGAGGATGACGTCCATCGCATCCTCGGGGTCACGGGGAGCCAGAATCTTCACGAGCGCCTCGTGGGCAGCCGCTTCCTCTTCCTCGAGGGCGGGAATCTCGTCGGCGAAGGAGGGGTCTTCGGCAGCCAGCTCGCGCGCAGCCTCGAGGTCTCCTGAGGCGGAGGCAAGCCGATCAGCGGCGGCCTTCACGCGGCCAAGCTCGGCGTAGCGTCGACCGACTCGGCGCATCAGCTGCGGTTCCCCCAGCGTCTGGGGATCCGCCATCTGCGCCTCGACCTGCTCATATTCCTGCAGCAGGGGGCCCAGGGCGCCGAGTTCATCAGTCGCGTCCACGATTCACTACTTCCTTCATTCCATACAGTTGACAAAGCGGCGGCGCCGTCGGCCGTGGGGCCAACGACACCGCCGTTGAGCTAGCCGCTCACCCTCACTTGGAGGGGCGCACGCGCTTGCCGTAGCGAGCCTCGAATTTGGCGACGCGGCCGCCGGTGTCGAGGATCTTCTGCTTGCCCGTGTAGAACGGGTGGCAGGCCGAGCACACGTCCACGCGCATCTCACCGGAGGTGATGGTGGAACGGGTGTGGAACGAGTTGCCGCACGTGCAGGTCACGACGGTGTCCACGTATTCGGGGTGAATACCCTGCTTCATGGAGTTTCTCCTGGATCGTTTGGTGCCCCGGGTCCGGACATGCAGCGCCCCCGCATCTGGCGGAGACTCACCTTCCAGCGCGCCAAAAAGCGCCTGGGGCATGCCGGTGAACCGGTAAGCCGACACGACATTATTGCACACGCCCCCACCCCCTTCAACGAGGGAGTGTCCCCTCGGGCGTGACATCGGCTATGCGCGGGCACGACGCTCGCGCCCGTCACTCCTCGGGAGCACGAGGCCGGCTCGCGCCGCTGCGCTTAACGCCCTCTCCTGCGCGGACCGACGTTTGCAGCCGACGTCAGGTAGTTCGCCTGCGAGGAGCCGTAGCGTGAGGTCCCGTCCCACACGAGGTAGCGGTGGAGGTACGCGGGAGGAACGTAGAGCTGCGCGCCAAACGCCGTGAAGAGCGCGGTGGAATGGGCCGCACTCCCCTTGAGGTTGATACCCGCGCTATTCGCCGTCAGGCGGATCGCCTGGGCGGGGTTGTAGGTGTACGTCACGCCGGCAATCCGGTACGCGCCGAGGTAGCGGGTCTCGTTGGTGCGCAGCTTCTCCCCCGCGCCTGTCCTCCAGCGCTTGTAACGCCTCTGCCCAATCAAGGACGTGTCGGAGCCGAGAGCCGACTCGATAAGGCGCACCAGGCGCACCCTGGCCTCGTCGGCGATCCGATCGAGCTGCGTCAACGCCTCGGCGGGATCCATCTGCGCACGCTCAAGACTCGCCCCCAGATCGTTCAAGGCCAGGCACTGCCCGTTGAGCCACGCCGTGAGGGACGCCGCCGCGCTCAGGACCGCCGGATCTGAACTTCGCCGCTGGACGGCTTCCGTGAGTGTCTCGACGACGGTCAGGTCTTCGTACACCGGACCCAGCTCGTTGTCCCACACGCTGCGCCAGGCAGGAGCGAGCGCGAACAGATCGCACGCGGCCATCAACGCGACGTGCGCATCCATCAGGCCGTGGAAGTCCCCCACCATCGTCTGCGTTTCCCGAGCCGTTGCGGCGCTTTGCGAAGCGAGGAACGGAATCGATGCCTCCG
>CAUVIG010000214.1:0-2552 GCA_963551745.1 uncultured Actinomyces sp.
CGATACCACAGGAGGACACATGCGCTCGACACCGCACATCAACCCCACCGCTCCCATCGCGCCGACGATTCTCCTGCCCGGAGATCCGCTGCGCGCGAAGTTTATCGCTGAGACCTATCTGGAGGACGCCCAGCAGTTCAACGCCGTGCGCAACATGCTGGGCTACACCGGCACCTACCGCGGCACCCCGGTGTCCGTCATGGGGTCGGGCATGGGCATTCCCTCGATCTCGCTGTACGCCCACGAGCTGATCCACGACTTCGGCTGCACGCGCCTCGTGCGTGTGGGCACGTGCGGCGCCCTGCAGCCCGGCGTCAACCTGTACGACGTCGTGGTCGCCCAGGCCGCGTGCTCAAACTCGGCGTTCCTCGCTCAGTACCAGATCCCCGGCTCCTACGCCCCGATCGGCTCCTTTCGCCTCATCGACGACGTCGTGCGCCGCGCCCGCGAGGCCAACGTGCCGATCCACGTGGGCAACATCCTCTCCTCCGACACGTTCTACAATGCGAACCCGACCTTCAACGAGGCCTGGCAGCGCATGGGCGTGCTCGCGGTCGAGATGGAGTCCGCCGGCCTGTACGCGACCGCCGCCCACGCGGGCGTCGAGGCCGTGGGTATCTTCACGGTCTCGGACTCCCTGGTCACGGGCGAGGCCACCGACGCCCAGGCGCGTCAGACGTCCTTTACCACCATGATGGAGCTGGCCCTGCCCCTGGCCCAGCTGTGATGCGACAAGAAAGTAGTTCCATGAACAAGCGTGACGTGGCCGCGATGATCGACCACACGATCCTCAAGCCCGAGGCCACCCAGGCGGACGTTGCCCGAATCGTCGAGGAGGGCGCCGCAGCTGGCACCTTCTCGGTGTGCGTGTCCCCCTCGATGCTGCCCCTGGATGTTCCCGAGGGCCTGAAGGTCGCCTGCGTGGTCGGCTTCCCCTCGGGCGCGGTCAAGCCCCAGGTCAAGGCTTTCGAGGCTGCCCAGGCCGTCGCCGACGGCGCGGACGAGATCGACATGGTCATCAACATTGAGCTGGTGAAGGACGCGCGCCTGCACGAGCTCGAGGAGGAGATCGCGGCCGTGCGCCGCGTCGTTCCTGCCCCGCGCATCCTCAAGGTCATCATCGAGTCCGCCGCCCTGACGGACGACGAGATCGTCGCAGCCTGCACGGCCTCGATGGCGGCGGGCGCGGACTTCGTCAAGACCTCGACGGGCTTCCACCCCGCGGGCGGTGCCTCGACCCACGCGGTCGCGCTCATGCGCGCCACGGTCGGTGACGCCCTGGGAGTCAAGGCCTCGGGCGGTATCCGAGACGCGCAGACCGCCCTGGCCATGATCGAGGCCGGAGCCTCACGCCTGGGAGTGTCCGCAACGAACGCCATCCTGGCAGGACTGGAGGACTGACACCATGGAGCTGCTCGAGCGCGCCCGTCAGTGGGCGAGCCACGACCCGGACCCCGCCACGGCCTCGGCCCTGAGTGCCGATATCGAGGCCGCGGAGCGTGGCGACGAGGAGGCAGCGGCCCGCGTGGGCGCGGCCATGAACGGCCCCCTCCAATTCGGCACGGCCGGCCTGCGAGGCGTCGTGGGACCGGGCGAGTCCCGCATGAACCTCGCGGTCGTCATCCGCGCGACCGCCGGCCTGTGCGAGGTCGTCAAGCGCCACGCGACGGGGACGCCGAGCCTCGTCGTCGGGTGCGACGCCCGCTATGGCTCCTCCGAGTTCGCGACCGCCGCGTGCCGCGTCGCCTCGGCCGCCGGCGTGCGCGTGCTCGCGCTGCCCCAGGCCAACCCGACGCCGCTCACCTCCTTCTCGATGCTCCACTTCGACGTGGACGCGGGCGTCATGGTGACCGCCTCCCACAACCCCGCCCCGGACAACGGCTACAAGGTCTACCTGGGCGGGACCGTCGCACAGGGCGACGGACGTGGCGTCCAGATCGTCCCGCCCTTCGATGCCGAGATCGGGGCGGCCATCGAGGCCGCCCCGCCTGCGGACGAGGTCCCGATGAACGACGACCTCATCGAGGCCGTGGACCCGCGCGAGGAATACGTGGCCTGCGCGTCCGCCCTGGCCTCGGGCGAGGCCTCCGCCCGCGAGAACCTGCGCATCGTCCTGACCGCCATGCACGGCGTGGGCGCCGCGATCACCTCGCGCGTCCTGGCCGAGGCGGGTTTCTCCGACGTCTCCCTCGTGGCGGCGCAGGCAGATCCCGACCCGGATTTCCCGACCGTGCCCTTCCCCAACCCCGAAGAGGCAGGCGCTCTCGACATGGCGATCGGGCAGGCGCGCGAGCAGGGGGCCGACCTCATCATCGCGGTCGACCCCGACGCGGATCGCTGCGCGCTCGCGGTGCCCGATCCGGCTTCGGAGGCGGGATGGAGCCCGCTGAGCGGCGACCAGATCGGCTCGCTGCTGGGTGAGTTCCTGGCCTCGCGCGGCATGACGGGCTCGCTCGCGAACTCGATCGTGTCCTCGCGCCTGCTCTCGCGTATCGCCCGCGCTCACGGCCTGGAGCATCACACGACGCTCACGGGCTTTAAGTGGATTGCGC
>CAUVIG010000215.1:0-2511 GCA_963551745.1 uncultured Actinomyces sp.
GCCCTCCAGCAGCACCACTACCACACAAATTGCTGACACCCTACGACACTGCCGACGTCCCTCAGTCCCTCTCACCCGACGCCCGCACGCACTTCGCCGCCCACAGGCCGGTCAAGGCCGCCGAGTCCGACCACGGGAAGGCCAGGTAGTCGCCCGCAAGAATCACCGGCCCACTACGCTCGACGCGATAGCGGCGAACCCGACTGGCTCGCCCAACCCTGCAGGTCGGCATCGCCGCCGGAATCCTCACAACGCGGCTTGCCTCCCTGTCGACGGCCTCAGCGACAGTCGGCGCGAGCTCGGACAGCGCCGCGACAGCGCGCGTGATCACCTCAGTGTCGGACTCCCCCAGCAAGATCGAGCGCTCCGCGCCGTGCCCGTCAAACATCACGGTCACAGCGTCAGTACCCGGCGCCGCATGTCCCGCGCGACTTGCGACACACAGGGCTGCAACGGGGCCCGGCCGACTCGGTGATGCGAGTAAACCATATGCGCCTCCCAGCTCCCTTTCCTCAAGGCGTCGGCTACACGCGAGAACGACCAGGAGCCCGGAGCTATAGGGAGTCGATAGGAGCTGGGCTTCGAGCGGGGACGGATCCGCGAGGAGCGAAGCGGCTGCGGGCGCAGGGACTGCCAAGACGATCCGGTCCCCCTCCACCACGGTCCCGTTGTCGAGGACCAACGCGGCGCCGGCCTCATCGCGTTCGACGCGAGCAACGGGAGCCTCGTAATGGATCGACAGTCCCGAGGCCAGTGCCCGAGGGATCGCTTCGAGCCCGGGATCCGCGGTGAGCGTGACGAAGGGACGCGCGCCGTAGGAGACCATGGCGAGAGCCGCGGAGGCCGAGGTGTCGGCAAGATCCTGGAAGTAGTAGCCCCGAAACGAGGATCCGATGACCGCGCGGGTGAAGACCTCGCCAAAGCGCGCGGAACACCATTCGTCGGCGGGCACGTCGATGTCTGCCCAGTGGGTGGGATCAGCCGGGTTGGCTTTCGCAAGACGTGGGAACTGACGGGCCAGCTGCCATCCCACCCGTGCGGCGTCACCCCAACCGATCACTCCGGCGCGCACCATCGAGTACGCGGAGGGACCGTAGGTGAGAGCCGCCGAGTCGACGATAATTCCGGCGCGTGAACGAATGGGGCGCAGCGGTACCCCGAGGCGCTTGGCTATCAGGGGGATGAGACGGTAGGTCGAGGACAGAAAGTTCGCACCGACCTCAACCCGACAATCGGCCACCGTAGCCGTTTCAATGCGACCACCCGCTCGCTCGCTCGCCTCGTAGACCTCCACGTCCTGGCCGCTCCGAGCGAGCGCGTCCGCGCATGCAAGGCCCGAGATCCCTGCGCCAACCACCAGCGTCCTCATGACGCCATGATAGCGTCGCCCGGCAGCACTGCGGCGCTGATCGGCTCGAATCTTGGGGAGCACGTGCTGCGACGACGACGTTTACAAGCCCGTTTCTCGCGCCCCCTTGACAGTGACGTAGGGTCACAGTGTTCGATGGTGCCCATGAGAGTGAAAGTGATGGCCGACCTGGCGGGGACCACGACGCGGACGGTGCGCTACTACCACCGCCTGGGGCTGCTGCCCGTGCCCCCGGTCGTCGCGGGGCGCCGCGACTACGGCATCGAGCACTTGGCGCGTCTGCTGCGCATCCGGTGGCTGGCCGAGTCCGGGATCCCCCTGGCGAAGATCGCCCAGATGCTGCCCGACGAGCCCGCCCAGGGGCGCAGCGCCATCGAGGCGGACCTGCTCGCCACGCGGGCGCAGATCGACGCGCGCATCGAGGTCCTGCACCACCAGCGGGCCCGCATCGATGAGCTCGTGGCCAGGGTGCGCTCCGGCGAGGCGCTCTCGCCCCTGCCCGTCGTCCTGGAGCGCTTCTACGATCACCTCGAGGGCCTCGTCGAGGACCCGGCCACGCTGCCCATCGTCCACACGGACCGGCGCATGGTCCTGGCGCTGGCGATCTCGGGCCTCATTCCGGCCTCGCTGGGCCCGTTCATCGAGGGGCTCAGCGACGAGGACCGCCGCGCGGTGGTCCGCATGCTCACCGCGTTCGCCACACTCGACCGCAGCCGCTACCCCTGCGCCTACGGCGACGAGGAGAGGGAGCGCGTCATCGGGGATCTCGAGGAGGCCGAGTGGGCAGTCCTCGAGCGCAACAGGGCCACCGCCCTGGCGTTGCTGCGCGACCTGCCCAGCGGCGGGCCCGGGCACCTGTTGTGGAAGCGGGTGGCCCGTCTGTCCAAGATCGGCTATCCCGAGCCCGACCAGAGGCGCGTCATTAGCGACCTGGTTCGCCGCTTGCAGGCGGACCCGGAGTTCGGGCCCGTGCTCGAAGAGAAAACAGGAAAGGACTGGAGCATTGTCTGATCTCATCAAGGCCGAGGGCCTCATCAAGAGTTTCGGGAGGGCCAAGGCCCTGGACGGCCTCGACCTTGATGTCGGGAAGGGCCAGATCCACGGCTTCCTGGGCCCCAACGGCGCGGGGAAGTCCACGACGA